>NZ_VBTN01000001.1:0-467572 GCF_013277805.1 Pseudomonas sp. MS15a(2019)
GTATGAACGACTACTGGCACGCGGCAAAGCCCGAATGAGCGCCTTGGGCGCTGCCATGCGCAAACTGCTGCAGATCGCCTATGGCGTGCTCAAGACGCAGCGACCTTATCAACCACGACAGGCCCTTTAGAGGACCTGTTGTGATTGATGGGAGAGATGGTATCTACCTCGTGCCAGTGTGGAAAAGGCTGCGCCGTTTTCCACGCAACACCAGGCATGACAGGTGCTTTCCACTCCCTCGGGTAGAGCCAGCCGTAGGTTGGGCTGAGACGGCTTCACCGTCGAAGCCCAACGGCCCAGCCTTCACCTGACTGACGTTGGGCTTCGCTGTGCTCAGCCCAACCTACCTTTTGTGCCGCGTTTTCCTTCCTCCTGGAAGTCCATCCCAGGCGCTCCCTCTCCCTTGGGGAGAGGACCGGGTGAGGGGAAGGAGCGCCCGCCAGGATCACACCTTGAAGCGTGTCGTCATCTCCTGCAGGCGCACACCGATACGGGCGAGCTCCATGCTCGACGAGGCCGTCTCCTCGCTGGCGGCGGCGGTCTGGTCGGAGATGTCGCGGACGTTGGTGACGTTGCGGCTGATCTCTTCGCCGGCCGAACTCTGCTGCTCGGCCGCGCAGGCGATCTGTTCGTTCATCGACTCGATGTCTTTCACCGACTGGGTGATGCGCTTGAGCATCTCGCCCGCCTCGCGGGACAGACCGACGCTGCTGTCGGTCAACTGCACGTTATGGTCGAGCACCGTCGCCATGCGGTCGGTGCTCTGGTGCAGACCGGTGATGAGCTGGGCGATCTCGTCCGTCGAGGAGCGGGTACGCTGGGCCAGGCCGCGGACCTCGTCGGCGACCACGGCAAAGCCACGTCCCGCCTCGCCGGCACGGGCGGCTTCGATGGCGGCATTGAGCGCCAGCAGGTTGGTCTGCTCGGCCACCGCCTTGATCACGTCGAGTACGCCGCCAATGCTGTCGGCGTGGCCACGGAGGGTGGCCATGGCCGCCTTGGTCGACGCCATTTCCCGGGCCAGCAGCTCGATCTGGTCGATTGCCTTGCTGACCGATAGATCGCCTTGCTGGGCCTGGCGACTGGCGTCCAGCGCGGACTTGGCCGCTTCGCCAGCGTTGCGCGCCACCTCGTGGGTGGTGGCGGTCATTTCCTGCATGGCGGTGGCGATCTGGTCGGTCTCGACCTTTTGCGACTGCACGCCAGCGCTGGTCTGCTCGGTGACCGCCGACAACTGCTCGGCAGCGCTGGCTACCTGGACGACACCGTCACGCACCTCGCCAATGAGACGCCGCAGGTTGCCGGTCATGCGCTGCATGCTGGTCTGCAGGGCGCCCAGTTCATCCTTGCGGGTGACCTGCTGCTGATGGGTGAAGTCGCCGCTGGCGACCATTTCGGCCAGCGCCACGGTGTCCTGCAAGGGTTTGACGATGGAACGGGTGATCAGCCAGGCACAGGCCAGGCCCAGGGCGATGGCGATTGCCAGCCAGATCAACAGCAACTGGCGGGCATTGGCCACGTCGGCCGCGCGGAATTCCTGCTGGATGGCGGTGAGCTTGTCGGCGATGGAGAGCAGGGTGGTGATGGTGGTGGTGATGCCGCCCTGAGCCTGGTCCACCTGCGCCTGCGCTGCCACCAGTTGTTCGAGGCGCTGCCCGTAACCGGAGATTTCACCGAGCAACTTCTGCACGGTCTCGGCCGGCAGAGCCGTGGCGCCGAGCGCCTTGGCCTGGGAGAACGCGGCGTTGACGGAGTCGCGCACCTTCTGTTCGCTATCCTTGTTCGGTGCGGTGGCATAGCCACGGAAATCCACTCGCATCCGCTGCACGCTGATGAAGAGCGCTGCCAGCTGCTGGCGATCGGCGGGGCGACCGGTCTCGCCGTTCGCCGCTTCAGCCAGGGTGAGCAGATGGGTGTTGGCGGCCTCGGCCGCGGCGCTGGCGACCTTGCGGATGGCTTCCCGCTCGCGGGTGGCGGCGATCGTCTGATCGTAGAAGTCGCGATAACGCTTGAGGGTGTTGTCCGCCTCATCGAGCAGGGTCTGATTAATCGGAGATTTGAAATGCGGAGCGATGCCGTGCAACTGGGCTTCGGTCTTTTCCAGGGCGGCGAGCCACTTGGCCGCCTGGGCATCATCGGCCTTGGTGAAGTACACCAGTCGCTCAATGCGCATGTCACGGGCCACGGTGCTGTAACCGGCGATGTCGTTCATGCGTTCGCTGCGATCGCGCAAGGTATCGGTGGCCGACCAGCCGGTGTAGGCCACCAGCAGGATCATGCCGATGAGCAGAGCGAAGCCGAGGGCCAGCTTGGCCCTGACGGTGAGATTGCTTAATACATTCCAGCCATTTTGCTGCATTTGGACTACCTGGATAGCGGAGCTCTGGATGACGCCGGCCACGGGGCCAGCGTCTTCTTGAGGGTTACGGCAGCCTCTGTTTCGTCAGCTACCGGCAGGGCCGGTGGGCGCGAAGGGCGCTTGGCATCTTGTGCGAGTAACCACGGGTATTCCCCTAGGCGCCTTGGGCAAGACCTGACCTCGCCCTGCCGCCTGCAGGCGCGGACGGGCAATCAGACGATTGCGGTCCCGCGCCGAGGAAAGCAGCGGATGAGGGGGTACAGCCACGACGGTGCTTAAG
The DNA here is from genome assembly GCF_013277805.1 of Pseudomonas sp. MS15a(2019). Taxonomy (NCBI): domain Bacteria; kingdom Pseudomonadati; phylum Pseudomonadota; class Gammaproteobacteria; order Pseudomonadales; family Pseudomonadaceae; genus Pseudomonas; species Pseudomonas sp. MS15a(2019). The sequence goes on from NZ_VBTN01000001.1 coordinate 2,640, forward strand.
GTCTCCTTAATAGAGGCGCGATTGCTGGAAGGTTTAAAGCCAAGCGATAGGCTGCACAATTACCGGGATATGCGGCCTGTTCTGGTGGAGATCTCACATCGTATCTTTTTGATTTTATTGATAAAACTTGCTGAATAGTTTGACTAAATACAAGGAAAAGTCGTCCTTTTTCACAGGTAAGGCGTGCTGAAAGCCTGATAAGACGCCTCCCTTCATGGCAATTACCAAGACGCTTGCCCATGGCGACGACCTGGGTGGGCTGGCGCGGCGAGGCGTTCGGGACGCCGTCGTGGGCCCAAGCAAAAACGCCCCGACCTCATGGCCGGGGCGTTCCCTTACCTGACTGACCTACTCGATCAGACCGCCGCGCTGCGCTCCTTGATGTCCTGGTGCAGGATGCGGTCGTTCTCGGAGTAGTCCACCGGGCAGTCGATGACGTGGACGCCAGGGGTGTCCAGGCAGTGCTGCACCAGCGGGGCGAAGGCCGCCGCGCTTTCCACGCGATGGCCCTGGGCGCCGTAGCTTTCGGCGTAGCGGACGAAGTCCGGGTTGCCGTAGTCCAGGCCGAAGTCCTCGAAGCCCATCTGCGCCTGCTTCCAGCGGATCATGCCGTAGCCATCGTCGCGCAGGATGATGACCACCAGGTTCATCTTCAGGCGCACCGCGGTTTCCAGCTCCTGGCTGTTCATCATGAAGCCGCCGTCGCCGCACACCGCCACGATAGGCGTGTTGGGATGGACCAGGCGTGCGGCCATGGCCGACGGCAGGCCCGCGCCCATGGTGGCCAGGGCGTTGTCCAGCAGCACCGTGTTGGGCATGTAGGCCTTGTAGTTGCGGGCAAACCAGATCTTGTAGATGCCGTTGTCCAGGGCGACGATGCCGTCGGACGGCAGCACGTTGCGCAGATCGGCCACCAGGCGCTGGGGGTAGACCGGGAAGCGGTCATCGGTGGCGCCTTCGGCGACGTGGGCCTCGTTGGCTTCGCGGATGGTCAGCAGGCGGTCGAAGTCCCAGGTGGGCTGGACCTCGATGCGCTCCTTGATCTCCCAGATGGCGTTGGCGATGTCGCCGACCACCTCGACCTGGGGGAAGTACACCGGATCGACTTCGGCGGAGCGGAAGTTGATGTGGATGACCTCGGTGCCGCCGCGGGTCATGAAGAACGGCGGCTTCTCGATCACATCGTGGCCGATGTTGACGATGAGGTCGGCGGACTCCAGGGCGCGGTGCACGAAGTCACCGGCGGAGAGGGCGGCGTTGCCCAGGAAGCGCGGATGGCGCTCGTCGACCACGCCCTTGCCCAGCTGGGTGGTGACGAAGGGGATGCCGGTCTTCTCGATTAGCTGACGCAGCACCCGCGCGGTCATCTTGCGGTTGGCGCCGGCGCCCAATACCAGCACCGGGCTGCGGGCGTTTTCCAGTTTGGAGACGGCGGCGGCGATGGCCTTGGCCTCGGCGACCGGACGACGACTCAGGCTCGGCGGTACCGGCAGGCTTTCGGTGTGCTCGTCGGCGATGTCTTCCGGCAGTTCCAGGTGCACGGAGCCGGGCTTTTCTTCCTCGGCGAGACGGAAGGCCTCGCGGATGCGCGACGGGATGTTGTCGGCGGAGGCGAACTGGTGGGTGTACTTGGTGAGCGGCGCCATCATGCGGCACACGTCGAGAATCTGGAAACGACCCTGCTTGGATTTCTTGATCGGCTTCTGGCCGGTCAGCATCAGCATCGGCATGCCGCCCAGGTAGGCATAGGCGCCGGCGGTGACCAGGTTGGTGGCGCCTGGACCGAGGGTGGAAAGGCAGACACCGGTCTTGCCGGTGAAGCGGCCGTAGGTGGCGGCCATGAAGCCGGCGGACTGCTCGTGGCGAGTCAGGATCAGCTTGATCTGCGAGGAGCGACGCAGGGATTCCAGCAGGTCCAGGTTCTCTTCGCCGGGAATGCCGAAGATGTATTCCACACCCTCGTTTTCCAAGCAGCGAACGACCAGATCGGAGGCCTTCATCATGAGTGTTGTGTTCCTTGTAGGGTGGGTGGCGAGCGCCTGAAGCGCCTCCTCTATGAGGCGCGGCGGTCACTGTACTCAGGAACGGCGAAACATTTCAAAACAAGGAACCACCCAGTTTTACTTCTGTGACGAATGGCCGCAGCGGAAACGATTCAGGCGAGGCAGCGTTGTAGCGATGCCTTGGCGCGGCGCAGGTGCAGCCCGGCGAACAGCAGGCCCAGGGCGGCGATCACCAAGGCCGGTTGCAGGTCGCCGGCAAAGTGACTGCTCACCGCGCCGAACAAGGGACCGAGCAACTGGCCGCTGGCGAAGCTGGCGGTCAGTACCCCGGCGTTGCGTTGCGGCGTGGCCGGTGCCAGCTCGCGGCCGTACTGCATCACCAGCTGCATGCAGGCGAGGAAGGGGCCGCCACAGAGCAGCACCCCGAGGAACAGCGCCAGGCTGCCCGGCAGGAGGCAGAGCAGCACACCCGCGGCCTGCAGCCAGAGGGTGGCGATCAGCCAGCGGCGGGTATCGGTGCCCGGGCGACGCAGGCTCACCAGCACCACGCCCAGGGCTGCCGCCAGGCCATAGCCGGGCCAGAAGAGGTCGGCCTGCCACTGGCCGTGGAAGCGGCTGGCGGCCATCTGCGAGAGGAAGGTCGCCGGCAGGATGTAGCCGACGCCCACCAGGCCATAGGCCAGGATCAGGCGGTTGAAGGCCGGCGAGCGCTTGGTCGGCGCCGCGGCGGTGGTAGGCAGCGGGGTGGCGGGACCGCGCCGTGGCAGCAGCGGCAGCAGTGCCAGGGTGGCCATGCTGGCGAGCAGGCCGTAGCTCAGCCACAGCTGATTGGAATCGCCACCCAGGCGATTGCTGACCAGGGCCATCAGGCCGCTGATGAGGATGCCGACCCCGGGACCGGTAAAGACCAGAGCGCCCAGGCGTGGCCGTCCGGCCTCGGCGGCCAGGGGCTGGCTCAGACCGGTCACCATCACCAGCACCCAGGCACTGGCCAGGCCGGTGCCGAAGCGCAACAGCGCCTGGGCGGCCAGGCCATCGACCAGCAGGGAGGCCAGGGTCAGGCCGGCGCAGAGCCAAAGTCCCCCGACCAGGCGCGCATGGGTGCGACGGGCGAAGAGCGCGTCCAGGGCGCCGAGCAGATAGCCCAGGTAGTTGGCCGCAGCCAGCAGACTGGCGCCGGTGAGGTCGATCTGACCCTCGGCGATCAAGTGGGGCAGGGCGGGGGTCAGGGCGAAGCGGCCGATGCCCATGGCGGTGGCCAGGGCCAGCAGGCAGGCCAGCAGGCGGGTGGTGGCGGTCATCGAAAAGGCTCCAATAACAGGTGGATGCTGACAGCCTAGGCCTTGAAGTTAATCAATAAAAACGAATAATAGAGAAATAGATGTTCAGCTAAAGAGAAAGGTATGGAATTCGCCGAATTACGCATCTTCCAGGCGGTGGCTGAAGAGGGCTCGCTGGTACGGGCCGCCGAGCGGCTCAACCGGGTGCCCTCCAATCTCTCCACGCGCCTGCGCCAGCTGGAAGACAAGTTGGGGGTGGAGCTGTTCCTACGCGAACGCCAGCGGCTGCACCTGACCGCCGCCGGCCACCGGCTGCTGGATTACGCCCATCGCCTGTTCGCCCTGGCCGACGAGGCACGCAGCGCGGTGCAGGGCGGGGAGCCGGCTGGCACCTTCGTCCTGGGTTCCATGTTCAGCACCGCAGCCATCCATCTGCCGGGACTGCTGGCGCGCTACCACCAGCGCTATCCCAAGGTGAATCTGCAGGTGCACAGCGGCCCCAGCGGCGAACTGGTGGAAGGCCTGCTGGCCGGTCGCCTGGACGCCGCCCTGGTGGACGGCCCGGCGCCCGATGCGGCGCTGGAGGGCCAGCCCTGGTTCGAGGAACGCCTGGTGCTGATCACCGGGCTGGAACTCGGCCCGGTGCGCTCACCGGCCGACGTGGCCGGGCGTCCGGTGTTCGGCTTTCGCGCCGGTTGCTCCTATAGACGCTACCTGGACACCTGGTACGCCGCCGCCGGGGTGCCCAGCGGCCCGGTGATGGAGATCGAGTCCTACCACAGCATGCTGGCCTGCGTGATCACCGGTGGGGTGGCGCTGATGCCGGAATCCATGCTCGACAGCCTGCCGGGGCGCGAGCGGGTGCAGCGGCACCCGATCCAGGCGCGCTTCGCCCAGGCCACCACCTGGCTGATGTGGCGCAAGGGCCGTGAGGGGGCCAATCTGCGCAGCTGGCTGGAGTTGCGCGAGAGCCTGCAGACCGACCGCGAAGCTGTTGCTTTGGTGTGATGATTGCCCGATCCTAGACGGCGGACTCCTACCGTCTACCGAGGACGATCATGATAAGAATAGCCATCGTCGGTTTGGGCAAGATCGCCCGTGACCAGCACCTGCCGGCGCTCGCCGCCAATCCCGACTACGAGCTGGTCGCCGTGGCCAGCCGCAACGCCCAGCTCGACGGCGTCGCCCACTATCCCAGCCTGAGCGCCCTGCTCGAAGACGGCCCGGCCATCGACGCCGTATCGCTCTGCGCGCCAGCGGCGGTGCGCTACGAACAGGCGCGCGAGGCCCTGGCCGCCGGCAAGCACGTGATGCTGGAGAAGCCGCCGGGCGCGACCCTGAGCGAAGTGGACGCCCTGGCCCGCCAGGCCGAGGCGGCGGGGCTGTCGCTGTTCGCCACTTGGCATTCGCGCTATGCCCAGGGCGTGCAGCCGGCCCGCCAATGGCTGGAAGGCAAGCGCATCCAGGCGGTGCGCATCGAGTGGAAGGAAGACGTGCGCGTCTGGCATCCGGGTCAGGCCTGGATCTGGGAACCGGGCGGCATGGGTGTCTTCGATCCGGGCATCAATGCCCTGTCCATCGTCACCGCCCTCCTGCCGCGGCCGTTCTTTCTCAAGGAGGCGACGCTGCAGGTTCCCGGCAACTGCCAGACCCCGGTGGCCGCGCAACTGGCCTTCGTCGACAGCGCCGGCGTGCCCATCGCCGCCGACCTCGACTTCCTGCAGACCGGCCCCCAGACCTGGGACATCCACGTCGACACCGATGGCGGTCGCCTGACCCTGAGCAAGGGCGGCAGCGAGCTGTACCTGGACGGCCAGCTGACCCACCAGGGCCCCGACCGGGAATACGCCGGCCTCTATGCCCGCTTCGCCGAGCTGGTCGCCCAGAACCGCTCCGACGTGGACGTGGCCCCGCTGCGCCACGTGGCCGACGCCTTTCTCTATGGCCGGCGCGAGACGGTGGCGGAGTTTCACGAGTAGGGCCTCCCTCACCCCGGCCCTCTCCCCGAGGGAGAGGGGGCGTCATGGTGGGCTCTTGTAGGTTGGGCTGAGCAAAGCGAAGCCCAACAGGTGGCTTGGCTGTTGGGCTTCGACGATGGAGCCGTCTCAGCCCAACCTACGGCTCGGTCTCCTATCCCAAGGGAGAAGGGGCGTCATGGTGGGCTCTTGTAGGTTGGGCTGAGCGCAGCGAAGCCCAACAGGGCTACGCCTCGCATCCCCTCATAGGCTCGTCCACAACAAACGGATGGCCATGCTGAAAAAGGCGCAGGCGAAACCGATACTCAGGCCTTGCGCCAGGCGCGGGCTGGCAACCAGGCGCGTCCTCATCTGCGCTGCAAGCAGGCCGTACAGGGTGAATACCACCCACGTCATGCCCATGAACACCCCTGACAGAAGCAGCGCCTGGGTGAGCGGCGCGGCAGATTGCCGGTCCAGGAATTGCGGCAGATAGGCAAGAAAGAACAGGGTCAGCTTGGGATTGAACAGGTTCAGCAGGACGGCTTGCCGGATGATCTTTCGATCCCCGTTGGGATAGGTGGCGCCCGTGCTCCAGGCGCTGGCATTGCGGATCTGCCGATAGGCCAGGTAGAGCAGATAGGCCACTCCCAGATAGCGCAGGCCCTCCAGCACTAGCGGCCGGGCTTGCAGCAGCGCTGTCAGGCCACAAAGGGTCAGCAGCAGGTGAGGCAGGATTCCGAGGGTACAACCTGCGGCGGCCAACAGCGCGGCGCGGCGTCCATAGGTAGTGCCGACCGCTATCGTCAGCAGGGCGCCTGTCCCTGGCGACGCGACCACGATGAAGGTAGTCAGCAAGAAGTCGAGTGTCATGACTGTTGACTCGCCCCGGAAAACGCCTGGCCTATCACGGCTACCCAGGCACCAAGGTCGATGTCTGTAGCTTTCTGGCGCGAGGCCGGGAAGTAATCTTTGAGTGCGTGCACGGCTGATACCTGTCAGGGAAACAGGGTCTTAGCCTGGCCGGCGTTGGCATTCAGCGTCTTGAACGAAATTGCAGGCTGACTGATACCTTGGCGTAGGCACCGGGCGGGTAACCGTAGGTACGCTTGAACAGTCGAGTGAGATGGCTCTGATCGGCGAAGCCCGAAGCCGCAGCGCTTTCGACCAACGACATGCCCCCCAAGATCAGCCGGCGTGCCTGCTGCAGCCGGCGTTGAGTGAGATAGGCGTGGGGGGTAAGTCCTGTTGCTCGGGTGAAGGCGCGGAGCAACTGATAGCGGCTCAGCTCGGCAGTCTCAGCCAACTGGGCGAGGGTAGGTGCTTTCAGCGGAGCTTCATCGAGCTGCTCTCGTGCCCGGACAATACCGGCTGGAATGGCACAGCTTTCCAGTAGTCGAGGCTGGAGCAAACCACTTAGCAACAGGATGAGGCTTTGTTCCCATGCCAAGGGGCTGGCCTCGCTGTCCGGGCTCACCGTAGCGATGAAGGCGTTGGCGAAGCCCTGTGACAGGCGTCTATCGGCAATATGCGGTTGGCTGAATTCCACCTGGCGGGCGTGCCCGAGAACATCCTGTCCCACGTCGGCGACCAGGCTGGGATGCAGATAGAGCATGCGCCAGGCGCGGCCGGTTTCATCAAAGGGCGTCCCGTCGTGTACCTCGCCGGGATTCACCGTAATGACATCTCCTGGACCGGCCTCGACCAGCCCTCGACCGCTCAGGGATTTCTGCGCGCCCCGGTGGATCAGGCCGATACCGAAGTCGTCATGGGTATGACGGGCAAAGGTGCAGGACGTATCGGCCACCATCGCCTCAATGCCTGGCTGCTTGCAGGGCAGCGGTCGCACGAAAGAGGATTTGCTGGGCGCCATGATCGATCCTGACTGATCGGAAGGCTCAGCATGCGTTTTTTAGCGCTGATTGTCGCCACGTTGAGCCTTTGAAACTGCCCTCTCCCAGAGAGAGGGGCGTCAAGGCGGGGCTCGTGTAGGTTGGGCTGCGCAAAGCGAAGCCTAACAGGGCTTGGCTGTTGGGCTTCGACGGTGGAGCCGTCTCAGCCCAACCTACGGCTCAGTAGCCTCCCTCACCCCCAGCCCTCTTCCCGAGGGAGAGGGGCGCTCAGCCCCGGCGTAGGGTGGAAAACGGCGCAGCCTTTTCCACGCGGGCGTATCAACGTCGCTCTAGCAGCACCCCACTTTCCATATGGTGCGTCCAGGGGAACTGGTCGAACAGGGCGCAGCGGGTGATGCGGTGGGTGTCCTGCAGCTGGGCGATATTCTCGGCCAGGGTTTCGGGATTGCAGGAGATATAGAGGATGCGTTCGAAGCGGCGGGTCAGTTCGCAGGTGTCCGGGTCCATGCCGGCGCGGGGCGGGTCGACGAAGACGGTGCCGAAGTCGTAGCTCTTGAGCTCCACGCCAGCCAGGCGGCGGAAGGGGCGGACCTCGTTGAGCGCCTGGGTCAGTTCCTCGGCGGAGAGGCGCACCAGGGTGACGTTGTCCACGCCATTGCTGGCCAGGTTGTGCAGGGCGGCGTTGACCGAGGTCTTGCTCACCTCGGTGGCCAGCACCTTACGCACCCGACTGGCCAGCGGCAGGGTGAAATTGCCGTTGCCGCAATAGAGCTCCAGCAGATCGTCGTCACGCGCGCCCAGGGCGGTATGGGCCCAGGCGAGCATCTTGCCGTTGACCGTGCCATTGGGCTGGGTGAAGCCGCCCTCGGGTTGCAGATAGCGGTAGGTTTTCCCGGCCACCTCCAGTTCTTCGAGCACATGGTCGCGACCGATCACCAGGCGCTGGCCGCGGGAACGACCGATCAGGCTGACGCCGAGGTCGGCGGCCAGGCGCTCGGCGGCGGCTTGCCAGGCGGCGTCCAATGGCCGGTGGTAGGCCAGGGTGATCAGCGCATCGCCGGCCAGGGTGGTGAGGAATTCCACCTGGAACAGCTTGAACGACAGCGCCACGTCCGCCTGCCAGCCGGCCTTGAGGCGCGGCATCAGGTCATTGATGCGCTGGCTGGCGATGGGGAAGTCTTCGATGAGGATCGGCGTGTGCTTGTCGCCCGGGGCGAACATGGCGTAGTGGCGTTCCTCGTTCTCCCGCCACAGGCGGAATTCGGCGCGCAGCCGGTAGTGCTGCAGCGGCGAGGCGAAGACCTCCGGCTCGGGAGCCTGGAAGGGCGCCAGCAGTTCGCGCAAGCGGTTGGCCTTGGCGTCGAGTTGAGCCTGGTAGTCGGCAGGAGCGAAGGAAGGTTGGGACATGGTAGATCCGGGGCAGGGTGAGGCGGGGAGACCTCGGGGCCGGAGCCCCGAGGAGAGGGGTCAGGCGTTGAACCAGCCCAGCTTGATGACGAACAGGATCGACAGCACGATCAGTGCCGAATTCAGCTCGCGGGTGCGGCCGGACAGCAGCTTGATGACGGTCCAGGCGATGAAGCCGAAGGCGATGCCGTTGGCGATGGAATAGGTCAGCGGCATGGCCAGGGCAGTGACCAGCACCGGGGCGGCGGTGGTCAGGTCGTCCCACTCGATCTCGGCCAGCCCCGAGGTCATCAGCACGGCGATGAAGAACAGCGCCGGGGCGGTGGCGAAGGCCGGCACGCTGCCGGCCAGGGGGGCGAAGAACAGCGCCAGCAGGAACAGCACCGCGACCACCACGGCGGTGAGGCCGGTACGCCCCCCCGCGGAAACCCCCGCGGCGGATTCGATGTAGCTGGTGGTGGTGGAGGTGCCCAGCAGCGAGCCGAACATGGCGGCGGAGCTGTCGGCGATCAGGGCGCGGCCCATCTTCGGCAGGTGGCCATCCTTGCCCATCAGGCCGGCGCGCTTGGCGACGCCGATCAGGGTGCCGGAGTTGTCGAACAGGTCGACGAACAGGAAGGCGAAGATGACGCTGATCAGGCCGACGTCCAGGGCGCCCCGGATGTCCAGCTGGAGGAAGGTCGGTGCCAGCGACGGCGGCATGGACACCAGACCGCCGAAGGCACTGACGCCCAAGGCGATGGCGATCACGGTGACCACCAGGATACCGATCAGCACCGCGCCGGTGACCTTGCGCGCTTCGAGCGCGACGATCAGGAAGAAGCCGAGGATGGCCAGCAGCGGACCGGGTTTGGACAGGTCGCCCAGGCCCACCAGGGTCGCCGGATTACCCACCACGATGCCGGCGGTCTGCAGGGCGATCAGCGCCAGGAACAGGCCGATGCCGGCGGCGATGCCCGAGCGCAGCGGGAGCGGGATGCTGTTGATGATCCATTCGCGGATGCGGAAGATCGACAGCAGGAAGAACATCAGCGCCGAGAGGAACACCGCGCCCAGCGCCACCTGCCAGGTATGGCCCAGATGCAGGACCACGGTGTAGGTGAAGAAGGCGTTTAGGCCCATGCCCGGGGCGAGGGCGATGGGGTAGTTGGCGATCAGTCCCATGAGTGCCGAGCCGATGGCGGCGGCCAGGCAGGTGGCGACGAAGATCGCGCCCTTGTCCATGCCGGTGGCGCCGAGGATGCTCGGGTTGACGAACAGGATGTAGGCCATGGCCAGAAAGGTGGTGACCCCAGCCAGCAGTTCGGTGCGGACAGAGGTGTTGTGGGCCTTGAGTTGGAAGAGTCTTTCCAGCATGGGATGCCTCGTGCGCGCCGGTCTGATCGGAAAAAGGCGCGCATCATAACAGGTCGGTAAACACGGGTAAGACGCTAGGACCTACCCCCCAATCGGCATCGCGTCGAGCACTGTCCGGTTGGTCAACTTCCAGAGGTATGGCCGCTGACCGAATCGCCGGCATTGCGGGCCAGGCGGAAGGCATCCAGGGTGCTCAGGATGCCGAGCACGGCCACGATGCAAAAGGCTAGCCGAAAGTCTGCCAATTGCGGGTCGAAATGGCCGTGCCACTCCATCGAGGCGCGTAGCAACAGGGCGGCGATGGCCACGCCCAGGCCCATGGCCAGCTGGAAATTAGTGCTGAAGAGGGTGGAGGCATGCCCCAGGCGGTCCTTGGGGATGTCGGCGAAGGCCAGGGCATTGCTGGCGGTGAATTGCAGTGAGCGGAACACCCCGCTGCAGAACAGCAAGAGCAAGATCAGCGGTAGCGGCCAGCCGGGGGTGAGCAGGCCGCAGGCCAGCAGGCTGAGAGCGCTGAGCAGGCCATTGACGATCAGGATGGTGCGCAGACCGAAGCGGCGCATGGTGGCGGTGGTAAAGGGCTTGGCCGCGAGATTGCCGGCGAATAGGGCCAACAGGAGCAGGCCGGCCTGGAAGGCGTCCAGGCCGAAGGCCAGCTGGAACATCAGCGGCAGCAGGAAGGGCGCGGTGGCGATGGTGATGCGGAACAGCCCGCCGCCGAGGATGGCCGCGCGGTAGGTGGGGATGCGCAGTGTGCCAAAATCGATCAGCGGTCGTTCGATACGGGCCATGTGACGCACCGCCTTGGTGCCGAGGATCAGCCCTATGCCCATCCAGGCCAGGTTGCTACCCAGGCTGCCCTGATTCTGGCCGAGGCGCTCCACGCCCCACATGAAGGCCACACAGGCCCCGCCCAGCAGCAGGAAACCGCGCCAGTCCAGCGGATGCCGCTGAGTGGGGATGTCGGCCGGCACCAGGCGCCAGGCCAGCACCAGGGCGATCAAGCCCAATGGCAGGTTGAGGTAGAAGATCCAGCGCCAGTCGGCATAGGTAGTGATCAGGCCACCCAGGGGCGGACCGAGCACGGGCGCCACCAGGCCGGGCCAGGTAATGAGGGCGATGGCCCGCACCAGTTCGTGCTTCTCCGTCACCTGCAGCACCACCAGGCGGCCCACGGGGACCATGAGGGCGCCGCCGAGCCCCTGAAGGATGCGCGCGGCGATGAAGTGTTCCAGGGACTGGGCTATCCCGCACAGCAGCGAGGCCAGGGTGAAGACGCCGATGGCCAGGGTAAAGACCGGTCGCGGACCGAAGCGCTCGGCGATCCAGCCGCTCACCGGGATACCCACGGCGATGGCCAGCAGATAGGCGCTGATGCCCAGGTTGAGGTCCACCGGATCACGGCCGAAGGACAGGGCCATCTGCGGCAGGGCCGTGGCGATCACGGTGGCGTCCAGGTTTTCCATGAAGAAGGTGAAGCTCACCAGGCCGGCGAGAATCTTCCAGCGTTCCATGAGTGCGCGCGTCCGGAAAAGAGGTGGGCTACTCTGCCTGAGGTGCTGCAAGGCTCGCCAGCCCTGGCTTACCGATAAAGGTCGAGGAATCGCCGGCACCTGCCAGCCAGACTGCCAGCGTCGAGATGAGACGGTTTCGCCAGCTGTAGTCGCCACCAGGGATTCGTTGCATGAAGGATGTGAACGATAGCCAAGGGTGGGGGCTGATCCTGCAGGACCGATCGGGACGAACGCTGGTAAGGCCAACGGTGCGTCCGCAGGTAGTCGTGGAGCTTTTCCGCTGAGCGCGGGGTCAAAACCTCGAACGCAGAGGAGAAACACCCCCATGATCAAGCAATCGCTGCTCTCCCTGGCTCTGGGTACCGTCGTCCTGGCAGGTGCCCTGCAGGTCCAGGCCGCGCCCGAGTCCATGACGCCGACCAAGCCGGCCGCCGACAAGGCGGCTTCGGAGCCCACCAACGCGCAGTACCAGAACAAGGTCAACAAGAAGGATGCCAATCAGAGCGACGAGGCTGTTACCCACGACCCTGATCATCCTACCTTTGAACTCGAAGAGGGTGGCCGGGCGCCACGCAAGTACATCCGCGATGAGTACGTGATCAAGGACTGGAAGAAGCACGGACTGGAACAGCCGGGCGAAGACAGCCAATGGGTGAAGATCGGTTCCGACTACGTGCTGATCAAGCGCAGCAACGCGGTGATCGACAAGATCGTCAAAGCCAAGCAGTAAGCCATCGTGGCCGGGGCCGGGTGATCGGCCCCGTAGTGTTTGGGGTGTCCAGGCGGCATGCTGAAACACCCTTTTCGGAGTCTCCCGCATGACCAGTGAAATCCGCATCGTCGCCATTCTGCAGGCCAAGCCTGGCCAAGCTGCGGCCGTCGAAAACGCGATGCGCGCCATCGTCGCGCCTTCCCGCGCTGAACCCGCCTGCCACTTCTATACCCCGCATCGCGATCCGAGCCATGAGGGGCGCTATGTCTTCATCGAGCGTTGGGCCAGTCGCGAAGCCCTCGCCGAGCACGAAGAAACCGCGCACTTCAAACAGCTGCTGAGCGATCTCGACGGTCTGCTCAGCGAGGCGCCGCAGGTCATGATCCTGGAAGAATTGCCGCTGGCCTGAGTTCGGCGACATCCTGTTGTCACCTGCCTGAGCCACCCTGGCCTCTTTTCGCGGAGGCCTGGATGAACACCTCGAGACGTCAAGCGCTGGGCCTGCTCGGCCTGGGTCTGAGCGCGCCCTGGTTCGCCGGTTGCAGCGCTCGCGAACCGCAAGCCGATCCTTTCACCCTGGGCGTTGCCAGTGGCGATCCTGCCGTCGATGGCTTCGTCATCTGGACACGGCTGGCACCTGATCCCTTGGCCGCAGATGGCCTGGGCGGTCTGCGCAGCCCGGTCGAGGTGCAGTGGGAGGTCGCCTTGGATCCGGGGCTGCGCCAGGTGGTGCAGCGCGGCATGGCCCAGGCGCGGCCTCAGGCGGCTTTCAGCCTGGTGATCACCCTGGTCGATCTGCGCCCGGGGCGCCCCTACTGGTATCGCTTCACCGCCCTGGGGCATCGGAGTCGGATCGGCCAGGCCACCACCTTGCCGCCTTCGGCCAGTGCGCCGCAGCGTCTCAAGCTGGTGGCCGCCTCCTGTTCCCACTATGAGAAAGGCTTCTTCAGTGCCTACCGGCATATGGCCGACGAGCAGCCGGATCTGGCGCTCTTCCTGGGCGACTACCTCTATGAGGGCAACGTACCCCTGCACCTGCCGACGGTACGCCGACACGGCCTGCCGGAGGCACGGGACCTCGCCAGCTACCGGCGGCGCCACGCCCTGTACCGCACCGATCCCGATCTGCAATACCTGCACGCCAAGGTCACCAGTGTCATCACCTGGGACGATCACGAGGTGCAGAACGACTATTCCGGTCCCTGGTCGGCGGATCCTCAGGTCAGCCTGGCCGCCTTCGCCGCGCGACGGCAGGCGGCCTACCAGGCCTTTCGCGAGCACGTACCCCTGCGTAGCTGGCGCACCCAGGGCACAGCGCTGCGCCTCTATGACCGGTGGCGCTTTGGCGACCTGGCCGAGATCCATCTGCTCGATGGTCGCCAGTACCGCAGCGAGCCGGCCTGCGCCACGGCCAGGACCCGCGGTGGCCAGCTGGTCGCCCCGGATTGCCCGGGTCTGCGCGACGCCGCGCGCAGCATGCTCGGGCAGGCGCAGGAGCGCTGGCTGCTGGATGGCTTTCGCCATAATGCCACCCGCTGGAATCTGATCGCCCAGGATCTCCTGCTGGCACCCCTGCGGCAGCGCCTGCCGGATGGCGATCCGGCGCGCTGGACCGATGGCTGGGACGGCTATCCGGCGACTCGCGAGCGGCTGCTCGCGGCCATGGCCGACAGCCGCCTGGCCAATCCGGTAACCCTGGGCGGCGATATCCATTCGTTCTGGGTGACGGATCTGCACCGCGATCCGGAAGACGAGCGGAGTCCGGTGGTGGCGAGCGAATTCGTCGGCACGTCCATCACCTCGGACGGCCCGGACTACCGACGTTTCCAGGCGTTGTTGCCGGAGAATCCCCAAGTGCGCTTCTTCGACAGTCGGCAGCGCGGCTATCTGGCCCTGGAACTGACGCGGGAACGACTGCAGGTGGACCTGCGCACCATCAGTGACCGAACCCGTCCGGATGCCGAGCGCAGCAACCGGGCGAGTTTCGTGGTGGAGGGAGGACGGCCAGGGGCCGTCCCTATCTAACGGCTCAGACGAACAGCGACAGCAGCATGATGAAGGCCAGGGCCACCACCGAGAGGATGGTTTCCATCATCGACCAGGTCTTGAAGGTCTCGGCCACGGTCATGTTGAAGTATTGCTTTACCAACCAGAAGCCAGCGTCGTTGACGTGGGAGAGGATCACCGAACCGGCGCCGGCGGCCAGCACCAGCAGTTCCTTGTTCACGCCGGGCACCAGCGCCACCACGGGGGCGACGATGCCGGCACCGGTGATGGTCGCCACGGTGGCGGAACCGGTGGCCACGCGGATCACCGCCGCCACCAGCCAGGTCAGCAGGATCGGCGAGATCTGCGTCTGCACCGCCAGGTTGCCGATCACCTCACCGACGCCGCTGGCCACCAGCATCTGCTTGAAGCCACCGCCGGCGCCGACGATCAGCACGATGGCCGCCACCGGGGCCAGACTCTGGTCGAGCAGCTTGACGATCTTCTCGCGGGAGAAGCCGCAGGCGGTGCCGAAGCTGTAGAAGCTCAGCAGCAGGGCGGCGAGGAGGGCGGTGATGGGGTGGCCGATGAAGTCCATCCAGATGCGGAAGTGGTTGTCGGCGGCGAAGAAGATGTCGGCGAAGGCCTTGAGCAGCATCAGGATCACCGGCAGCAGCACGGTGAACACGGTGATGCCGAAGCCCGGCAGGTTGCGGTTGTCGGTCTCCTGGGCGATCTGGGCGACCAGCTCGGCGTTGGCCGAACCGGGGATGCGCTTGGAGATCCAGGCACCGAAGATGGGACCGGCGATCATGGCGGTGGGCAGGCCGACCAGCAGGCCATAGAAGATGGTCTTGCCGATGTCGGCACCGAACACCCCGACCGCCAGCAGCGGACCCGGGTGCGGCGGCACCAGGCCGTGCACGGCGGACAGGCCGGCCAGCAGTGGGATGCCCAGCTTGACCAGCGACAGCCCGGTACGGCGGGCGACGATGAACACCAGAGGCGCCAGCAGCACGAAGCCGATCTCGAAGAACAGTGGAATGCCCACCAGGAAGGCGGCGAACATCATCGCCCAGTGCACGCGCTTGATGCCGAAGGCGCGGATCAGCGTCTGGGCGATCTGGTCGGCACCTCCGGAATCGGCCATCAGCTTGCCGAGCATGGTGCCCAGGCCCAGCAGGATGCCGACGAAGCCGAGCACGCCGCCGAAGCCGTCCTGGAAGGATTTCATGACCTTTTCCACCGGCATTCCGGAGGTCAGGCCGAGAAAGCCCGAGGCGATGGTCAAGGCGATGAAGGGATGGACCTTGAACTTGGTGATCAGCAGCACCAGGCCGATGATGGTGACCAGGGCGTCGAGCAGAAGGAAGCTGTTGTGGTCCATGCCGAACATGGTGCCTCTCCTATTGTTGTTGTGGGCGTTGTAAGAGCCTATTCAAAGTCTGCTGCGCGTCGGCCAAACTGCGTTGAAAAGGGCTTCGGAATGCTCATTTACCCTTCGTAAACTCCGCTTCCTCAGCCCTTTTCGTCTTGTTTGTCTCTAGCTCGCGAGACTTTGAACAGACCCTAAGGGTTGGAATGGGTAGCGCTGTCTAGTCAGGCCGGTTGGGCCAGGCGCGCCGAGGTGGTCCACCAGGCCGACACCTGGGTGCCGATGGCGGCCAGCGGATCGCGGGCGTCCACTACCAGCGTAGCCGGTTCACCGTGGGGTGCTTCCAGGGCGGCGAACTGGCTGTCGATCAGGCTGGCGGGCATGAAGTGCCCTGGACGATTGGCGACGCGCTGGGCCGCGGTCTCGCGGGTCAGTTCGAGAAAGACGAAACCGAGACCGGGCACGGCCTGGCGCAGCTGGTCGCGATAGCGGCGCTTGAGCGCGGAACAGGTGAGTACGGGACGTTCGCCCGCGGCCACGGCAGCGGCCAGTTCCTCACCCAGGCGAGTCAGCCAGCCGGCGCGATCTTCATCGTTGAGGGGAATGCCGGCGCTCATCTTGGTGATGTTGGCGGCGGGGTGGAAGGCGTCGCCTTCGATCAGGCGGCCACCGTCCTGCTCGGCAATGGCCGCGCCGACGCTGCTCTTGCCGCAGCCTGCGACGCCCATGACCACGAGCGCGGGAATGGGAGTGTTCATCGTCACCTCCGGTCTGGAGACAGCGCTACCCCGAAAAATGAAAAAGGGAGCGGCTTCCAGTTCTTGTCGATCTTGTTAGGCCGAATGCCGACGTGTTCCTGAAGGACACGCCAGGCTTGTAGTGTCTGGTGAGACAGCGCTACCTTAGGCGCGTTCTCCGTCCTTGACAAGCCTGAAACCATAACAATGAATCGAACGGGTTCTCGTAGTTCCGGTCGGCCCACCCTCACCGAGGTGGCGCTGCAGGCCGGTGTTTCCCCCATCACGGCCTCGCGGGCCTTGCGTGGTGTCGCCAGCGTGGCGCCCGAGCTGGTCACCCGCGTGCAGGAAGCCGCCGCGCGTCTCGGCTATGTCACCAATCCGGCCGCCCGCGCCCTGGCCTCGGCCCAGGGGCACTCGGTGGTGGTGCTGGTCCCCTCGCTGTCCAACCATCTGTTCATCGAGCCGCTGGAGGCCATCCACGAGGTCCTGCGCCCCCGTGGCCTGGAAGTGCTGATCGGCAACTACCACTACGATCCCCAGGAAGAGGAGAAGCTGATCCGCAACTACCTGGCCTATCAGCCCCGGGGCCTGTTGCTGACCGGCTTCGACCGTACCGACGCCGCCCGTCAGCTTTTGGCGGCCAGTGGGGTACCGCGGGTGCACATGATGGAGCTGGATCCGGCTGGCGGGGCGCCCAGCGTGGGCTTTTCCCAGCATGCCGCCGGCGCTGCCGCGGCGTGCCATCTGCTGGCGGCGGGGCGCAAGCGGCTGGGTTATGTCGCCGCCCAGCTCGACCCGCGGGCGCTGGCCCGGGGCGAAGGGTTTCGCCAGGTGCTGCGCGAGGCGGGTTGCTACGATCCGAGTCTGGATGTGCTGGATTCGCAGCCGTCGTCCGTGGGCCTGGGCGCCCAGCAGTTTCGCGAGCTGCTGGCCCGCCGGCCGGATGTCGACGGCCTGTTCTTCTGCAACGACGACCTGGCCCAGGGCGCGCTGTTCGAGGCCCAGCGGCTGGGAATCGCCATCCCGGAGCGGGTCTCGGTGCTGGGCTTCAACGACCTGCCCGGCTCGGCGCACACGGTGCCCCGGCTGACCTCCATCCAGACCCCGCGCGCCGCGGTGGGGCGCCAGGCGGCGACTCTCCTGCTGGGCCTGCTCGACGGTCGCAGCCAACCGACCTGCGTGGACCTGGGGTTCGAGTTGGTGAGCCGGGAGAGTGTATAGGGTCAGCGTCGAGGGCTACTAGCGGGGCTTCGATCCGGCAACGTTGGGCTTCGCTACGCTCAGCGCCAACCTACGGTGCCCGTGCCCGCCACGCGACGTAGGTTGGGTTGAGACAGCTCCATCGTCGAAGCCCAACAGGGGTCCGGCGATGTTGGGCTTCGCTACGCTCAGCACCAACCTACGGTGCCCGCGTAGGTTGGGTTGAGACGGCTCCATCGTCGAAGCCCAACGGCAGAGTCTCGATCTGGCCATGTTGGGCTTCGCTACGCTCAGCGCCAACCTACGGGGCCGAGCCACTCACGCTCCTACCGCTTCGTGCCGACCGTAGGAGCGGCCCATGGCCGCGATTCGCTAGCGCCAATCTACCGCAAGGCCTTGGCCAGGATCCGTGACTGGCCGTGGAAATCCTGGCGTGCATAGAACGCCTGGGCATCTTCGTTGAATTCCATGACCTCCAGGCGCAATTCGTCGACGTCGTTGTCCCGGGCCCAGGCTTCCACGGCTTCCAGCAACCATGCGCCCACGCCCAGCCGTCGGTGGTTGGCGGCCACCACCAGGGTGCCGATCCGGCAGAGGACCAAGGGCTGCAGAAAGGAAATCGAGCGGGTATCAGACAGTCGTGCGGTGACGAAGCCCACCAGTTCGCCCCTGGCCTCGCCGACGAACATCACCCCATCGTCCGGCTCCAGCTGGGCGGCCCAGTAGTCCTGGTCGCGCCAGCCGCCGGAGGGCGCGGCAAAGGTCGCCGGGGCCTGTCGGTGATGCTGCTCGGCGAGTTGTTCGGCCAGGCGGCAGATGGCGGCGAGGTCGGTGACGAAGGCGGGACGGATACGCAAGAGCGGTGCTCGCAAGAGGAGTCGACCCTCCACCTTACGCCGCACGGCGCAGGTCAGGAAGCCTCCGCCGCCAGCTGCTGGTACCAGTCGGCATAGGGCGTGTTCTTGGCCATCCGACGGTTGTAGTCGGGTGCGCCATCAGTCCACCAGACCGGTCCGCGTTCACCCAGGGCATGCTTGGCGGCGTCCACCGCGGCGCGGGCGGTGCGCAGGGCCGCGTCGTCACCCTGGCGCTTGGCCACGCCCACCTGGCGGCGGGCGTCCATCAGCTCATGGGTCAGGGCGTCGCGGCGGTCGGCGGGCAGGCTGGGATCGGTACAGCGCCAGAGCCGGCCCCTGACCACGAAATAACGACCGTCTGGAGTGGTGGGATAGCGCATGGCAGGGGCCCCTTGGTCAGTCGTCGATGTCGAGCAGGGCGCGGCAGTCCGGGTAGTTCGAGCAGGCCCAGAATTCCCGCCCCTGGTGGCGACCGCTGCGCGCACGGCGGCGGACCATGGGCGCCTGGCACTCGGGGCACTCCGGCGCCAGCGCCTGGTTGGGCGCTACCTTTCGGTTACGCGGCCGGCGCCCGCCGAACACGGCGTCGTGTACGGCACTGGCGGAATAGCGCGCCGCCGCCGGGATCTCCACCAGACGCAACTGGGCGGCCTCGCACACCGCGCGGACGAAGCGGTCGCGTTGCTGCCGATGACGCTGCAGGTGCGACCTGTCGTTGAGTTCGACCACCGCGTGTACGGCGAGGTCGTCGCGGCGGCAGATGGCGAAGTCGAAGTGCTTGCAGTTGATACGGTTCTGCGCGATCAGATAGCGGCGGCGGTCGCGCAGCGGCAGGGTCTGGACCACATCGGCGATGCGCACCTTGCCGAACACCCGGTAGTCGTCGCCCACGGCTTCGTCGAGCACCGTGAGAAAGGCCTGTTCGGCGGGAGTGAAAAGGGCTTCGACCTGGCGGTAGGGAAAGGCGGCCTGGCGCCGGCGCTGCCACCACCACAGCGCCCCCAGAAGCAGCAGTCCGGCCGGGACCAGCAGGGGCAGGTAACGCTCGTACATCTCGAACTCCAACAGCGGGGCGCCATGATAGTGAGTTCCGGCGCCGGACAGCAGCGGCGGCGACGAAACGTCAGTCGCGCCGCGGTAGTTGCCGTTGCAGATCGTCCAGGCGCAGCAGGGTCACCGACTTCAGACAGCTCAGGTACTGCAGCTGCTGCATGGCGCCCTGGAAACCGCGGGTGGCGGTGGCGCAGCGGGGCGCTCGATCGTCTTGCCAGAGCTGTTGCAGTCGCTCGAAGGCGGGTCGTTGCGTGGGGGCGGTGGCAGCCAGCCGTCGGCTGTAGACGTCCGCCAGCCGGGCTTCGGCCGCGGCCAGATCCCCGGCGGCGCAGGCCGCCAACTGGGCCTCGCTGCCCTGGCGGTCGCAGTCGGCAGGCGGCTGTTCGGCGGCGAGCGCCAGGGTTGGAATGGTCAGGACGAGCAGCAGCGAGGACAGGCGAAAGGCGGACATGGAGGCAGCTATCTGGACGGCAGTCCCTTCAGACTGCCGCAAGGGGAGGGCGCTCACCAAGCGCCGCCGGTCTCCTGGGTCTCGCCCTGGGTGTCGCGGAAGTGGCGGATCTGCACCAGCAGCCAGTCGATCCAGCGCTGCACCGGGGCGTCCACCGGCCCCTTGGGCAGCACCAGGAAGTAGGCCTGGGTCGAGAGCTGGTTGAACCGATCCGGCAGGGGGCGGACCAGGGCGCCACTGGCGAGCATCCGTTGGGCCAGCACGCAGCCGCCGAGGGCCACGCCCTTGCCGGCCGCCGCCTGTTGCAGGGCCATGCCGCTCAGTGAATAGCGTGGGCCGCGCAGGCTGTCGCCTAGGGGCACCTGCTGGCTAGCGAACCAATCCTGCCAGGCGTTGAAGCGGCTGCTGGGACGCCCCGAGCGCCAGCCGCCGGGCCATTCGGCATGCAGCAGCGGATAGTCCAGCAAGGCGGCGGGTTCTGCCAGCGGCGCCGGGATCAGCGCCGGGCTGCACACCGGAAAGATCCATTCGCGCAGCAGCAGGCGGGTCTCGCCGTCCTGCCAATCGCCCCGGCCATAGCGGATCGCCGCCTGGGCACCGCCCTCGGTGCCCAGGGGCACGATGGCGGACGAGGCGTCGAGAAAGACCTCGATGTCCGGATGCTGTCGCTGGAAGTCTTCCAAGCGCGGCAATAGCCACTCCTGACCGAAGGTGGGCGGCGCGCTGACGGTCAGGACACTGCTCTTGACCCGTGCCCGGGCCACGGCGCGGGCCAGGCCGTCGAGATGCGGCGCGATCTCGGCCGCGAGGGCGCGACCCTGGGCAGTAAGCCGCACCCCCTGGGGCAGACGCTCGAACAGCGGTTGCCCCAGCTCGGCTTCGAGCAGGCGGATTTGCCGACTGATGGCGCCGGCGGTGACGTGCAGCTCGTCCGCGGCCCTGGCGAACTGTTGGTGCCGCGCGGCGGCGGCAAAGGCGCGCAGGGCGTTGAGGGGAAGGGGAGTGGTCACGCTGAGCCTTAGTTTTCCTGAGCCTGACACCCATTAAACATCGTTTGTCTGACCTGTTCAGCCACCGTCACCATTTAGGCTCACTTATTCGTGGAGCGACGCTCATGCGCAAGGAGCTGGATGCCACGGCCGTGCTGGTCATGCTGGCGCTCTGCCTGGTCTGGGGCCTGCAGCAGACGGCGATCAAGGCCATCGCCGAACAGGTCGACCCGCTGCTGCAGATCGGCTGGCGTTCGCTGCTGGCAGCCGGGTTGCTCTACGGTCTGGCACGCTGGCGCGGCATCCGCTGCCTGGGGCGCGACCAGACGCTGATTCCCGGACTGCTCGCCGGTTCGCTGTTCGCCCTGGAGTTCCTCTGCATGGCGGTGGGCCTGAAATACACCAGCGCCGCGCACATGGTGGTGTTCATCTACACGGCGCCACTGTTCGCCGCCTGTGGCCTGCACTGGCTGGTGCCTGGGGAACGGCTGTCGGGGCGTCAGTGGCTGGGCATGGTGCTGGCGGCCAGTGGCGTGGTCTGTGCCTTCCTGATTGGCAAGCCGAGCGGCGGCACCAGCTGGCAGGGCGATCTGATCGGCCTGATCGGCGGCGCCGCCTGGGGCGCCACCACGGTGCTGATCCGCCGCAGCGCCCTGGCCGAGGCGCCGCCGCTGCGCACCCTGTTCTATCAACTCGGGGTGACTGGGGTGGTGCTCCTGGCGCTGGCCCTCCCGCTCGGCAAACACCTGGATCTGGCAGCACTCGACTCCCTGGCCTGGTCGAGTCTGGCGTTCCAGGTGTTCATCGTCGCCGGCATCAGTCTGCTGGGGTGGTTCGTGCTGCTCAGTCGCTATCGCGCCGCGCCCCTGGGGGTGCTGACCCTGCTGACGCCGCTGTTCGGGGTGCTGATGGGCGTCTGGCTGCTGGACGAGACCCCAGGCCCTGGTTTTCTTGCAGGTGCCGCCCTGGTGCTCAGCGGTCTGCTGATCGTCAGCTATCCTTCCCGCTCGCGAGCTGCGTCCCGCTGACTCGCCTGGCCTTGAGAATCCGATGTCGTCCACCTCGCTGCATCCCTGGTTGCTGCGCCTCATTCCCCTGGTGTTCCTGGCCCTGTGGTCCGCCGGATTCGCCGTGTCCAAGGTGGGCCTGGCCTATGCACCACCCTTCACCCTGCTGGCGATGCGCTATGCCCTGGCCTTCAGCGTGCTGCTGGTCGCCTTCCTCATCCTGCGCCCGCCACTGCCGCGTACGCGGCGGGAGTGGGCGAATCTGGCCGTGGTGGGCTTTCTGATCCAGGGCGTCTATTTCGGCATGAGCTATGGCGCTCTGGTGATGGGCGCCTCGGCCAACGTGGTGGCCATGGTCGCCTCGTTGCAACCCATCCTGGTGGCCCTGGGCGCACCGCTGCTGGTGGGCGAGCGGGTGGCGCCACTGCAGTGGCTGGGGCTGGCCCTGGGACTGCTCGGCGCCATCGGGGTGATCCTGGCGCGGGCGAGCGTCGCCGTGGAGTCCGTGGCGGGCATCTTCCTGGCGGTGGGCGCGCTGCTGGGCATGACCAGCGCCGTACTCTACGAAAAGCGCCTGGGCGTGGCCCAGCATCCGGTCACCAACAACCTGGTGCAGTACAGCGTCGGTCTGCTGTGTTGCGCGCCCCTGGCGCTGCTGTTCGAGCACACGCCGGTGCACTGGGCGCCGGCCTTCATTGGCGCCCTGGCCTATCTGGTGCTGGCCAATTCGCTGCTGGCCATCAGCTTGCTGGTGTGGATGATCCGCGCTGGCGAGGCGGCACGGGTCAGTGCACTGTTCTTCTGCGTGCCGCCAGGCGCCGCCCTGAGCGCCTGGTTGCTGCTCGGCGAGACGCTGCCACCGCTGGCCTGGGTGGCCATGGTCATCGCCATCGGCGGGGTGCTGCTGGCGACCCGGGCGGGAAGCAAGGCGGCGCGCTGAACCGCGCCGCCTACGGCTAAGCCGTCTTGAGCCCGGCCAGCACCTTGTCCACCGTGAGCGGATAGTCGCGGATGCGCACCCCGCAGGCGTTGTAGACGGCGTTGGTGAGGGCGGCTCCTGCGCCACAGATGCCCAGTTCGCCGACGCCCTTGATCTTCAGCGGGTTAGCCTTGTCGTCCACTTCCGGCAGGAAATGAGCTTCGATGGCGGGGATGTCCAGGTGACAGGGGTAGTGGTAGTCGGCCAGGTCATGGTTGACGAAGTGACCGTGACGGGTATCGATCACCCCGTCTTCGTGCAAGGCGCTGCCCACCCCCCAGATCATCCCGCCGAGCATCTGCGAATGGGCGGTCTTCTCGTTGAGGATGCGCCCCGCGGCGAACACCCCGAGCATGCGCCGCAGGCGGATCTCGCCGGTGAGGGCGTGCACCCCCACCTCGGCGAAGAAGGCGCCGTAGCCCTGCTGGGAATAGTCCTTGAGCGTCTGCCCCGGCTTGATCTCGCCAATGGCCTGGAGATCATGCTCGCGCGCCAGTTCGGCGAGGTCGCGACTGCCGTTGTCGGCGATCAGCCGGCCGCCGACGAAACGGGCGCTGGCCGGATCGAGGCCCGCCGCTTGCGCCGCCTTAACGCGCAGGTTCTCGCAGGCGACATAGACCGAGGAGCCGGAACTGGCGGCGCCAAAGGAACCGCCGGAGCCGGCACCGGCCGGATCGTCGCTGTCGCCCAGCAGCACCTTGACCCGTTCCACCGGCAAGCCGAGCGACTCGCCGGCGATCTGCGCCAGGATGGTATAGGTCCCGGTGCCGATATCGGTCATCGAGGTCTTGACCGTGGCCGTGCCATCGGCCTCCAGGCGGACCCCGGCCTGGGATGGCCTGAGCATGTTGGCGCGACTGGCCGCGGCCATGCCCATGCCGATCAGCCAGTCGCCGTCGCGCACCTGGCCGGGCGTGGCATTGCGCTGGTTCCAGCCGAAGCGGCGGGCGCCGTCCTGCATGCACTCCACCAGCTTGCGGGAGGAGAAGGGGATGTGCTTTTCCGGGTCCTGGCTGGGCTCGTTGCGGATGCGCAGCTCGATGGGATCGAGCGCGAGCATGACCGCCAGCTCGTCCATGGCGTTTTCGCTGGCGAGCATCCCCACGGCTTCGCCGGGCGCGCGGCAGGAGCCGGATTCGGGCAGGTCCAGCTCGACCATGCGGTGCGCCACCAGGCGGTCATCGCCGGCATAGAGGGTACGCGAGGACAGACCGGTGGGTTCGTAGTAGGTCAGGCCACGCGCCGAATGGGACCAGCCCTCGTGGGCCATGGCGAGGAGACGGCCATCACGGTCGGCACCCAGGCGGATGCGCTGCACCGTGGCCGAGCGGTGGTCGGTGATCTGGAACATCTGCTGGCGGGTGAGGGTGACCTTGACCGGCCGACCGATCGCCCGGGCGGCCATGGCGCCGATCAGGGCATCGGCATAGATCGGCAGCTTGCCGCCGAAACCACCGCCGATGTAGCGCGCCACGATGCGGACGTTCTCCTTGGGCAGTTGCAAGGTATTGGCCACGCAACTCTGCGCCTGCTCGACGAACTGGGTGGAGCAATAGATCGTCACCCGGTCGCCGTCCCACTGGGCGAGGCTGGCGTGGGGCTCCATCTGCGCATGGATGTGGTAGGGCGTGGTATAGCGCTCGTCGAGCTTGACCGGTGCCCGGGCGAAGGCGGCGTCGACATCGCCCGAGGCGGTGTCGGTGGGCTGGTCGCCATCCGGTGGCTTCACCGCCTGGCCGAGGTTGGCGGCCAGATCGAAGGCGCCCGGTTCGGCGGCGTAGTCGATCTCCACCAGGGCCGCCGCCAGGCGTGCCTCCTCGAAGGTCTCGGCCACCACGAAGGCCACGGGTTCGCCGAAATAGCGCACCTGGTCGCTGTCCAGGTAGGGCTTGGGCCGGGTGAAGCGGCCGCTGTTGTCCGGCTCCCGGGCGGCCTGGCGCGGGGCGTTGCGGTAGGTCAGCACGCTGAGTACGCCCGGCGCGCTTTCGGCGGCGGAGGTGTCCAGTCGAGCGATGCGGCCCTTGGCGATGGTGGCGCCGACGATGAAGCCATAGGCCACGCGATCGTTGCGGAATTCGAAGCTGTAGGGCGCCTGGCCGGTGACCTTGAGCAGGCCGTCAACGCGATCGATGGGCTTGCCGATCAGGCCGCCGCGATTCTCGTCGATCAGGTTGCGGCCAGCGGGTTCATTCATTTCCATGCTGCTGTCCTCAGGCCTGTTGGCGGGCGTCGGCCACCCCGGCGCGCAGGATGCGGCGGGTCAGCTCGAGCTTGAAGTCGTTGTGGCCATAGCCACGGGCGCCGGCGAGCAGGGCATCGCCCACGGCGGCGAGATCACCGTCCGCCGCCTGGCCGGCAAAGGCCTGATCGGCCGCCGCCACGCGCCAGGGTTTGTGCGCCAGACCGCCGAAGGCGGCGCGACCGCTGCGGATGCGCGTGCCGTCGAACTCGACGATGGCCGCCATGGACACGAGGGCGAAGGCATAGGAAGCGCGATCGCGCACCTTGCGATAGACCTGGATGCCGGGCGGTGGCGGGGGCAGGGTCACTGCGGTGATGAGTTCGCCGGGTTGCAGCACCGTCTCGATCTGCGGGGTGTCCCCGGGCAGGCGATGAAAGTCGGCGATAGGAATGCGCCGGGTGCGGCCAGTGGCTTCGCGGGTTTCCACCGTGGCGTCCAGCACCCGCATGGCCACCGCCATGTCGGAGGGGTGCACGGCGATGCACTGGTCGCTGGCGCCAAGCACCGCGTTCATCCGATTGAAGCCGCCCAGGGCCGCACAGCCACTGCCGGGCTGGCGTTTGTTGCAGGGCATGGCGGTGTTGTAGAAGTAGGAGCAGCGGGTGCGCTGCAAGAGATTGCCCCCGGTGGTGGCCTTGTTGCGCAACTGCGCCGAGGCGCCAGCCAGCAAGGCGCGCGACAGCACTGGATAGCGCTCGCGCACCCGAGGATCTGCAGCCAGGGTGGAGTTGCGCACCAGGGTACCGATGCGCAAGCCGCCGTCCTCGGTGGCGCGGATCTGATCCAGCTGCAGGCGATTGATGTCCAGCACCTGACTGGGGGTCTCGATCTCCAGCTTCATCAGATCCAGCAGATTGGTACCCCCGGCGATGAAGCGACTGCCCGCCTGGACGCCCTGGCGGCTGGCGTCGGCCTCGTTCTGGACACGCCGATAGTCGAAGACTCTCATGCCTGTCCCCCCGCCATCTGGATGGCCGCGACGATATTGGGATAGGCACTGCAGCGACAGAGATTGCCGCTCATTCGCTCGCGGATCTCTTCCTCGCTCAGCCGCATGGGGCCATCGAGGCGTGCCGAGACGTGGCTGGGCATGCCGGCCTTGACCTCGTCGAGCAGGGCCACCGCCGAGCAGATCTGCCCGGGCGTGCAATAGCCGCACTGGAAACCGTCCTTGGCCAGGAAGGCGGCCTGCATGGGATGCAGGCGCTCGGCGTTGCCCAGGCCCTCGATGGTGGTGATGGCGTCGCCTTCGTGCATGGCCGCCAGGCTCAGGCAGCTGTTGATGCGCTGGCCATTCACCAGCACGGTGCAGGCGCCACACTGGCCATGGTCGCAGCCCTTCTTGGTGCCGGTGAGGTGCAGGTTTTCGCGCAGGGCATCGAGCAGGGTGGTGCGGCTGTCGACCTTGAGCCGGCGCGCCTCGCCATTGATCTGCAGGGTCAGCGGCAGCAGTTGCGGCAGACGGGCGGCGATGGCCTGGGGCGTCAGGGGCGCGCCACCGCTGGCCTGGGCAAAGGTGTAGCCGGGAATGGCGCTGGTCGCCACCAGCACCGCGGAAGTGCCGAGGAACTGGCGCCGGGACAGGCGCCAGGGTGCATCGGAGTCGGAAGCCATGGTTGGATTCTCATCGTTGGAGGCGCATCACGGGAGTTCTGATGACTGCCCCTTTGGGGACGGGGTTCAGGCCACTGGGCCGTTGGCGCAACGAAGCGCCATACCAGATGTGTCCTGACCGCGGCGAAAACCTCTGGAACGGCCTTCCCAACGCTTCGCTGAACAGCCCTCAACGTCACGTTGAATACCGCTGGGCAGGGGTGCTGAACCGCTTCCGGTCGGCAACAGTCCCTTACCTGAGGTGGCCTTTCGCTGCCACCACCTATTCCGACCACGGGGGCATCTGCACCCCGCGGCTTTAACCGTGAGGTCCGCCATGAACGCCACCCCCGTGCGCCAGCTTCAGCCCCTGGCCGAACCCGAGTCCCATACCATCGCCCTGACCCTCAACGGCAAGCAGCTGCAGCTGGCCGTCGAACCCTGGACCACCCTGCTCGATCTCCTGCGCGACCACCTTGACCTGACCGGCACCAAGAAGGGCTGTGATCATGGTCAGTGCGGCGCCTGCACGGTGCTGGTCAATGGCACTCGCATCAACAGCTGCCTGGCCCTGGCGGTCATGCAGGATGGTGCCGAGGTCACCACCATCGAAGGCCTGGCCCAGGGTGACCAGCTGCATCCCATGCAGGCCGCCTTCGTTGCCGAAGATGCCTTCCAGTGCGGCTACTGCACCCCCGGCCAGATCTGTTCAGCGATCGGCATGCTCAAGGAGGGCCACGCCCACAGCGAGGCCGAGGTGGCCGAGCAGATGAGTGGCAACCTCTGCCGCTGCGGTGCCTACCGCAACATCCGCGCTGCCATCGAACGGGCGCGTCCGGATTGCCAGCAAGGGGAGGGCCGCGAATGAACCGCTTCGGTTACGCCAAGCCCAATGCCGTGCCCGATGCCATCCGCCAGCACGGCCCCCAGACCCATTTCATCGCCGGCGGTACCAACCTGTTGGACCTGATGAAGGAAAACGTCGAACGCCCCGAGCAGCTGATCGACGTCAACGGTCTGCCCTTGCGCGAGGTCGAGACCATCGCCGAAGGCGGTCTGCGCATCGGCGCCCTGGTCAAGAATGCCGAGGTGGCCTACCACCCTGAGGTGCAGCGTCGCTATCCGCTGCTGGCCAAGGCCATCCTCGCCGGCGCTTCCCCGCAATTGCGCAACATGGCCTCCACCGGCGGCAACCTCTTGCAGCGCACCCGCTGCTATTACTTCTATGACGTGGGCACCCCCTGCAACAAGCGCGAACCCGGCTCCGGCTGCGGCGCTCGTGAAGGGCAGAATCGCATCCACGCCATCCTCGGCCACAGCGAGCAGTGCATCGCCACCCACCCTTCGGACATGTGCGTGGCCCTGGCCGCCCTACAGGCCAAGGTCGAGGTAAGCGGGCCCCAGGGTGATCGCGTCATCGACTTCGCCGATTTCCACCGCCTGCCCGGCGACACCCCGGAGCGCGACACTAACCTTGAGGCCGACGAACTCATCACCGCCGTGACCTTGCCGGCGGAAAGCCTGGCGGCCCACAGCGCCTACCTGAAGATCCGCGACCGCGCCTCCTATGCCTTCGCCCTGGTCTCGGTGGCGGCAGCCCTGGAACTGGACGGCGAGCGCATCAAGCAGGTCCGCGTCGCCCTGGGTGGCGTGGCCCACAAGCCCTGGCGGCTGCCGGAGGCCGAGCAGGCGCTGGTTGGCCAGGTCGCGGACAAGGCGGCCTTCGGTCAACTGGCCGATCGCCTGCTGCAAGGCGCCCAGGGCTTCGCCCATAACAGCTTCAAGATCGAACTGGCCCGGCGCGCCATCATCCGTGCCCTTACCGAAGCCGCCGGAGGTACCCTGCAATGACCGTCGTCCATCTGCAAAAAGCCGTTCCCCGCGTCGACGGTCCGCTCAAGGTCACCGGCCAGGCGCTGTATGCCGGCGAATTCAGCGTGCCGGATCTGGCCTTTGGTTTCGTGGTCAACGCCACCATCACCAAGGGTCGCCTGCTCGGCCTGGACGTTAGCGAAGCCCTGGCCCAGCCGGGCGTGATCGAGGTGCTCAGCCACCTCAATCGACCCAAGATGGCCAGCTATGACGAGAGCTATACCGACATGGATGCGGCTGACGGCAAGCCCTTTCGGCCGTTGTACAACGATCGCATCCTCTACAGTGGCCAGCCCATCGCCCTGGTAGTGGCCGAGACCTTCGAGGCCGCACGTCACGCCGCCGCGCTGATTCGCGCCCAATACAGCGAAGAGGAGCACGCCACCGACTTGGCCCAGGCTCGCGACCAGGCCCACGAAGCGCCCATGGAGTTGCCGGAGAATCGGGGTAACGCCCCGGCAGCCTGGGCTGCGGCGCCTACCCGCATCGAAGCCGAATACCACTCCGCGGCGGAATTCCATAACCCCATGGAGATGCACGCCTCGACGGTCATCTACCACAAGGACGGCAAGCTGACGGTGCACGACAAGACACAGGGCGTGCAGAACAGCGCCCAGTTCGTCAGCAGCATCTTCGGTCTGGGCGAAGGCGACGTGAAGGTCATCTCGCCCTTCGTCGGCGGCGCCTTCGGTTCCGGCCTGCGTCCGCAGTACCAGCTGGTGCTGGCGACCATGGCCGCGTTGCAGCTCAAGCGCTCGGTACGGGTCACCCTGACCCGCCAGCAGATGTTCACCTTCGGCTATCGCCCCGAGACCTATCAGCAGGTCAAGCTGGCCTGCGACAGCGACGGCAAGCTGCAGGCCATCGATCACAGCGCCCTGGGCATCACCTCGCGCTTCGAAGACTTCACCGAGATGGTGCTGGTCTGGTCGGCGTCGCTCTATGCCTGCCCCAACGTCAAGCTGGCCTACCAGCTGGCCGCGTTGGACGTCTACACCCCGCTGGACATGCGCGCGCCGGGCGCCGTACTGGGTGTCTATGCGCTGGAAAGCGCCATGGACGAACTGGCCTATGCCGCCGACATCGATCCGCTGGAGCTGCGTATTCGCAACTTCACCGATGTCGATCCGGCCAAGAACAAGCCCTATTCCAGCAAGGAGCTGCTGGAATGCTATCGCCAGGCCGCCGAGCGTTTCGGCTGGGAGCAGCGCAGCATGGCGCCGCGTTCCATGCGCGACGGCAACCAGCTGGTCGGCTGGGGCATGGCGACCGGGGTCTGGGAGGCCATGCAGCAACCCGCCACCGCCAAGGCGGTGATGAACATCGACGGCAGCCTGGTGGTAGCCAGTGCGACCGCCGATATCGGCACCGGCACCTATACGGTGATGACCCAGATCGCCGCCGAGAACCTTGGTCTGCCGCTGGACAAGGTGACCTTCAAACTCGGTGATTCCACCCTGCCCAAGGCGCCGCTGGAAGGTGGTTCCTTTACCGTGTCTTCGGTGGGCACCGCCGTGAAACTGGCCTGCGACCAGCTGCGTCAGCAATTGCTGGATGCGGCCAAGGAAATGGATGATTCGCCGCTGGCCAAGGCCGAACTGGAGCAGGTGGTATTCGCCGACGGCGGCATCAGCCTCAAGACCGATCCGGCCCAGCGCGTCGACTTCACCGCCATCCTCAAGGCTTCGGGTTCGCCGTCCATGGAAACCCTGGCCAGCGCCGAGCCGGCGGAAGAGCGCGACAACTACGCCACTGGTACCCACTCGGCGGTGTTCGTCGAGGTCAAGGTGGACGAGGACTTCGGCAGCGTCCAAGTCAGTCGCGTAGTCACCGCTGTGGCTGCGGGTCGTATCCTCAACCTCAAGACCGGCGAGAACCAGGTGGCCGGCGGCATCGTCTGGGGCATCGGCATGGGCCTGCAGGAAGAGGGGATGATGGACACCACCGAAGGCCGCTGGATGAACCACAGCCTCGCCGAGTACCACTTCCCGGTGCAGGCCGATGTTCATCAGCTGGAGGTGATCTTCGTCGAGGAACACGACGAGATCGTCAATCCGCTGGGCGCCAAGGGCATCGGCGAGATCGGTATCGTCGGAGTAGCGCCGGCCATCGCCAACGCCATCTTCCACGCCACCGGCAAGCGGGTGCGGGATCTGCCGATAACCCTGGACAAGGTCTTCGCCGACGAGCTGCTGCACTAGGCTCGGCTGTAGAGGGGTGGAGCATGACGAAGCCCAACGCTTTGCGGTCGAGTCCGCGGCGTTGGGCTTCGACGATGGAGCCGTCTCAACCCAACCTACGGTGAGGCTACCGTAGGTTGGCGCTGAGCGCAGCGAAGCCCAACAACCAAGTCCCCAGGAACGAAAAAGGCCCGCCTCCAAGAGACGGGCCTTTTTCAGGCAGTCGGTAAAAAGGTCTTTCGACTCACTCGGCGTGCGACGCGCCTTCGTGTTCGATCTGCTCCTTGTATTCCAGGGCATCGGCTTCGCTCTGGTAGACGCCGACCAATTCCCCTTCCTGCTTCACGTCCCACAGATGCATGCCCAGGCCACGGGCTTCGCGGGACATATGGTCTTCGTCACGTTCGGTTACGGTAATGGTCATGCTGTATCTCCTTGGTCGAGCCCGCGCTACGGCAGGGCTTGAAAACCCATACTAGAGCGTTTCGCTTCAGGACCAAGGCGTATCTCGGCAACAAGTCGTTACAACTTCTGCGACAATCTGTCGCGCTGCTCATGGTCATCATCGGCATCGCTCTATGCCGACATCAGGAGAATCCCTGTGACCGCTTGCGCTGCCTCCGCTCAGTTGAGGCTTGCCACCCTGGCCGACATAGAGGCGCTGTTCGCCATCCGTACCGCGGTCACGGACAACGCCCTTACCCGGGAGCAACTCGCTGAATTGGGCATCACCCCTGAATCGATCGCCGAGTTGCTCGCCGCCGAGCCCTGTGCCTGGGTGGTGGAGGTGGGAGGCGAGGTGGTGGGTTTCAGCCTGGTCGATCTGGCGAATGGCGAGGTCTTCGCTCTGTTCGTCAGACCCGACTGGCAAGGCCAGGGTTTCGGTGCCCGTCTGCTGGCAGCCGCCGAGACCGCGCTATTCCGCCGTCATGCCCTGATCTGGCTGGTCACCGATGGGCGCCCGGCGGTACGGGCGAATGCCTTTTATCGGTCCCACGGCTGGCACAGGGTCGTCTCCTTTGAGGGGACGGATGTCCGCTACGAGAAATCCCGCACGCCTGGACAGGACCAAGGAGGCATCTCCTGATGGACAGCACGCGCACCGGTGGCTGCCTCTGCGGCCAGATTCGTTATCTGGTGACAGGCTCGCCACGGGATCCCCACAGCTGTTCCTGCGAGCAGTGCCGCCGGCATTCCGGAGCGCCGACGCAGGTCTGGATCGAGTTGGACAAGGCCCAGCTGCGCTGGACCGGTCCGGGTGGCGAGCCGGCCCTCTGGCGCTCCTCGGCTACGACATGCCGAGCCTTCTGCCCGCACTGCGGTTCCACGCTGGGCGCCGTGGATGACGGTCCGACTCTCGCCCTGGCGGTGGGTAGCCTGGATCGACTCGACGATGACGTTGTGCCGCTCTTTCATTCTTTCGCCGACCAGCGACCGGGCTGGTGGAATCCCTGAGCGGACGGGTCCCAACTGAAAAGAAAACGCCCTTCGAAGAGGGCGTCTTTGCAACTACCGGGATCAGTTGGCGCCTTTCACCGTGCGCCCGTTGACCGAGCCTTCCTTGAGGCTGGTCTGGTATTCCTTGCCGTCGCTCTCCTGCTGGTAGAGCCGCACCAGCAAGTAGTCCCAATCCTTGGCGAACCACAGTTCGGTCTTGCGGCTGCTCTTGGTGGGATCGCGCACGCGCTCCACCTTGATGGCATCGAACAAACCCAGCGGGGTGCGGATGCGCTCCGGGCCGATGACGCGGAAGTCGTAGGTGTCGATGCTGTCGCCGTCGACGATCTGGTAGCTCATGCTCTTCTTGCCGTCCGCTACGTCCTGCTGCAGCTTGAGCTGGTAGGTCGACTTGTCCAGCAGACCGCGATCCAGGGTCAGATTGACCGGATCATCCTTGTCCTTGCCGGTGACCTTCTTGCCGGCCCAGTCGAAGGTCAGTTCGCTCTCGCGGCTCTTGCCCAGCCCGCTGCGCTTGTATTGGTAGGTGTCCGGCAGGAAGGCTTCGCCCTCACGGCGGAAGGTGCTGGACTCGTTGAGGCCGGCGACCAGCATGGAGGCTTCGAACTTCAGCTCCCAGCGACCATCGGCTTCCTTCTGCAGCGAGCGCTCGGCCGAGCCGCTGACCGGCATCTGCTTCCAGTCGGCGGTGTAGCTGGCCGTGAACGGCTGCAGGTCGAAGGCGAAGGCCGAGGCACTGCAGAGGGTGGCCAATAGGAACAACAGACGTCGCATCAGTTTCTCCTTGGATCAGGAAAGGGAGGCCGCGGCCGTCAGCGACGGCAACGTGGCCCCGGTAGGCGGCAGTGCCTCGCCATCGAGCTCGGCACCCAGGGTACCCAGCCGCAGACGACCTTCGGCGAACAACCGCACGGCCACAGGATAAAGGAGGTGCTCGGCGGCGTGTACCCGTGTCGCGAGGCTCTCCGCCGTATCTTCGGCCTGTACCGGCACCCGCGACTGCAGGACGACCGGACCGCCATCCAGTTCTTCGGTGACGAAGTGCACGCTGCAGCCGTGCCAGGCATCGCCGGCATCCAGGGCACGCTGGTGAGTGTGCAAGCCCTTGTAGAGTGGCAGCAGCGAGGGATGGATATTGAGCAGACGACCCTGGTAGCGCCGCACGAAGGTCGGCGTGAGAATGCGCATGAAGCCGGCCAGCACCACCAGATCGGCGCCCTGGGCGTCGATGGCAGCCGCCAGGGCCGCATCGAAGCTGTCGCGATCGGCATGCTCGCGGTGGTCGATCACCTGGGTGGCGATCCCGGCCTGCCGGGCCCGCTCCAGGCCATAGGCCTCGGCGCGGTTGGCGATCACCGCCGCGATCCGCACGGGCGGGGTCGCGGCGTCGATCAGAGCTTGCAGGTTGCTGCCGTGGCCGGAGATGAGCACCACCACGGCGCAGTCGGCAGGGCTCATCCGTGCTGTTTCAGATTGTTCAGCACGACCTGGTCGGCGCCCTCGGCGGCCTGTTCGATACGGCCGATGACCCAGGGTTGCTCGCCCTCGGCGCGCAGCACCTGCAGGGCGCCTTCGACCTGATCCTGGGCCACGCAGATGACCATGCCCACGCCACAGTTCAGCACACGGTGCATCTCGGTCTCGTCGACGTTGCCCTGCTGTTGCAGCCAGTCGAATACCGCCGGACGCTGCCAGCTGGCGACGTCGAGCACCGCCTGGGCACCCTCGGGCAGTACCCGTGGGATATTGTCCAGCAGGCCGCCGCCGGTGATGTGGGCCATGGCCTTGACCGCGCCGGTGTCCTTGATCAGCTTGAGCAGCGGCTTGACGTAGATGCGGGTGGGCGCCATCAGCAGTTCGGTCAGCGGCTGGCCGTCGAGCTGGATGTTCTCGATGTCGGCGCCGGCCACCTCGATGATCTTGCGGATCAGCGAATAGCCGTTGGAGTGCGGGCCGGAAGAGGGCAGGGCGATCAGGGCGTCGCCGGTGGTCACCTTGGAACCGTCGATGATCTCGGACTTTTCCACCACGCCGACGCAGAAGCCGGCTAGGTCGTAATCTTCGCCTTCGTACATGCCGGGCATCTCGGCGGTCTCGCCACCCACCAGGGAGCAGCCAGCCTGTTCGCAACCGGTGCCGATGCCGGTCACCACCTGGGCGGCGACGTCGACGTTGAGCTTGCCGGTGGCGTAGTAGTCGAGGAAGAACAGCGGCTCGGCGCCGCAGACCACCAGGTCGTTGACGCACATGGCGACCAGGTCGATGCCGATGCTGTCGTGCTTGGCCAGGTTCATGGCCAGGCGCAGCTTGGTGCCGACGCCGTCGGTACCGGAGACCAGCACGGGCTGGCGATAGCCTGCCGGGATCTCGCACAGGGCACCAAAGCCCCCCAGGCCGCCCATGACTTCCGGGCGGGCGGTGCGCTTGGCGACGCCCTTGATGCGTTCTACCAGAGCCTCACCGGCGTCGATGTCTACACCGGCGTCCTTGTAGCTCAGCTGGGGTTGTTTGCTCATGAATCCTGGCCTTTGGCTAATGGCGAAACGAGCCGGCTGGCGCCAGCCGGCAATGAGGCGGGCGATTTTACCAGAAGCCGTGCCAAAGCACGCGGCCCGCCGCGGCCTCCGGTCCAAGTGGCGATGGCACCCGGCCAGCGCCCTGGGGTCTGAGCCTGATCGCCCATCCGTTCGCCGGGTGGGCAATGTTCGCTACTACCTTCTGCGCCACCCGCGACCCAGTGCCCTTGCTCGCGGGTCGGGCGGCTTTTAAGGTATGCCCCTTGCCCTTTCTATGGAATCGCCATGCGCCGTCTCGTCCTTCCGTTGCTCGCTTCGCTGCTGGTCCTGAGTCCGCTCGCCCATGCCGAGGTGGTGGACAACCTCTACCAGGTCCGCGAGCCGGTGACCTCGCAACAACCGGACGAGCGCAATGCCGCCCTCAAGCGCGCCCTGCAGGTGCTGGCCGGACGCCTGACCGGCAACCCCCAGGCCGGCCAGACCCCGGGTCTCGCCAGTGCCCTGGCGGCACCCGAATCCCTGATCAGCCAGTACAGCTATGACGCCGGCCCGCCGGAGGTGCTGGTGGCCAACTTCGACCCGGCCGCCACCGAGCGGGCCCTGGGTCAGGCGGGGCTCTCGGTATGGGGCGCCAATCGTCCGGTGGTGATGATCTGGTGGCTCAACGACGCCGACAGCGGGGCGACCCTAGTAGGTGATGGCCAGCCCGCCAGCACCGGCGTCCAGCGTGGCGCCCAGCGCGCCGGCCTGCCGATCCGCCTGCCGCTGGCCGATCTCAACGAGCAACTGGCCGGCACTGCCGCCAACATCGACGCCAACGACCCGACCGCCCTGCGCCAAGCCTCCGAGCGCTATGGCGCCAATGCCCTGCTGGCGGTGCACGCCAAGCCCCAGGGTAACGGCTGGCAAGCCCAGTGGCGCCTGTGGAACAACGGCGCTGCCGAGCAGGGCAGCAGTCAGGCAGCCGACCAGGACGCCCTGGCCGCAGCCGTCCTGCAGGACGTCGCCGGGCGCCTGTCGAAGAAGTTCGTCTCCCGCCCTGGCACCACCCAGCCGCTGACCCTGGTCGCCGACAACTCTAACTTCGAACGCTATGCCCAGCTGCAGAAGGTCCTGGAGCCCCTGTCGAGCCGCCTGGTGAAAGTCGAAGGTACTCAACTGACCTATGACCTGACGGGCAATCCCGACCAGCTCCAGGCACAGCTTGGCCTGGCCGGTCTGCAGCCGACTTCCGCGCCGGCCGCCCCCGCGTCCCCCGCACCGGCGACGCCGGGTGCTCCGGTGGACGCCACCGTCACGCCGACCGCTCCGGCAGCCCAGCCGGCGCCGTCCGCCCAGCCGGCGCGTACCACCCTGTATTTCCGCTGGCCATGAGGGCCGACACCCAAGACTGAAGCGGCTGCTGCGAGGGACCCGGGATTTGGTTAGACTTGGCGCCCTCGCGAAACTGCCAAGAGCCGTTCGAGCTGGCATGATGCCTTTACAGCTGCCCCTGGGCATTCGTCTGCGTGACGACGCCACCTTCGTCAATTACTACCCTGGCGCCAATGCCGCGGCGCTCGGCTATGTCGAGCGTCTCTGCGACGCCGATGCCGGCTGGACGGAAAGTCTGATCTATCTCTGGGGTGGCGCCGGCGCCGGTCGCAGTCATCTGATGCAGGCGGCCTGTCACCGCCTGGAGGAACTGGGCGAGCGGGCCATCTACCTGCCCATGGGTGAACTGGCCGACTATGGCGTCGAGCTGTTCGACAATCTCGAGCAGTGCGAACTGGTCTGCCTCGACGATCTCGACGCCCTGGCCGGCCAGCGGCGCTGGGAAGAGGCTCTCTTCCATCTGTTCAATCGACTGCGCGATGCCGGCAAGCGGCTGCTGATCTCCAGTACCGCCTCGCCGCGGCAGTTGCCGGTGCAGCTGGCCGATCTCAAGTCGCGCCTGACCCTGGCGCTGGTCTTCCAGCTGCGACCCCTGTCCGACGAAGACAAGCTGCGCGCCCTGCAGCTGCGCGCCTCCCGCCGCGGCTTGCACCTGACCGACGAGGTCGGCCGCTTCATCCTTTCGCGCAACACCCGCAGCATGGACGCCCTGTTCGACATGCTCGAACGCCTGGATCAGGCCTCGCTGCAGGCGCGACGCAAGCTCACCATTCCCTTCGTCAAGGAAATCATGGGCTGGTAGCCGTGCCGGCTACCGCTACTTTTGCAGGCGCCCCGCCAGGGTCGCCAGGCGCTTGCCCAGGGCCCGGCACAGCGCCGTTTCCTGCTCGTCTAGCGCGCGCTTGCCATCCGCCCCGGCGAAATGACTCGGCCCATAGGGCGTACCGCCCCCCTTGGTTTCCAGCAGGGCGCTCTCGCTGTAGGGCAGGCCGGTGATGAGCATGCCGTGGTGCAGCAGCGGCAGGGCCATGGACAGCAGGGTGCTCTCCTGGCCGCCGTGCAGGCTGGCGGTGGAGGTGAAGACGCCGGCAGGCTTGTCCACCAGGGCGCCGGTCAGCCAGAGGCTGTTGGTGCCATCCAGGAAATACTTCATGGCGGCGGCCATGTTGCCGTAGCGCGTCGGACTGCCCAGGGCCAGGGCCGCGCATTCGCGCAGGTCGTCGAGGGTGGCGTAGACCGCACCCTGCTCGGGCACCGCCGGGGCGACGGCGGCGCACTCGGTGGACACCGCCGGCACGGTACGCAGGCGCGCGGCCATGCCGCCCATTTCCACCCCGCGGGCGACTTGGCGGGCCATCTCGGCGGTGGCGCCATGGCGGCTGTAGTAGAGCACCAGGACATAGGCTTCGGGGGTCATTGCAGGATCTCCAGGACACGCTCGGGGGGACGACCGACGACGGCGCGTGAGCCGCGCACGGCGATGGGTCTCTCGATCAGCTTGGGGTGGGCAGCCATGGCCGCGATCAGGGCGTCTTCGTCCAGCGTCGGATCGGCGAGGTTCAATTCGCGATAGATCTCCTCGCCGGTACGCAGCAACTGGCGCGCCTCCAGGCCCAGGTTGGCGAGCAGTGCGCGCAGGGTCGCGGCATCCGGCGGCGTGTCCAGGTAGGGCACCACCGACACGGCTAGCTCGCGGCTTTGCAGCAGCGCCAACGCCGCCCGCGATTTCGAGCAGCGCGGATTGTGATAGAGGACGATTTCACTCATGGGCTGATCCATAGAAGGTAAGATGGCCATTGTAGCGGGTTGGCGAGGACTGCCGCGCCAGCCCTTGACCGTGCCTTTCGAGGAACCGCCAATGCCGGCCCGCTTGCGTGAACTGCTGTCCTTCGTTCGCTACCTCGCCGACCGCTTCATCGAAGACCGCGCGCCCAACAATGCCGCGGCCCTGACCTATACCACCCTGTTCGCGGTGGTCCCGGTGATGACCGTGACCTTCGCCATGCTCTCGGCGATACCCGCCTTCCAGGGCACGGAAGTGCAGATCCAGGCCTTCATCTTCCGCAATTTCGTGCCCTCCACCGGGGCGACCCTGGAAGAATACCTGCGCAACTTCATCGAGCAGGCGCGGCACCTGACCTGGCTGGGCGTGGCCCTGCTGGCGGTGACGTCCTTCTTCATGCTGGTGACGGTGGAAAAGACCTTCAACGACATCTGGCGAGTACGCATTCCGCGGCGCGGGGTCTCCAGCTTCCTGCTCTACTGGGCGGTGCTCAGCCTGGGCCCCCTGCTGCTGGGCGCCGGTTTCGCCATGAGCACCTATCTGGCCTCGGTGGCCCTGGTCTTTGGCTCCTACGGCATGTCTGGTGCGCAGATGCTGCTCAAGGTCACGCCACTGCTGTTCAGCATCGCCGCCTTCACCCTGATGTACGCCGCCGTGCCCAACACACGGGTACCCCTACGCCACGCGCTGATCGGCGGTGCCCTGACCGGGGTGCTGTTCGAGGCGGCCAAGAGTCTGTTCGGTCTCTATGTCTTCTACTTTCCCGGCTACCAGCTGATCTATGGCGCCTTCGCCACAGTGCCGCTGTTCCTGGTGTGGATCTATGTCTGCTGGCTGATCGTGCTGCTGGGGGCGGAGGTGGTCTGCAGCCTGTCCACCACCCATCATTGGCGGCGCGCACCATTGCCGGCGTTCTTCATCCTGCTCGCCGTGCTGCGGGCCTTTCTGGAGCGACAGCAAAGCGGTTCCAGTCTGCACCTGGGGCGGTTGCACCAGGCGGGCTGGAAGCTGCCGGAGCACGAATGGCACGCGGTGCTGGCCTTCCTGCAGCAGGAGCGCCTGGTGTGCCAGAACGACAGCGGTCACTGGGTGCTTTGCCGCGATCTGCATGGCTATGCGCTCCTGGATCTGCTGGATCGCGCGCCCTGGGCGCCGCCCGCGCCGGATTGCTGGCCGCCCGCCGAACGCTTTCCCGGTGACTGGTATCCGCAGCTGCAGGAGGCCTTCACCCGACTGCAGGCGCAGCGTCATGAACTGCTGGCCGGGAGCGTGGCTCACTGGCTCAAGGTCGCGCCAGTGCTGGAAGAGCGGGGAGCCTCGCAATGACGGAAAGATCGGCTCGAAATGGCCTGATCAGTGGCCGCGTTCAGGGCGTCTACTATCGCGAGAGCACGCGGCAGGAGGCGCAGCGGCTGGGCGTCACGGGCTGGGTGCGGAATCTGGCCGATGGCCGGGTGGAGTGCCATCTGGAAGGCCCGACCGAGGCGCTCGCCAGACTGGAAGAGTGGCTCTGGCAGGGACCGGCAGCGGCGCGGGTGACCGAGGTGGAGCTGGAGGAGGTTGCCTGCGCAGGCTTTACCGACTTCCAGGTCAGGCGCACGGACGCCTGACCTGGAACGGTAGCCCTCAGCGGGCCTTGAGGAAGCCGACGATCTCGGCCAGGGCGACGTTCTGGCTGTCGCTGTCGGTACGGCCCTTGTACTCGACCAGGCCTTCATTGAGGCCGCGCTCACCCACCACCAGGCGATGGGGGATGCCGATCAGCTCCATGTCGGCGAACTTCACGCCAGGGCTGGTCTTCTTGTCACGGTCGTCCAGCAGCACATCGAAGCCGGCGGCCTTCAGTTCGGCATAGAGGCGATCGGTCGCTTCCTTCACCGCGGCGTTCTCGTACTTCATCGGCACCAGGGCGACGTTGAACGGTGCCAGGGCAGCCGGCCAGCGGATGCCACGCTCGTCATGGTTCTGCTCGATGGCAGCGGCGACCACGCGGGATACCCCGATGCCGTAGCAGCCCATGGTCAACAGGGTAGGCTTGCCTTCCTCGCCCAGGACCGACAGCTTCATGGCCTCGCTGTACTTGGTGCCCAGCTGGAAGATATGACCCACTTCGATGCCGCGCTTGATCACCAGGGTGCCCTGGCCATCCGGACTCGGATCGCCGGCCACCACGTTGCGCAGGTCGGCGACCTGGGGCAGTGGCAGATCGCGCTCCCAGTTGACGCCGAAGTAGTGCTTGTCTTCCTGGTTGGCGCCGATGCCGAAGTCGCTCATCAGGGCGACCGAGCGATCGACGACGCAGGGAATCGACAGATTCATCGGGCCCAGGGAGCCGGGGCTGGCGCCAATGGCGGCACGAATCTCGGGCTCGGTGGCGAACACCAGGGGGCTGGCGACCTCCGGCAGGTTGGCTGCCTTGATCTCATTGAGTTCGTGATCGCCACGCACCACCAGGGCGACCAGCTTGCCTTCCTCGGCGCCGCGAACCACCAGGGTCTTCACGGTCTTCTCGATGGCCAGACCGAATTTCTCCACCAGGTCGGCGATGGTCTTGGTGTCGGGGGTATCGACCAGGCGCAATTCTTCGGTGGCGGCGCCCCGCGCGGTTTCCCGCGGCAGGGCCTCGGCCTTCTCGATGTTGGCGGCGTAGTCGGAGCTGTCGCTGAAGGCGATGTCGTCTTCGCCGGAACCGGCCAGCACATGAAATTCATGGGAGCCGCTGCCGCCGATGGAGCCGTTGTCGGCCTGCACCGGACGGAAATTCAGACCCAGACGAGTGAAGACATTGCAGTACGCCTGGTACATGGCGTCGTAGGTTTGCTGCAGCGACGCCTGGTTCAGGTGGAAGGAATAGGCATCCTTCATCACGAATTCGCGACCGCGCATCAGGCCGAAGCGCGGACGGATCTCGTCGCGGAACTTGGTCTGGATCTGGTACAGGTTGATTGGCAGCTGCTTGTAGCTGTTCAGCTCGTTGCGCATCAGATCGGTGATGACTTCCTCATGGGTCGGGCCCACGCAGAAATCGCGCTGATGACGGTCCTTCAGACGCAGCAGCTCGGGGCCGTACTGCTCCCAGCGACCGGATTCCTGCCACAGCTCGGCGGGCTGGATCGCCGGCATCAGCACCTCCAGGGCGCCGGTGGCGTTCATTTCCTCACGCACCACGGCTTCCACCTTGCGCAGCACGCGCAGGCCCAGTGGCAACCAGGTGTAGAGACCGGAGGCCAGCTTGCGGATCATGCCGGCACGCAGCAGCAGCTGGTGGCTGATCACCACGGCATCGGAAGGGGTTTCTTTGAGGGTGGACAGCAGGAACTGGCTGGTACGCATGGCTAGGCGGTCTGTCGGCATCGAGACGGGACCGGCATTGTACGGTGGGGTGGGGCAGGGCGTACAGGGACGCGGGTGGCGCCGACCGAGGGCCGGAAAAGAGCAGCCCGGCGAATGCCGGGCTGCTGGATCGTGCGAGTAGGGCTGACTTCTATTAGAGGATGTTCAGCGGGTACTCGGTGATCAGACGGAACTCGTTGACGGTGCCGCCGGTGCTGGCGTCGCCACGGTGCCAGGCTTGACGGATACGGAAGGACAGGTCCTTGGCCGGGCCGCTCTGCAGGACGTATTTGGCTTCGACGTTGGTCTCGCGCTCTTTGTCGCCATCCTGGTAGCCAATGTTGGCGTATTGAGTGCTGGCCTTGGGTGCGTCGATGTCATGGCCGTAGATGTAACGGGCCATGAAGCTCAGGCCGGGTACGCCCAGGGTCGCCATGTTCAGGTCGTAGCGCGCCTGCCAGGACTTCTCGCCGGAGGCGTTGAAGTCGGAGTACTGGATGGAGTTGGCCAGGAAGATACTGTCGCCACCGTTGCCGGTGTTAGTACCCTTGCCACCCACGCCAACGTAGTCGAACGGCGCATCGCTGCTCACGCCCTGGTAGGCCAGGGTGAAGGTGTGGGCATCGATGCTGTAGGCAGCGGCCAGGGAGTAGGCGTTGTTGCTGAAGTCGCCCAGCTTGGCGCTGCCGGTGTCCTTGGTGTGGTAGTAGTTGAAGTCGAAGGTCAGGGCCTGGTTGGCACTCAGCGGCTGCACGAAATTGACGTTGGCGTAGTACTGGTTCCACAGATCTTCCAGACGGCCGTAGTACAGCGACGCATTCAGCTGATCGTTGATCTTGTACTTGCCACCCACGTAGTCGCCGGAACTGGAAGTAATGCCGGAAGCGTAGGTCGAGCCCAGGTTGCCGTCGTGGTAGGTGTTGGTGCGGTCACGGGCAGCGGTGATGTGGCCGGCTTCCAGGAACAGGTTCTCGATCTCTTCGCTGGTCAGCATGAAGCCGGTAGCGGTCTGCGGGAACAGGCGGCTGCCACCCACGGCGAAGACCGGGGAAGTGGGCTGCACGTTGCCGTACTTCAGGACGGTGTTGGACACGCGCAGTTTCACTGCGGCGCCCGCGGTGGAGTACTCGTCCTTGTTGCGGCCGTCGCTGTCGATCTGCAGGTTGCCGGAGCCGACGTGGCCGCGGCCGCCGTCCAGTTTCAGACCCAGGTAGCCGAAGGCGTCCACGCCGACACCCACGGTGCCTTGGGTGAAGCCCGATGCGTAGTTCATCAGGAAGCCATGGCTCCAATCTTTACGATCGTTGGCGCCGTTCTTGAGATCCCGGTTGAAGTAGTAGTTACGGTTCAACAGGGTCAGCTTGCTGTCTTCGACAAAGCCCTTGGATTCGGACTGCTGGTCGGCGAAAGCCAGTTGAGTGGTCCCTGCGGCTACGGCCAGGGCGAGAATGCTCCACTTCATCGCTTGCATCAGAAATGCTCCTTTGGGTTGAAAGTCAGCCATCGTGTCAGCCGTGGCTGTTTGTTCTAATGGCGGCACATATAGCACCTCTCTTGGAGGGGCGATAGGCTTCATCAAAATTTTGCGTGTGATGAGCGGATTAACCAAGACTCTTAAGAAAATTCTTTAAGAGTTCCCTTCCGATCGTCGTACCCGGATCGTGATAGCAAAAAGCGTGCACAAAACGGCAATTCCTGTGCCCGCCTGTCTATCGCTCGGTTGTTCTCCAGGCAATGGGCAGTTTCGGAAGGACTGATTGCACCTTTGTGACACCAAAGGTTTCATTCACCCAAAGTCATGCACACTTTTAGTGCTGACCTGTGTTGGCAGGAGATGAGATGTTCCAAATCGATCCACGACTGGCGAGCGATTCCCTGGAAGTGGCGTCCTTGACGCTGTGCCAGGTGTTGCTGCTGAACGATCGCCGCTATGACTGGCTGGTGCTGGTACCCCGGCGCGAAGGTGTTACCGAGGTCCTCGATCTGTCACCCCAGGATCAGGTGCAACTGTGGCGAGAGGTGACACTTGTTGCCCAGGTGTTGCGTGGCGCTCAGCCAGATCTAAAATTGAACATCGGTGCCCTGGGCAACATCGTCAGGCAATTGCACCTGCATGTTCTGCTGCGGCAGGAGGGTGATCCGGCCTGGCCCGGCCCGGTATGGGGGCACTCGCCACGTGAGCCCTATGGCGAAGCCGCCGGCCGCGCGGCCGCGCAGCGCTGGCAGGGGCTGCTCGAACAGGAGGCACAGGCATGACCCTCGAAGAACGTATCGCCGACCTGGAGATGCGCCAGGCATTCCAGGACGACACCATCCAGACTCTCAACGACATCATCGTCGAGCAGCAGCGGACCCTGGATCGTTGCGCGGCGCAGATCCGCCTGCTGGCCGAACGCCAGGCGGAGTTGCAGAGCGCAGGGGGTGGCGGCATGCCGGACGAAGCCCCGCCGCCACACTATTGAGATCCGTTCCGCAGCTGAATCTTGTTGTCGCCCTGACGTACGTGCGCAGGCGGCTTTGCCGGCTACTCTAGCGGCACTGCATCCTTGCACTTTTTTGGTGCAGTCCGGCCTCGTCCCTTGTGGAACTCGCTCCGGGAGAGGCCTGTCCTCTGCGGAGCGAAGCCCACAGCACCTTCAGGACGGAGTACGGTTATGGCGTTTTTCACCGCTGCCAGCCAAGCGGATTTCCAACAACAACTCAAGAATGCCCTCGCGGCCCATGTCGAAGGGGATACCCTCGAACAGCTGGATCGCTTCACCGCCCAGTTCTTCGGCATCGTCCCGCTGGAAGAACTCACCCAACGTCGGTTGTCCGATCTGGTCGGCTGCGTGCTGTCGGCCTGGCGCCTGCTGGACGTCTTCGATCCGGCCGAGCCGCGGGTGCAGGTCTTCAATCCGGATTACGAGCGACACGGCTGGCAATCGAGCCACACCGTGGTCGAGGTACTGCACGCCGATTCGCCGTTCCTGGTGGACTCGGTGCGCATGGAACTCAATCGACAGGGCTACAGCGTCCATACCCTGCAGAACAGCGTTCTCAGCGTCCGTCGAGATGCCCAGGGTCGTCTGCTCGAGCTGCTGCCCAAGGGCCAGCAGGGCGAAGGAGTGACCCGCGAAGCCCTGATGTTCCTCGAGATCGACCGCTGCGCGGCAACCAGCGAGTTGCGCGCCTTGGAGGCAGCGCTGCAGGAGATCCTCGGCGAGGTCCGCCTGACCGTGGGTGACTTCGCCGCCATGAAGGCCAAGGTCGGCGACCTGCTGACCTGGCTGGATCGGCGTCCGGCGGGCGTGGAGGAGGGGGAGCTGGCCGAGGTCAAGGCCTTCCTCGACTGGCTGCGCAACGACAGATTCACCTTCCTCGGCTACGAGGAATTCACCGTCGAAGGCGATGGCGAGACCGCGGTGCAACGCTATGTGCCCGACTCCCTGCTGGGGCTGTCGCGGCGTCTGCGCGGCCGTCCCGAGACGGCCGAGATCAGCCTGTCCGGTGATCCGCTGCGTTACCTGCGCGAGCCGGTGCTACTGTCCTTTGCCAAGGCGGCCGACCCGAGCCGGGTGCATCGTCCGGCCTACCCCGATTTCGTCTCCCTGCGCGA
The DNA here is from genome assembly GCF_013277805.1 of Pseudomonas sp. MS15a(2019). Classification (NCBI taxonomy): domain Bacteria; kingdom Pseudomonadati; phylum Pseudomonadota; class Gammaproteobacteria; order Pseudomonadales; family Pseudomonadaceae; genus Pseudomonas; species Pseudomonas sp. MS15a(2019). Next base: position 47,306 of record NZ_VBTN01000001.1, read on the forward strand.
GGTGGACGCCAATGGCCGGGTGGTGCGCGAGCATCGCTTCATGGGCCTCTACACCTCCAGCGTCTACAACGACAGCGTGCGCGAGATTCCCTACATCCGCCGCAAGGTCGACGAGGTGCGCCGCCGCGCCGATTTCGACAGCAGCGCCCACTTGGGCAAGGAACTGGCCCAGGTGCTCGAAGGCCTGCCGCGGGACGATCTGTTCCAGACCCCGGTGGACGATCTCTTCAGCACCGCCATGGCCATCGTGCAGATCCAGGAACGCAGCAAGGTGCGCGTCTTCCTGCGTCGCGATCCCTATGGCCAGTTCTTCTATTGCCTGGCCTATGTGCCGCGCGACATCTACTCCACCGAAGTCCGCCAGCGCATGCAGCAGATCCTCATGGATCGCCTGCACGGCACCGACTGCGAATTCTGGACCTTCTTCTCCGAATCCGTGCTGGCGCGGGTGCAGTTCATCCTGCGCGTCGATCCCCTGCAGCCCCAGGATGTCGATCCGGCGCGCCTGGAGCAGGAGATGGTGCAGGCCTGCCGCAGCTGGAAGGACGATTTCGCCAGCCTGATGGTGGATAGCTTCGGCGAAGCCCAGGGCACCTCCATCCTGGCCGATTACCCGCTGGGTTTCCCGGCCGGCTACCGCGAGCGCTTCGCGCCGCACCTGGCCGTGGTGGACATGCGGCACCTGCTGGCCCTGAAGGACGATCGCCGTCTGGCCATGGGCTTCTACCAGCCGCTGACCCAGACCGGCGACAACATTCTGCACTGCAAGCTCTACCACGCCGACACGCCCCTGGCGCTGTCGGACGTCTTGCCGATCCTGGAAAATCTCGGCCTGCGCGTGCTCGGCGAATTCCCCTACGAGCTGCGTCATCGCAATGGCCGCCGCTACTGGATTCATGACTTCGCCTTCACCACCGTGGCCGGCCTCGAGCTGGATCTGCAGCAACTCAACGACACCTTCCAGGATGCCTTCGTCCAGGTGGTGGAAGGCCAGGCGGAAAACGACAGCTTCAATCGCCTGGTGTTGACTGCCGGGCTGCCCTGGCGCGACGTCGCGGTGCTGCGCGCCTATGCGCGCTATCTCAAGCAGATTCGCATCGGCTTCGACATCGGCTACATCGCCGCCACCCTCAACGCCCATGTCGATATCGCCCGGGAACTGGTGCGGCTGTTCCGCATGAAGTTCTATCTGGCGCGGCGCATGACCAGCGAAGACCTGGACGACAAGCAGCAGCGGCTGGAGCAGGCCATCCTCAGCGCCCTCGACGACGTCGCGGTGCTCAACGAAGACCGCATCCTGCGGCGCTATCTGGACCTGATCAAGGCGACCCTGAGAACCAACGTGTTCCAGACCGATGCCGCCGGCAAGCCCAAGGCCTACTTCAGCTTCAAGCTCGATCCCAAGGCCATTCCCGAGTTGCCGCGCCCGGTGCCGCGCTACGAGATCTTCGTCTACAGCCCACGCGTGGAAGGGGTGCACCTCCGCTTCGGCAACGTCGCCCGTGGCGGCCTGCGCTGGTCGGATCGCGAGGAAGACTACCGCACCGAGGTGCTGGGCCTGGTCAAGGCGCAGCAGGTCAAGAATTCGGTGATCGTGCCCGTGGGCGCCAAGGGTGGCTTCGTGCCGCGCCGGCTACCCACCGGTGGCTCCCGTGACGAGATCCAGGCCGAGGCCATCGCCTGCTACCGCATCTTCATCAGCGGTCTGCTGGACATCACCGACAATCTCAAGGATGGCGAGGTGGTGCCGCCGGCCGCGGTGGTGCGCTACGACGGCGACGATCCCTATCTGGTGGTGGCGGCCGACAAGGGCACCGCGACCTTCTCCGACATCGCCAACGGCATCGCCCAGGACTACGGTTTCTGGCTCGACGACGCCTTCGCCTCCGGTGGTTCGGCGGGCTATGACCACAAGAAGATGGGCATCACCTCGCGGGGTGCCTGGGTCAGCGTGCAGCGTCACTTCCGTGAGCGCGGCATCGATGTCCAGACCGATCCGGTCACCGTGGTGGGCATCGGCGACATGGCCGGCGACGTCTTCGGCAACGGCCTGCTGCGTTCGCGCAGCCTGGAGCTGGTGGCGGCCTTCAACCACCTGCACATCTTCATCGATCCCAACCCGGACGCCGAGCGCAGCTATGTCGAGCGCGAGCGGCTGTTCAACCTGCCGCGGTCGAGCTGGACCGACTATGACGCCAGCCTGATCTCCCAGGGCGGTGGCATTTTCCCGCGCAGTGCCAAGCGCATCGCCATCAGCCCCGAGATGAAGGCGCGCTTCGACCTGACCGCCGATCACCTGACGCCCAACGAGCTGATCAACGCCCTGCTCAAGGCGCCGGTGGACCTGATCTGGAATGGCGGCATCGGCACCTACGTCAAGGCCAGCTTCGAAACCCACGCCGATATCGGCGACAAGGCCAACGACGGTCTGCGCGTGGACGGTTGCGACCTGCGTGCCAAGGTGATCGGCGAGGGTGGCAACCTGGGCATGAGCCAGCTGGCGCGGGTGGAATTCGGCCTGCACGGCGGCGCCTGCAACACCGACTTCATCGACAATGCCGGGGGCGTGGACTGCTCCGACCACGAGGTCAACATCAAGATCCTGCTGGGCGATGTGGTCTCCGCCGGCGACATGACCGTCAAGCAGCGCAATACGCTGATGGGCGAGATGACCGACGAGGTCGGCGAGCTGGTGGTCGCCAACAACTACATGCAGACCGGGGCCCTGTCCCTGGCGGAGCATCGCGCGCGGACCCACCTGGCCGAGTACCAACGGCTGATCGTGGATCTCGAAGGGCGCGGCAAGCTGGATCGTACCCTCGAATTCCTGCCCAGCGATGAGGTGCTCGCCGAACGCGCGGCCAAGGAACAGGGGCTGACCCGGGCCGAGCTGTCGGTGCTGATTTCCTACAGCAAGATCGACCTCAAGGAACAGTTGCTAGCCTCTTCGGTGCCGGATGATGAGTACCTCGCCCGCGACATGCAGGGCGCCTTCCCGCAACGCCTGACCGAGCAATTTCCCGAGGCCATGGCGCGCCACCGCCTCAAGCGCGAGATCGTCGCCAACCAGATCGCCAACGACCTGATCAACCACATGGGCATCACCTTCGTGCAGCGCCTGTGCGAATCCACCGGCATGAGCGCGGCCGATGTCGCCCGGGCCTATGTGGTGATGCGCGACGTGCTGCACCTGCCGCACTGGTGGCGTCAGGTGGAAGCCCTGGATCATCAGGTGCCGGCTGACCTGCAGCTGCGTCTGATGAGCGAACTGATGCGCCTGGGGCGCCGGGCCACCCGCTGGTTCCTGCGCAGCCATCGCAACGGCCTGGATGCCGGGGCCGTGGCGGCCTTCTTCGGGCCACGCATCGCCGCCCTGGGGGTACGCCTGGATGAACTGCTGCAGGGCGAACCGCGCCAGGACTGGGAAGAGCGCTTCCGCGCCTATACCGAAGCGGGCGTACCCGAGCTGCTGGCGCGCGTGGTCGCCGGGACCAACCACATCTATACGCTGCTGCCGGTGATCCAGGCGGCGGAGGTCACTGCCCAGGATCCGCTGGCGGTGGCGGCCACCTGGTTCGCGGCGGGCGATGTGCTGGATCTGGCCTGGTATCAGCAGCAACTCAACCAGCTGCCGGTGGCCAATGCCTGGCAGGCCCTGGCCCGCGAGGCGTTCCGCGACGAGGTGGATGTGCAGCAGCGCACCATCACCGTCGCCATGCTCAATCTGAGCGAGGCGCCGAGCGATCCGGAAGCCCGGTTGTCACTGTGGCTGGAACGCCATCGGGCGGCGGTGGAGCGCTGGCGGGGCCTGCTGGTGGATCTGCGCAATGCCAGCGGCCAGGACTATGCGATGTACAGCGTCGCCAGTCGTGAACTGGCGGATCTGGCCAGCAGCAGCGTCTGAGGCGACGGGTACCCGCGACTGGATTTCGCGGGCGCCCTGATCCGACAGCGCCATGAAAAGGCGGCGTACCGCGGGTGCGCCGCCTTTTTTACCGGCGGAAGCGGGTCAGGGTTTGGGCGGCGCCGAGGGAGCCTTGAGGGTACTCAGCCCTTGCAGCAGTGCCTGGTGAAAGCGTTCCGGCGCCTGCATCTGGGGCGCATGGCCCAGATCCTCGAATTCCACCAGGGTCGCCTGGGGGATACGCCGCGCCGCCGCCTTGCCCAATTCGGGATAGCGACCCAACTGTGCCTTGAGCTCGGCTGGCGCGGCATCCTTGCCGATGGCCGTGGTGTCGCGCTGGCCGATCAGCAGCAGGGTGGGCATGCGCAATCGCGCGAATTCATAGACCACCGGCTGGCTGTAGATCATGTCGTAGATCAGTGCCGAGTTCCACGCCACCCGCTCCTTGCCCGGCCCGTTGTTGAGACCCGCGAGCATGTCGACCCAGCGGTCGTAGTCCGGCGACCACTGGCCGGCGTAATAGGTGCTGCGCTCGTAGTCGCGGATGCCATCGGCGGAGGTCTTGAGTTCCCGGGCGTACCACTGGTCGACGCTGCGATAGGGAACGCCCAGGGCCTTCCAGTCCTCCAGGCCGATGGGGTTGACCAGTACCAGCTGTTCGGTGGCCTCGGGATAGAGCAGTGCATAGCGGGTCGCCAGCATGCCGCCGGTCGAGTGACCGATCAGCGTCGCCCGGGCGATGCCCAGGTGGTCGAGCAGGGCGCGGGTATTGGCGGCCAGTTGCTGGAAGCTGTACTGATAGTGCGCCGGCTTGCTGGATTTGCAGAAACCGATCTGATCCGGGGTCACGATCCGATAGCCGGCAGCGCTCAGCACCTGGAGGCTCTGTGCCCAGGTACCGGCACAGAAGTTCTTGCCGTGCAGCAGGACCAGGGTCCGGCCGTTCGGTTTTCCGCTCGGCGCGACATCGAGATAGGCCATCTCCAACGCTTGGCGCTGAGAGTCGAAGCTGAAGGTCTTGACCGGAAAGTCGTAGTCGAAGCCTTCGAGACGTTCGCCATAGACGGACTGCGCCTGAGTGAGTGGGCTCAGCAACAGAGTGGCCAGGGGGAGGGCGAGGCGCAGGGACATGGATGGATTCCTGGGGCTAAACCAGGTCCGACCAGACGCCAGGGGTGAAGATTCCGGCTTGCCCCGGACGGGCTATCGCCTTTTGAGCAGGTGGTCAGGGTGGGTGCCGTTTCGCTTCGCCTCCCGCCCAGGGTCTGGTAGTCTGGACGATTCTTGATTCCCTTTTTGCGCACCTCTTTCCTGCGTTTCTCCCCGATCACACGAGGTTCCCGGTTTGGCGCTCGAGTCACCCTCCAAGACGCAGCCCGATGCTCTGGCCGATTGTGCCAATGAGCCGATCCACATTCCCGGCAGTATCCAGGAACATGGCTTCCTGTTCGCCGTGGAAGAGCCGGATCTGCGCATCGTGCAGGCCAGCGCCAATGTGCTCGAGTACCTCGGGATCGCCGTGGAGGAGGTGCTGGGACGCACCCTGGGCGAATTGCTGCCGGATCGGGATCTGCCCGCGATGCTCGGCGCCCTGGCCCAGGAAGAGCAGAATCCCATCTATCAGGGTGACGTGACCCTGGGACCGCGACAGCAGACCTTCGCCCTGTTCATGCATCGTTTCGGCGGGGTGCTGATCGTCGAGTTCGAGGCGCCGGTAGACAGTCGACTCGGCCTCAATACCCTCTATCCCATGGTGCGGGTATTCATCGAGCAACTGCATCAGGCGGAAACCGTCGACGCCATCGCCACGCTCGCCGTGCGCGAAGCCAAGCGTATCTCCGGTTTCGATCACACCATGATCTATCGCTTCGACGACGACGGTCATGGTCAGGTCCTGGCCGAGGAGTGCGCGCCAGGGGTACCCACCTACCTGGGGCTGAGATTCCCCGCCTCGGACATTCCGGCCCAGGCCCGGCGCCTGTACCTGGCCAACCGTATTCGGGTGATCGGCAATGCCTGCTATCAGCCCTCGCCGCTGCAGCCGCCGATCAATCCATCGACCGGGCAACCGCTGGATCTCAGCTTCGCGCAGCTGCGCAGCGTGTCACCGGTGCATCTGCAGTACATGAGAAACATGGGCACCCTGGCATCCATGTCCATCTCCATCGTGGTCGGCGACCGCCTCTGGGGGCTGGTGCTCTGCCATGATCGTCAGCCCCAGCGGGTGTCGTTCCAGACGCGTACCGCCTGCGAGCTGTTCGGCCGGGTGCTGTCGCTGCAGATCGATGCGGCCGAGACCCACGCGGAATCCGACCGCCGTCTGGCCCTGCGCCAATCCATGGTGCAGATGCTGTCGGCCATGGCCGACCGCGACAGTGTCTGCCAGGGGCTGCTGGAACTGCCGCAGGTCTATCTGGATTTCGCCCGGGCCCAGGGTGCCGCCATCATCTCCTCCGACGGTACCGAGCTGATCGGTCAGGTGCCGCCGCGCGAGGTGGTGGACAGCCTGGTCGAATGGCTGTCGGTCAACGTCAAGGATCATTACGTCACCGATAACGTGGCCAAGGACATCGCCGAGCTGCCCGAGCTCGCCGGGTATGCCGCCGGAGTCCTCGCCGTACCCATTTCCGAACTGCATTCCCACTACCTGATCTGGTTCCGCAGCGAGCTGGTCCAGGTGGTCAACTGGGCGGGGCGCCCGACCAAGCAGGAAGGCAGCGATGGGCGCCTGTCGCCGCGACAGAGCTTTGCGCTGTGGCAGGAGACGGTACGTGGTCTGTCGCTGCCCTGGTCCCCCCTGGAGTTGGAAAGCGCCATCGAACTGCGCAACGCGGTGCGCGGGATCGTCCTGCGCAAGGCCGAAGAAATGGCCGAGCTGGCCGAAGAGCTGCAACGCAGCAACAAGGAGCTGGCGGCCTTCTCCTACAGCGTCTCCCACGATCTGCGTGCGCCGTTGCGCCATATCGCCGGCTATGCCGAGCTGCTGGGCGACATCGAAGGCGGCAAGTTGTCGGATCGCGGTCGGCGCTTCCTGGAGAACATTGGCTCCTCGGCGCGCTTCGCCGGCAGCCTGGTCGACAATCTGCTGAGTTTTTCGCAGATGGGCCGGGCCGCTATTCGCTATTCCGACGTCAACCTCACGGCCTTGGTGGAAGCCATCCGTGAAGAAATGGCGCCGGACTATGAAGAGCGTCAGGTGGAGTGGCACATCGGCCCCCTGCCGGTGGTCATCGCCGACGCCGCCTTTGTCCATCTCGCCTTGCGCAATCTGCTGGCCAATGCCATCAAATACAGTCGCTACGAAGACCCCGCGGTGATCGAGATCGGCACCTTGCCGAGCGATTCCGAGGACATCGTCTTTGTCCGGGACAACGGCGTCGGCTTCAACATGGATTACGTGGGCAAGCTGTTCGGCGTCTTCCAGCGCCTGCACCACGCCGACGAATTCGAAGGGGTCGGCATCGGCCTGGCCAGCGTCAGACGCATCATCGAACGCCATGACGGTCGTGTCTGGGCAGAGGGCGCCATCGGCGAGGGCGCTACCTTCTATTTCGCCCTTCCCAAACAACGACCGTCGCCGGTACACAAAAGGTAGTTCTGTTCATGCTCAAACCCATTGTGCTGGTCGAAGACAATCCGCACGATCTGGAGCTCACTCTGGTAGCTCTGGAGCGCAGCCAGCTGGCCAACGATGTCGTGGTGCTCCGCGACGGCGCCGAGGCGGTGAACTATCTGCTGCGGCGAGAGCCTCATGCTGACCGGGAGCCTGGTAATCCGGCGGTGATGCTACTGGATCTCAAGCTGCCCAAGGTCGATGGCCTCGAGGTGCTCGAACTGGTGCGCGGTACCCCCGAATTGTGCAGCATCCCCGTGGTCATGCTGACGTCGTCACGCGAAGAACCTGATCTCGAGAAGGCGTACGAACTGGGCGTGAACGCTTACGTGGTCAAACCGGTCGAGTTTCGTGATTTCGTCGCCGCGATCAGTGATCTCGGCGTATTCTGGGCTGTGCTCAATGAGCCGCCCCCAGGATCGCGACGTGTCACCAGGCGGACTGGCCGCTAGCGAGTGAGCAAGCTCAGTTCATCCGTATCCAGTTATCCGCGACAGGCAGACATGCGCGAACCGGTTCCCCTGAGCGAACAGATTCAAGGCCGACGCCCGTTTATGCCTCTCTCGAAACAGATCAAGATCCTGCTGGTAGAAGACAGCAAGCTCGATGCCGAGCTGATTCTGATCGAGCTGGAAAGACATGGATTCGAGCTGCAATCCAAGATCGTCTATGAGCGTACCGGTCTCACCCTGGCCTTGAGCCAGCAGACCTACGACATCATCCTCTCCGACATCATCCTGCCAGGCTTCTCGGGTGCCGAGGCCTTGCGGGTGGCGCGAGCGCTGGCTCCGGAAACGCCCTTCATCTTCGTCTCGGGCATCTTCGGTGAAGTGCACGCCGTGGAAATGATGCGCCTAGGGGCCAACGACTATGTGCTCAAGCAGAGCATGGAGCTCTTGGCCAAGGCCGTCGAGCGAGCGCTGCTGGTGGTGCACGAGCGCCGCGAGCGGCGTCGGGCCGAAGAAGCCCTGCACAGTCTCGAGGTCAGATCGCGCCTGGCCATGGACGCCTCGCGACTGGGCATGTGGGAATACCTGCCCGCCAGCCGTACCCTGGTCTGGGACGAACGCTGCAAGGCCATGTTCGGCCTGCCAGCCGATGCGGTGGTCGATCTCGAGGTGTTCGCACGGCTGTGCGGCAGCGACGGCCTCGAACGCTTTCTCGACACGGTCCGCCAGGCGGGTGCCGACGAGCGCGACGACGACAACCGCAGCGAGTACCGCATCCGTCTGGACAACGGCGCCCAGCGCTGGGTCGAGACCCGTGGCCAGCCCTTTTTCGAAAGCGGCGTCTGCACCCGCTTCCTGGGGGTGATGCTCGACATCACCCAGCAGCGCGATGCCGCGGAAAAGCTCGAGCGGCTCAACGTCAGTCTCGGCGAACGCGTCGAAGAACGTACCCGCGAGCGTGATCGGACCTGGGATCTCACCCGCGATCTGCTGCTGGTGTGCAAGCCGGATGGCACCCTGGTGGCGCTCAACCCGGCCTGGGAAGAGAATCTCGGCTGGTCCCGCGTGGAGCTGCTCGATTCCTCGCTGCTGACGCTGGTGCATCCCGACGAACGCTTCATCACCGACAACGAACTCAAGCAGCTGGCCAATGGCGCGACCAGCCAGCGCTTCGTCAACCGTATCCGTCACCGCGACGGCAGCTATCGCTGGATTTCCTGGACGGCGGTGCCGGATGCGGGCATGACCTATTGCTCGGGTCGCGACATCTCCTCGGAAGTCCTGGCGATGGAAGAGCTGGCCGCGGCGAATCGCCAATTGCGCGAGCAGATCGACGAGCGCGAGCGGGTGGAGGCGACCCTGCAGCAGATGCAGCGGCTGGAGGCCGTGGGCCAGCTCACCGCGGGCGTGGCCCATGACTTCAACAATCTGCTCACCGTGGTGCTCAGCAGCGCCAGCTTCCTCGAGCGCGACCTGACGCGCCTGGCGGCCAGCGACAAGATCCAGGGGCGGGTGCAGAACATCCGCGAAGCGGGCGAGCGGGGCGCCAAGCTCACCGCCCAGCTGCTGGCCTTCTCCCGCCGCCAGCGCCTGGCGCCCAAACCGGTCAAGCTCAACGAAACCGTCGAGGGCATGCTCGAACTGCTGCGCAGCACCATGGGTGGCAGTGTCTGGATCGAGACCCATCTGCGCGCCGATTGCTGGCATGCGCTGGTTGATCCGACCCAGATCGAGCTCATCATCCTCAACCTGGCGATCAATGCCCGGGATGCCATGGCGGTCGGCGGTACCCTGCGCCTGAGCACCTCCAACCAGACCATCAGCGAGCCGCCTCAACGTCCCGAAGAACCCGAACCCGGTGAGTACGTACTGCTGGCGGTGCAGGATTCCGGCACCGGCATGAGCGAAGAGGTGCTGGCCAAGGCCTTCGAACCCTTCTTCACCACCAAGGAGGTGGGCAAGGGCTCCGGTCTGGGCCTGGCCCAGGTGTTCGGCTTCGCCAAGCAGTCCGGTGGCGGTGTGCGCATCGAGACGCAGATGGGCAGCGGTACCACGGTGCTGGTCTATCTGCCCCGTACCGAGGCGGAGGATGCCCTGGATCCGATCGGGCTGCCCGCCATGGATCGTGACGAACAGGCCGCCGAACGCCGCATTCTGCTGGTCGACGACGATCACGCGGTACGCAACGTGACCGCCGCCCTGTTGGCTGATCTCGGCTATCAGGTGGTGGAAGCCAGCAACGGCTTCGCGGCGTTGAGCGCGCTGGAGCGTGATCCGCAGATCGATCTGTTGCTGGCGGACTTCGCCATGCCCGGCATGAACGGTGCCGAACTGGCCCGTCAGGTGCGCAAGCGGCTGCCACAGTTGCCGGTGGTCTTCATCACCGGCTACGCCGAACTGGGCGAGCTCGATCCGGAACAATCATTCATCGTACCCAAGCCCTTTCGCGAAGCGGACCTGGCAGCACGGCTGCAGGCAGCCCTGCGCGGCGAGAAGCCCCAGCCTTCGCCCCTCTGAAGGCCGCCGTCACCATGAGGTATTTGCGTGTCCACCATCCGTGAAATGTTGCGCGCCGAGGGCGGTGCCCTGCACGAGCAGGTCGATGCGACCTTCGGCCGCTATGCACTGCAGACCCGGCCCCATTACACCGCCTTTCTGCAGGCCCATGCCCAGGCGCTGATCGGCCTCGAAGCGCTCCTGGAGCGCTCCGGCATCCAGCGTCTGCTGCCCGATTGGGCCGAGCGTCGCCGTACCGAAGTGCTGGGGGAAGATCTGCAGCAACTGGCCGCCGCCCCGCCCGAACCCGTCGCCCTCGAGCGTCTGCTCGATGAGGGTGAGTGCTGGGGGGTGGCCTATGTGCTGGAGGGATCTCGGCTGGGATCGCGGTTGCTGGATCGCCATGCCGGCGAGAGTCCCGATGAGGCGGTACGCGATGCCCGGGCCTATCTGGGCCACGTACCCCCCCAGGGCGCCTGGCCGGGATTTCTGCAGCGCCTGGACGAGGCCGGCCGCGATGCGCGTTTGCACCCGGCGATGCTGGCCGGCCAGCGGCTGGCCTTCGAGGTCTTCCTGGCGGCGGGGCAGCGTCACGCGCCTGCGGTCATCGCCTGCTGAGCGATCGCTAGAGCGCCTGCAGGTAGCCGATCACCTCGGCCGCGCCGAGGCGTTCGAGAATCTCGGCGAGGACCCGGGTGCTCGCCACCTCGTTGGGCAGTAGCAGCCATTCCAGATCCTGGCCCGGTGCGGGCAGCGGCAGGCGCGCATAGTCGAGCTTCAGCCCCAGCAGCACCTGGATGAAATCCGGGTGGTTCCAGACCGCGTTGGGCAGGGCATAGAGGGCAAAGGCCTCTTGCAGGCGGTCGATGGCCGCCGGGTCCAGGCGCAGACGCTGGATCTGCGCCGGCACCTCCACGGCGATGCCGCGAATCCGGGCATAGGCGATGATGCTGGCAAAGGCGAGCGTGGTGGCTGGGTCGTTTTCCAGGAATAGCCGAGTACCCCGCCAGCTGGCCTGGCGCAGACGCAGAGTCTGTTCCGCGGACAGATTCGGCAGGGTGCGATAGAGCGCCGCCTGAAAATCCCGATAGCCGATGATCCGCACCTGCTCGCGCGCCGCGGGCAGGGCGGCCAGCTCCTCCAGCTGCACCACTGTCGCGGGTGTGCTGTCGCCTAGACGCTGGCAGAGTCCATCGATGGCGCGCAGGTCGAGAGCGGCGACCTGAACGGTTTCAGCCACCACCAGTTGACTCAGTAGGGCATGGGCCCGGCTCTTGATCTCCTGGGTCGGGCCGGACAGGGCGGCGCGTGGCAGGCCGAGGAGCAGATGCAGCGGATGGCCTTCATCCCACCAAAGGCTGTCGGTTGGCGCGGGCAAGGGGACGAAGGCGTCGGCCAGCCGCTCCAGGCAGCGCTGGATGCGGCGGCTGGCCAGGGAAGGATGCAGATGCAAGGCCAATGAAGACCAGGGGCTGCCCAGGAGGTTGGCACTGTTGCTCATGGGATCTCCAGGGCGGATAGGAACTGCACGGCCGATTCTAGCGTGGCAAAGACCGCGCTATCGTCAAATGATTCCCGAAAGGTAGGATCTTTTGTGCAAGTGACCGTTCGAGTCCGGCGCGAGCGACGTATGGCCGCTGGCAAGCCTGTATAATGCGCGTTTTCCGAATTGCCTGTGAGTCCGCCATGTACGACGCGCTCCGTCCTCTGCTTTTCAAAATGTCTCCTGAAGGATCGCACGATCTGGCGCTGGACCTGATCGGTGCCGCCGGTCGTCTGGGCCTGACCGGTCTCGGACGGCGGCCGGGTCGGCTGCCGGTCCAGGTCATGGGTCTGGAGTTTCCCAATCCGGTGGGCCTGGCCGCCGGACTCGACAAGAACGGCGCCGCCATCGATGGCTTCGCCGGCCTGGGTTTCGGCTTCGTCGAGATCGGCACCGTGACGCCACGGCCGCAGCCGGGCAATCCCAAGCCGCGGTTGTTCCGTCTCGAACAGGCCGACGCCATCATCAACCGCATGGGTTTCAATAATGCGGGTGTCGACGCCCTGATCGAGCGGGTCAAGGCGGCGCGCTTCCAGGGTGTGTTGGGGATCAACATCGGCAAGAACGCCAGTACCCCGGTGGAGCGGGCGGTGGACGACTACCTGATCGGCCTGGACCGGGTCTACGCCCATGCCAGCTACATCACGGTGAACGTGAGCTCGCCCAACACGCCCGGCCTGCGCAGTCTGCAATTCGGTGATGCGCTCAAGAGCCTGCTGGAAGCCCTGCGCCAGCGCCAGGAAGACCTGGCGGTCCAGCATGGCCGGCGGGTGCCCATCGCCATCAAGATCGCCCCGGACATGACCGATGAGGAAATCGTGCTGACCGCCCAGGCGATCCGCGATGCCGGGATGGACGCCATCATCGCCACCAACACCACCCTGGGGCGCGAAGGGGTGGAGAATCTGCCCTATGCCGCCGAGGCTGGTGGCCTGTCGGGCGCTCCGGTGCGGGAAAAGAGCACCCATGTGGTACGGGTCTTGGCGGGCGAACTGGGTGGCCGGCTGCCGATCATCGCGGCGGGCGGGATCCTGTCGGGGGAAGATGCGGCGGAAAAGATCGCCGCAGGGGCCAGTCTGGTGCAGCTCTACAGCGGCTTCATCTATCGCGGACCGGCGTTGATCCGCGAAGCCGTGGACGCGATCGCGGCAGCACGCCGCTGAGGGATAGGGGGCTCGCTGGGAGCCCCCGTGGGACCGGGTCCCTGATCCTGGGAAGGGATCTGACTGGAACAAAACCAGAACGCTGGTGGAAGCCCTCGGGCTTCCGCTAGTGAAATCGAATTAGCCTACGGCTTGAAGTTGATTCACGCGTTGAAGACCGGCGGTGCCTACGTAGCCGTCCCATTGGTCGCTACGGCCCTCACGCCAGCCATTGAGCCAGGCCTGCCGGACGGCGTCCTGGGTGAAGGGGCAGAGGTCCCGCGATTTGCCCACAATGCCGTGCTGATAACCACGCTGGAAAGCTCGTTCCATTGGATCACGCTTGAGTCTTCTCATAGGGTAGTGCCCTCGTAGGTTGACTTGCAGATTGTCCATGGCCCGTTGCAGGCCTGGATGCCAGAGCCGGCGTCCTGACATCCGCCCCGCACCTTCGCGCTGCGGGTGGTCAATTACTAACCAATGAGACCCTGGCTGGGAACGACCTTTTAGCTATAAGACGTAATCAAATCGAAATGAAATGGCGATAAACCGCCGCTGGAATGCCGTCACTGCGGCTTGTTGAGACGCAGTCAAACTTTCACGGGAGGCGCTGTCCTTACCGGTCAATCCGACCAAAGGCAGAGAAGCGCCTTTCGCTAACCTATGGATTCAACGATGTCCGCGATGCAACAACTCATCCTCACCTGTCCCAAGGGGCTCGAGACCCTGCTGCTGGAAGAGGCCCAGGGCCTCGGCCTGCAGGAAGCCCGTAGCCAGACCGCGGCGGTGCGCGGCGAGGCGAGTCTCGCGGACGCCTACCGCCTCTGCCTCTGGTCGCGCCTGGCCAACCGGGTGCTGCTGGTGCTGGCCCGCTTCCCGGTGGAAGACCCCCAGGGGCTGTACCTGGGTGTGCATGGCGTGGAGTGGGAAGAGCACCTGGCGCCCAACGGCACCCTGGCGGTGGGCTTCAGCGGCCAGGGCGCGGGCATCGACAACACCCATTTCGGCGCCCTCAAGGTCAAGGACGCCATCGTCGACCGCCTGCGTGAACGCACCGGGCAACGACCCACGGTCGACAAGGTCGCCCCGGACCTGCGCGTCCATCTGCACCTGGAGCGGGGTCAGGCCATCCTGTCGCTGGATCTCTCCGGCCAGAGCCTGCACCAGCGCGGCTATCGCCTGCAGCAGGGGGCGGCGCCGCTCAAGGAAAATCTGGCGGCCGCGGTGCTGATCCGTGCCGGCTGGCCGGCCCTGGCCGCGGCGGGCGGGGCCTTGGCCGACCCCATGTGTGGGGTGGGTACCTTCCTGGTCGAGGCCGGGCTGATGGCGGCGGACATCGCGCCCAACCTGCGCCGCGAGCGCTGGGGCTTTTCCGCCTGGCTGGGCCATGTGCCCGCGCTCTGGCAGCAGCTGCATCAGGACGCCGAAGCGCGGGCGGCGGCTGGCCTGGCCAAGACACCGGCCTGGATCCGCGGTTACGAAGCCGATCCCCGACTGATCCAGCCGGCGCGCAACAACATCGAGCGCGCCGGTCTGTCCGAGTGGATCAAGGTCTACCAGGGCGAGGTGGCCAACTTCGAGCCGCGGCCGGACAAGGGCCAGACCGGTCTGGTGATCTGCAACCCGCCCTATGGCGAGCGCCTGGGCGATGAAGCCAGTCTGCTGTATCTCTACCAGAATCTCGGCGAGCGGTTGCGCCAGGCCTGCCTGGGCTGGCGCGCGGGGGTCTTTACCGGTGCGCCCGAACTGGGCAAGCGCATGGGGATCCGCAGTCACAAGCAGTACGCCTTCTGGAACGGCGCCTTGCCCTGCAAGCTGCTGATGTTCGAGGTGGAGACCCGCCAGTTCGTCACCGGCAGCCGCAGCGGCGAGCGCTCGGCCATCGATCAGGCGGCGGAACCGGCCAAGCTCAGCGAAGGCGGGCAGATGTTCGCCAATCGCCTGCAGAAGAATCTCAAGCAGCTCGGCAAGTGGGCGCGCAACCAGGGCGTGCAGTGCTATCGCCTCTATGACGCCGACATGCCCGAGTACGCGGTGGCCGTGGATCTCTATGGTGACCGGGTGCACGTGCAGGAGTATGCACCGCCCCGTTCCATCGATCCGGACAAGGCCCAGGCGCGCCTGCTCGATGCCCTGGCCGCCATTCCCCAGGCTCTGAACATCGATCCGGCGCGGGTGGTGGTCAAGCGGCGCGAGCGGCAGAGCGGCACCAAGCAGTACGAGCGTCAGGCGGCCCAGGGTGAATTCCTGCAGGTGGAGGAGGCGGGTGCCAAACTGCTGGTGAATCTCACCGACTACCTGGATACCGGTCTGTTCCTCGACCATCGCCCGCTGCGCCTACGCCTGCGTCAGGAAGCCCAGGGCAAGCGCTTCCTCAACCTGTTCTGCTACACCGGCGCCGCCACGGTGCAGGCCGCGGTGGGCGGAGCGCGCAGCACCACCAGCGTCGATCTCTCGCGAACTTACCTGGACTGGGCTCGACGCAACCTGGCGCTCAACGGCTTTTCCGAGCGACACCGCCTGGAGCAGGGCGATGTCCTGCACTGGCTGGAAAACGATCGCGGCGAATACGATCTGATCTTCGTCGATCCGCCGACCTTCTCCAATTCCAAGCGTCTGGAAGGCGTGTTCGACGTCCAGCGCGATCACGTCGCCCTGATCGACTCCGCCATGGCCCATCTGAGTCGCAATGGCGTGCTGTACTTCTCCAACAACTTCCGCAAGTTCGAGTTGGATGCAGGCCTCGCCGAGCGTTATCGCGTCGAGGAGATCAGCGCCAGCACCCTGGATCCGGATTTCGCGCGCAATCCCAAGATCCACCGCGCCTGGCGTCTCAGCCTGCAATGAGACCCGCCGCCTGAACTGCCGCTGAACGGGTCGAGCATTGATCCGTTCAGCCTGTGATCCGGCGCAATCCCGCCTTTTCCCGGGAACACCCGACCTGCCCATGCCGTCCACAATGACGGCGCGGCGCTGGGTCGTGCCTGGCGGGACGAGGAGGGAAAGGTTCTACAATGCTGGTTTCACTGCAGGCTCTCAGGGCCCTGGCCGCCTGGCTGGTGGTCTTTCATCACTTCATGCAGGTGTTCTTCGACTTCCACGCCGACAGCCTCGGCGGCCATCTGCTCTCCACCCGGGGACAGGTCGGGGTCGATATCTTCTTCGTACTCAGCGGCTTCGTGATCTACCTGTCCACCGCCGGCCGATCGCTCAGGCGCAGCACCTTCCTCTGGCACCGCATCGCCCGTATCGTCCCGGCCTATTGGCTGTACACCGCGGTGACGGCGCTGATCCTCTATCTGGCCAGCGACGTGATGCCGGTCTACGGGATCGCCGCACGGGAACTACTACTCTCGCTGTTCTTCATTCCCAGCGAGAACCCGGCGGGCTTCGGCCATTATCCGATCCTGCCGGTGGGCTGGACGCTCAACTTCGAGATGCTGTTCTACCTGCTGTTTGCCCTGTCCTTTGGCGTGGCCGAGCGCTGGCGCATCGGCGTGGTCAGTCTGCTGGTGATCCTCGTCAGCCTGGTGCTGGCCCGCGAGTCCTTCGTCAGCAGTTTCTATCGCAATCCGATCATCTTCGAGTTCCTGCTAGGCGTGAGCCTGGCGGCGCTCTATCGGCGCGGCGCCCTGCGCGGCTCCAAGCCGCTGGCCCTGACGGCTGCTCTGGCGGCACTGGTCTGTCTGGTGGCCTTTCCGGCGGACCATCCCTGGCGGCTGCTGACCTGGGGCGTGCCCAGCGCGGTCCTGGTGGGCGCCTGCGTGATCCTCGAACCCTGGTTCGCCGGCTCACGCCTGTGCAAGGCACTGGGGGACTGGTCCTATTCGGTCTACCTGGTGCACGTCATCGTGCTCTGGCTGGGCGACTACTGGCTGCACCAGCAGTGGGGGCTGAGCCCCTACCAGACCCTGGCGGTCTGCCTGCCGGTGATCCTGCTGCTGGCCTGGGGCAGCTACGAGTGGATCGAGCGGCGTCTCTCGCGCACCCTGCGCCAGTTGGGCGAACGCCTGGCGGGACGGCGTCCGCAGTGGGTGGCCAGTCAGTAGGCGGTGCGTTCGGGTGCGGTCAGTTCGGGTTCCAGGGCCCGGCCTTCCGCCGCGGAGCGTTGCGCGGTCTCCAGCAAGGCCATGAGGGCGCAGGCCTGAGCGGGTGATACGGGATTGGCCGCACGCCCGGCAAGGGCCTCGACCAGCGCCAGGTAATAGCGCCGATGATCGCCAGCAGGCGTGGGCAGCGCCCGGCGCGCGCGATCGGCGCCGATTAGCCAACCTGGATCGGGATCCTGACCCCACTCGGGTCCACCCGGACGAACGCCTGCCTTGAGGGCATCTTCCTGGCGATCCGCGCCTGTCTTGATCCAGCTGCCGTCAGTGCCCTGGGCAAGGAAACGGGGTACGCCACCGGCGGCCAGCATGCCGGCTCTCAGGGTCACCTGGCGGGCGCCGTAGTCCAGTTGCACCTGGAACCAGTCATCGGTAAGGGCGCCGGGTCGTTGCCGCACCAGATTTGCCTGCAGGCGCCGCGGCAGACCGAACAGGCAGAGTGCCTGATCCAGGAGGTGGGGGCCCAGGTCGAACCAGAGGCCACTGCCGGGCAGATCCGCCTCTCGCCAGCGGTTTCGCACCTCGGGACGAAAGCGTTCGATCCGGGACTCCAGGCTGGTCAATTCACCCAGAGCTCCACTGGCGAGTACCTCCTGCAATCCGAGGAAATCACTGTCCCAGCGCCGATTCTGGAACACCGACAGCAACCGTTCGGCCTGGTCGGCTTCCTGGGACAGCTGCCGCGCTTCGGCGAGGGTGACGGTAAAGGGCTTGTCGACCACCACGTGCTTGCCCGCCGCCAAAGCGGCGCTGGCGAGGGGCGCATGGGTCTGGTTGGGGGAGGCGATGACCACTAGGTCGATGGCCGGATCCTGCACGGCGGCCAGGTAATCCGCCGTCACCCGGACCTCGGGCAGATCGGCGTGCACTCGCTCGGCGTCCCGCGAGGCCACCAGTTCCAGGGTGAGGCCGGGGATGGAGCGCAGCAGCGGGCCGTGGAAGGTTTGACCGACGAAGCCATAGCCGATCAGGGCGACGCGAAAGGGGGAGGGCATGGAGCATCCTTTTTGCCGGGGTGGAAAAGACCGGGGCCGCTCGATGAGCGGCCCCGGTTGTAGGCTGAAGCCAGAGGTTGCCTTACTTCAACTCGTGATCGTGAGCCAGTTGCTCCCGTTCAAGGAATTCGTCCTGCCGCAAGGAATCCTTGAACTCTTCGGAATCCTCCAGGGCAAGGGGGTCATTGAGTTCGCCGCCGGAAAGGCGCTTCTTCTCCAATTTGCCAGACAGGTGGGTGATGGCTCGCAGCAACTTGTCCGCTGCGCCATCCACTGCCAGGTCGAGGGACTCGGCCTTGTGGGTGACCGAGAGGGGTTGATGGCCCTTGATGCGCGCTTCCATTTGGCAGCGCTTGTCCTGGGCACCGGACTTGCCGGCGTTTTCGTCGTTGAGGTGCACCTCGACGCGGGTCAGGAGTTCGTCGAAACGATCCAGGCGATCTTCCACCACGGATGTCACCCAATTCTGCAAACCGGCGCTGCCTTCGATGTTGTGGTCACTGTTGACTTGAACTTGCATGCGGCTTCCTCTTTTTGACGGGCCTGACCATTGGATGAGGCCGGTCAGGCCGAGGTTCAAGGCTGTTCGTCTGGTGCTCGTGTCACCCGATGTTTCCTTCTGGCAGTGTCTAGGCGCGTCGTAGCTATCGGTAAACGACGTTCAGGTCGCGGGTCGCTGGCGTTTTGCCCTCATCCACTGATAATGCGCGACCTTTCATCGTCCGTCGCAGTGGGGATCGCCAATGCCAGATGCGCTCACGCGTGGCCACAGTTTCGCCCGGCGGCTTTGGCTGCCCCGGGCGGTTGGCCTGTTGCTCAGCCTGAGCTGCATCGTCTCGGTCCAGATCACCCAGCCGGTATCCGTCGGCCTGTGGATCCTGCTGCTGGCCAATGCGCTGCTGTGGTCGCCGCTGGCCTATCTGCGCGCCGTCCGCGCCCGGGATCCCTATCGCGCCGAGTTGAGCAACCTGTTGCTGGATTGTGGCTCGGCGGGCTTCTGGGTGGCGAGCATGGGCTTCAACCTTCTGCCCAGCGTGACCCTGCTCGCCATGACCAGCCTCAACATGCTGGGCGCCGGTGGCCTGGTGTTTTGGCGCCGCGGCCTGCTCGCGCAGCTGGCCGGCATCCTCATCGGCTTGGTCGTGCTGCGCCACCCGGTCGCCATCCAGACCTCGACGGCGCAGATCTATGCCTGCCTGCCGATGATCGTCGCCTACCCCTGGGCCCTGGGCCTGGTGAGCTTTCGCCTGGCGCAGCAGCTGTCGCGGCGCAAGCAGGAGCTGGAGCTGATCAGCAAGCAGGATGGCATGACCGGTCTGCACAACAGAACGCACTGGGATCAGCTGCTGCAGCGTGAGTTCGCCCGCTGCAAGCGCAGTGGCGCCGAGGCCAGCCTGGTGATGATCGACCTGGACAACTTCAAGCTGGTCAACGATCGCTTCGGCCACCAGGCCGGTGACGAGATGCTGCGCCAGTTTTCCGGTCTGCTGGCGCGCACCATCCGCACCAGTGATCTCGCTGGTCGTTTCGGCGGCGATGAATTCGGTATCCTCTTACCCGACACCTCGCCCGAGCGAGCCCTGGATCTGATTCGCCGCCTGCAGGAGCGCCTCCACGAGATGCAGGCGGGCAGCCCTGGCGATCGCCAAAACGTCCGCGTCGGCATGAGCTGCGGCGTCGCCGGATTCGACCGGGCCTACGATGACGTTGCCCACTGGCTGCAGGCCGCCGACTTCGCCCTCTACCGGGCCAAGGCGCAGGGCCGCGGGCGGGCCGAGGTGGCCGATCCCCAAGGAGTGCTGGCATGACCCCGGCGATAGAACTGCTCAAGAAAAGCCAGGTGCCCCACGAGGTGCTGAGCTACCACCATGATCCCAAGGCCGCCTCCTACGGCCTGGAGGCCGCGGAAAAGCTCGGGCTGGCGCCGGCGACGGTGTTCAAGACCCTGCTGGCGGCGAGCGAGAAGCAGGAGTTGCTGGTGGCCATCGTGCCGGTCGCCGGGACCCTGGATCTCAAGGCCTTGGCCCAGGCGGCCGGGGTGAAGAAGCTGGAGATGGCCAAGCCCGACCAGGCCCAGCGCAGCACTGGTTACCTAGTGGGTGGCATCAGTCCGCTGGGGCAGAAGAAGCGGCTGCGCACCTTCATCGACGAGTCCGCCGCGGAGCTGCCGAGCATCCATGTCAGTGCGGGGCGCCGCGGACTGGAAGTGGCCCTGGCACCGACGGACCTCGCCCGGCTGCTGGATGCGCCCTTCGTGCCGATCGGCAAGGCCTGAGACGTAGGTTGGTGCTGAGCGCAGCGAAGCCCAACGATGTAAAGGTACGGCTGTGTTTTGTTGGGCTTCGCGGTGCTCAGCCCAACCTACGGCTGAGTCTCCATGGGGTGAAAACCGCCTGGCGTTTTCCACCCCCTCCGCTCGCTAGGCTACCCCGTAGCTGTCACGTAATTGCTGCCGATAGCGCTGGTAGGCCGCTTCGTACTCGGCGACCCGGGCGGGATCCGGTTCGGCGCGGCTGGCCGGGTCCAGGTGCACGCAGCGCTCGGTAAGGCTGTCCAACGACTCCGGGCGGCCCTGTTCCCGACTCCAGCACCATGCGGCCTGCAGGGCGCCGCCCAGGGCGGCGGCTTCGCCGTGGACCGGGCAGACCACCGGGGTGTTCATCAGATCGGCGATCAGTTGCCGCCACACCGGGCTCTTGGCACCCCCGCCGATGAGTCTCAGGGTGTCACCAGGCATGCCCAGGTCGCGCAGCAGATCGAAGCCATATCTCAGGGCGAAGCTGACCCCCTCGACCACCGCCCGGCACAGGTTGGCGCGGGTCAGGTTGGTGGCGGTGAGGCCGTGCAGGCTGGCGGTCGCCGTCGGTAGCGCCGGTACCCGTTCGCCATTGAGGAAGGGCAGCATCAGCACCCCCTCGGCCCCGATGGGCGATTCCGCCACCAGACGGGTGAATTCGGCCAGATCCAGGCCGAGCAGTTCGCGGATCTGGCCGCTGGCATTGGTCAGGTTCATGGTGCAGATCAGCGGCAGCCAGCCGCCGTTGGACGAGCAGAAGCCCGCCACCGCCGGATGATCGCTGATACGTGGTTCGTCGGAGTAGCCATAGAGGGTGCCCGAGGTACCTAGGCTCAGGGTGATCTGGCCGGCACGGCTGTTGCCGGTGCCCAGCGCGCCCATCATGTTGTCGCCGCCGCCGCTGGAGACTAGCGCCTGGGGATTGATGCCCAGCTGGCTGGCGACCTCCGGCCGTAGGCGACCGACCGGCTGGTCGGCCTCGATCAGCTCCGGCAGGGCACGTTCCAGGCGACCGCTGGGGTCGATATGGCGCAGCAGTTCCAGGTCGTATTGGCGCGTTCGTACGTTGAAATAGCCGGTGCCCGAGGCATCGCCGTACTCCGCCACGGCGCGACCGGTCAGCCAGAAGTTCAGGTAATCGTGGGGCAGCAGCACCCGGGCGATCTGGTCGAACACCTCCGGGTGCTGCTCCTGGGTCCAGAGCAGCTTGGAGACGGTATAGCCCGGCGCGATGGCCAGGCCCAGGCGCTCGATGGAGCCTGCCGCGCCGCCGAGATGCTCCAGCAGACGCTGGTTTTCCGGGGTGGACTCGGTGTCGCACCAGAGCTTGGCCGGACGCAGCACCTTGCCGCTGTCGTCGAGCAGCACCAGACCATGCTGCTGGCCCGAGACGCCAACACCGAGGATGTCCTGGCCATCGCTGCCGGCCTGGGCCAGGGCGGCGCGGGTAGCCGCTACCAGTGCCCTGATCCAGTCCGCCGGATTCTGCTCGCGACGGCCATTGGCGCCCTCGGTCAGGGGGTGAGGCGCATTGCCTTCACCCAGTACCACGCCGCGCTCGACATCCAGGATCACCGCCTTGGTGCCCTGGGTACCGCAGTCGATCCCGAGAAACTTCATGCCTGGCCGCTCCTTGTTGTTAGGGCTTGTATGAACCATCGACGCTACCTAGGCAGCGTTTTGCCAAGGCTAGTCGCCGAGCAGGGTCTGCAAGGTGGCGCTGACCCCATGGGTCCGCAAGTTGTACAGCTGCCGCTCGAAGGCGGCAACGAAGGCGGCGGATTTCGGGATGTGCTTGCCGAAGATTTCCTCGGCGCCCAGCAGGCGCTCGGTGAGGTTCTTCTGATCCTGCACCAGCTCCTCGCAGTAGTTGGCCCGCGGATCGGGGATGCGATAGGTCGCCCCGCTCTCGTCCACGCCGCGCAGATAGACCGCCCAGGCGGCCACCACCAACGCCGCGCGATCCATGGCCTGGTCGTCTTCGATCAGCCGGTTGATGGTCGGCACGGTGAACTTGGGAAACTTCGAGGAGCCGTCGGAGCAGACCCGCTCCAGCTGGTCGGCGATCGCGCGATTGGAGAAGCGCTCGATCAGGGTGTCCTTGTACTGGTCGAGATCGATGCCGGGTACCGGGGCCAGCTGCGGGGTCACGTCCTCGTCCATGTAGGTGCGGATGTAGCGCACGAACAGCGGGTCGGCCATGGTCTCGTGGACGAAGCGATAGCCCTTGAGGAAGCCCAGGTAGGTGAGGGCCAGGTGGCTGCCGTTGAGCAGCTTGATCTTCATCTCCTCGTAGGGGGTGACGTCATCGGTGAACTGCACGCCGACGTCTTCCCAGGCCGGACGGCCGGCGACGAATTTGTCTTCCAGCACCCACTGCAGGAAGGGCTCGCAGACCACCGGCCAAGCATCCTCGACGCCGTGTTCGGCCAGCAGGGCCTCGCGATGGGCGGTGCTGGTCATGGGGGTGATGCGATCGACCATGGCGTTAGGGAAGCTGACGTGCTCGGCGATCCAGCCGTGCAGCTCTTCGTCTACCAGGCCGGCGTAGGCCAGCAGGGCCTTGCGGGTCACCTGGCCATTGTGCGGAAGGTTGTCGCAGGACATCACGGTGAAGGGGCCGGTGCCCTCGGCGCGGCGCTTGGCCAGGGCCGCCAGCAGGAAGCCGAAGACGCTGCGCGGATCGCCGGGATGCTGCAGGTCGTGCTGGATCAGCGGCAGTTTGAAGTTGAATTCGCCAGTGCTGTCATCCATGCAGTAGCCGCCCTCGGTGATGGTGAGGGAGACGATGCGGGTGCTGGGATGGGCCAGCTTGTCGATCAGCGTTTGGGTGCCGTCCTCTGCCAGCAGCATGCCGCTGATGGCGCCGACGACGCGGACCTCGGTGTCCGGCTCGTCGGCCAGCACCACCTGGGTATAGAGGTAGTCCTGTCCGGCCAGGGCGTCACGCATGGCGCGGTCCTCGGCGCGCAGGCCGACGCCGCAGATGCTCCAGTCCAGGTCGCGGCCCTGGTTGAGCAGGGCTTCGGTGTAGATGGCCTGGTGGGCGCGGTGGAAGCCGCCGACGCCGATGTGGACGATGCCCTGACGCAGCTGGCAGGCGGCGTAGGAGGGCTTGGCGATGTATGCGGGAAGCTGGTCGAGATTCTGGCGATTGAGTTTCATGAGAGGGATCCTGGCAGAAGGCGCTCCTGGTCATGGTCGGCCATGACCAGGAGAGAAGGGGAGATCAGGCGGCCTGGCGCAGCAGCGGCGCCACGGCGCGGCCCTGTTCGTCGAACAGGTGACAGAAGTCCACGTCCAGGGCCAGGCGCTGGCGTTCGCCGTAGGCCACGGCGCAGTCACCCGGCACGCGCACGGTCAGCGGCTCCTCGGCCTCGGTGACCATGTGGCAATAGGTGTCGCTGCCCAGGCGTTCGGCCACATCGCTGATTACCGGCAGCTGGCCGTCGGCGGCCAGGCGCAGGTGTTCCGGGCGAATGCCCAGGGTCACCGGACTGCCAACCGTCAGGCCGTCACCGCGCCGCGGCAGGTGCAGGCGCGGACCGGCGGCCAGCTCCACTTCCACGCCCTGGGCGTCGGTGGCCAGCACCTTGCCCTTGAGAAAGGCCATCTTCGGCGTGCCGAGGAAGCCGGCGACGAAGAGGTTGGCCGGATGGTGATAGAGCTCGAGGGGCGAGCCGACCTGCTCGACCCGCCCGCCATTCAGTACCACCACCTTGGTGGCGAGGGTCATGGCCTCTACCTGGTCGTGGGTCACGTAGATCATGGTGGCCTGCAGTTCCTGGTGCAGGCGTGCCAGCTCCAGGCGCATCTGCACGCGCAGGGCGGCGTCCAGGTTGGACAGGGGTTCGTCGAACAGGAAGATCTTTGGCTGGCGGACGATGGCGCGGCCGATGGCCACACGCTGGCGCTGGCCGCCGGAGAGCTGGCGCGGCTTGCGCTCCAGCAGGGGTGTCAGTTCGAGGATGCGGGCGGCATCGGTGACCTTGCGCTCCACTTCCTGCTTGTCGATCTTGGCCAGGTCCAGGGCGAAGGACAGATTCTTGCGCACGCTCATGTGCGGATAGAGGGCGTAGGTCTGGAACACCATGGCCAGGTCACGTTTGGCTGGCGAGACCTCGGTGATGTCGCGCCCGTCCAGTTCCAGGGTCCCGCTGCTGACCTCTTCCAGACCGGCGATGAGGCGCAGCAGGGTGGACTTGCCGCAACCCGAGGGACCGACGAAGACCACGAACTCACGGTCGTTGATGTCCAGGTCGACGCCCTTGATGATTTCCAGCGAGTCGAAGCCCTTGCGCAGGCTGCGGATTTTCAGATTGGCCATGACAGGAGTCCTCTTGTTCTTATTTCACCGCGCCGAACGACAGGCCGCGGACGAGTTGTTTCTGGCTGATCCAGCCAAAGATCAGGATGGGGGCACAGGCCAGCGTCGAGACGGCCGACAGCTTGGCCCAGAACAGTCCCTGGGGACTGGAGTAGGAGGCGATCAGCGCGGTCAGGGGGGCGGCATTGGACGACGTAAGATTTAACGACCAGAAGGCCTCGTTCCAGCACAGGATCAGCGACAGCAGCATGGTCGAGGCGATGCCGCCCTTGGCGATCGGCAGCAGCACCCGGACGATTTCCTGGTAGGTGGTGGCGCCATCCAGGCGCGCGGCCTCGAGGATGTCCTTGGGAATGTCCTTGAAATAGGTGTAGACCATCCAGACCACGATCGGCAGGTTGATCAGGGTGTAGACGGCGATCAGCAGCAGCCGGCTGTCGAGCAGTTCGAACTGCTTGGCCAGCAGGTAGATGGGTACCAGCACCCCGACCGCCGGCAGCATCTTGGTGGACAGCATCCACAAGAGCAGGCGCTGGGTGTGCTTGGTCTCGTGGAAGGCCATCGAGTAGGCCGCTGGTAGCGCCAACAGCAGGCTGAGCAGGGTGGCACCAAAGGAGATCACCACCGAGTTCAGCGCGAAGTGGAAGTAGTCGCTACGCGCCTGGATGGTCAGGTAGTTCTCCAGGGTGGGGATGAAGAAGAACTGCGGCGGCGTGGCGAAGGCGTCGATCTCGGTCTTGAAGCTGGTCAGTACCATCCAGAAGATCGGGAAGAACAGCAGCAGCGCCACCAGCCAGGCGAGCAGGCCCAGCAGCAGGCTCTGCAGGCGCCGGGATTGCTTGAGCGTCAGCATGTCAGGGTCCTCACTGTTGGGTCAGGTTCTTGCCAAGCATCCGCACCAGGATGATGGCGGCGATGTTGGCGATGATCACGGCGATCAGGCCACCGGCGGAGGCCAGGCCGACGTCGAACTGCAGCAGGGCCTGGTTGTAGATCAGGTAGGCCAGGTTGGTGGAGGCGAAGCCCGGACCGCCGCTGGTGGTGGTGTAGATCTCGGCGAACACCGACAGCAGGAAGATGGTTTCGATCATCACCACCACGGCGATGGGGCGCGCCAGGTGCGGCAGGGTCAGGTGCCAGAAGATGGCGAGCGGACCGGCACCGTCCAGGCGCGCGGCTTCCTTCTGCTCTTGGTCCAGCGACTGCATGGCGGTCATCAGGATGAGGATGGCGAAGGGCAGCCACTGCCAGGACACGATCAGGATGATCGACAGCAGCGGATGGGTGGCCAGCCAGTCCACCGGGGTGGCGCCGAACAGCTTCCAGACCGCCGCGAGGATGCCGGAGACCGGATGGAAGATCAGGTTCTTCCAGATCAGGGCGCTGACCGTGGGCATGATGAAGAAGGGTGAGATCAGCAGGACGCGGACGATGCCGCGGCCAAGGAACTCGCTGGCCTCCAGCAGCGCCGAGATCAGAACGCCGAAGACCACGCTGATCAGCAGCACGCTGCCCACCAGCAGCAAGGTATTGCTCATGCCGGGCCAGAAGCCGGCATCGGTGACGAAGTATTCGAAGTTCTCCAGGCCGACGAAGCCATGCTCGCCGGGATACAGCAGGTTGTAGCGGATCAGCGAGAACCAGATGGTCATGCCCAGGGGCACCAGCATCCACACCAGCAGCAAGGCCACCGAAGGACTGATCAGGAACCAGCCGGGACCGGCACGATGGCGTTGACGCCGGGCGGGTGCGGCAGGAGTTTCGACGGCAGGCGTCTTGAGGGTGGAGGTCTGCATGGCGATGCTCCGCAAGGCAGTGGGCCGTGACGAGGCACTGGCGTCTCGCGAGGCCAGTGGCGGATCAGGCAGGGAAAGCCGCTAGGCCGGGATCCGCGCGCGGCGGATCCCGGTATCCAGCGCTACTTGGGATAGCCGGCGCGCTTCATTTCCCGGGCGGTGGACTGCTGAGCCGCCTGCAGGGCCTGCTCGACCGACATCTGCCCGGTGAGGGCCGCAGCGAACAGCTTGCCCACCGAAGTGCCGATGGCCTGGAACTCGGGAATGGTCACGTACTGGATGCCCACATAGGGCACCGGCTTGGCCGAAGGGTGGGCCGGGTCGGCGTGCTGCAGCATGTCCAGGGAGACCTTGGCGAAGGGCGCCGCGTCCATGTAGGCCTGGCTGTAAGTGGACTTGCGGGTACCCGGCGGCACGTTGGCGATGCCGTCCTTGTCCGCGACCAGCTTGGCGTAGTCCTTGGAGGTGGCCCAGGTCACGAAGGTCTTGGCGGCATCCTTGTGCTTGGAGGAGGTTGGGATACCGAGGGACCAAGCGTACAGCCAGGAGGAGCCCTTGTCGGTGACCTCGCGCGGCGAGCCGGCGAAGCCGACGCTGTCGGCGACCTTGCTCTGGCTCTTGTCCATGGTGAAGGAGCCGGCGACGCTGGCATCGACCCAGATGGCGCACTTGCCGCTGTTGAACAGCGCCAGGTTTTCGTTGAAGCCGTTGCTGGAGGCGCCGGGCGGACCGTACTTCTTCATGTTGGTGACGTAGTAGTTGGCCGCCGCGGTCCATTCCGGACCGGTGAATTCCGGTTGCCACTTTTCATCGAACCAGCGCGCGCCGAAGGCGTTGGCCATGGTGGTGACCAGGGCCATGTTCTCGCCCCAGCCGGCCTTGCCTCTCAGGCAGAGACCGTACTGGTCCTTGTCCGGCTGATGCAGCTTGCCGGCGAACTCGGCGATCTGGGTCCAGGTGGGCTGGGCGGGCATGGTCAGGCCAGCCTGCTGGAACAGGTCCTTGCGGTAATAGGTGATGGAGCTTTCAGCGTAGAAGGGCAGCGCATAGAGGGCGCCCTTGACCGACAGGCCTTCGCGAACCGACGGGAAGAGGTCGTCCAGGTCGTAGTTGGCGGGCAGGTCCTTCATGGGCTCCAGCCAGTTCTGGGCGCCCCAGAGGCCGGTCTCGTACATGCCGATGGTCAGGACGTCGAACTGACCGCCCTGGGTGGCGATGTCGGTGGTCAGCCGCTGCCGCAGCACGTTTTCCTCCAGCACCACCCAGTTGAGTTTGATGTCGGGATGCTGTTCTTCGAAGGTCTTGGACAGCCGCTGCATGCGGATCATGTCACTGTTGTTGACGGTAGCGATGGTGACCGTTTCAGCGGCCTGAAGGGCCAGTGAAAAGGTCAGGCCTGCAGAGAGGGTGACAGCGGACAATAAAAGCGCTTTGGGTGTGGTTTTCATCTTGCACTCCGCGTCCTGTGCCAATGCAGCAGACGCTTTTCTTGTTGTTGTAACCCACTACGCGACCGGCTATTGCGGCCTTGGCAGCGGAAGCCTCGGACTGATTACAGCCCGTAGCCGCCTGGGAAACAAATGCTGGAAGACACCAAAATCGGTATTTTTTTGCACATCCCTTCCAGGCCGTGCGTTAACCTCCGGCAAGGGCGTCCGCTCTGCCTAGAGGCTTTCCGCCTTGACCTTGGTGATGCCGTCCTCGCGATAAAGCTGCAAGGTTCCGGGGGTAGATTCGATCACCCGTTCGTTTTCGATGAGGAAGGAATAGACCGGCGTCGCGCTACCCGGGGCGCGCAGGTTGCGATATTCGTAGACCACTAGGCGATCGAGCTGCGCGACTCGCTGCGGCGAGCCGAAACTCTGCCGGAGTTGCTCCTGGGTACGGCCGCCGAATTGCGAGGGGTCGGCCGGAGGAGAGGTAGGCGCCGAACTGCATGCCGACAGCGCGGCGAACAGGAGAAGGGACAGGCGTTTCATGACGGCTCCGCATGCAGGTCGAAAGGGCAGACGGGGTGAGCTGCCCATAGAACCAGACGGACCTGGAAAACGGCGATTCATTCCCTGGGCGGGATTAAAAAGCATACGAATTGGAAGCCATCCGTCGACATCAATCGAACGGCCTAGAATACCCAGCGCTGTTCTTGAACAAAGGTCTGACGTTCGTTCAGCCAGCGGGCGCTATTGATTGGCTGTCGAGTGTCACGGGGCTGGGCGTCGGCTCTGCTAGGGAGAACCTCGGTACTTGCGGCGGGAGCCTTGAGCGTAAGATCCGCCAGCTTGAGCGGCGGTACGGCGGGAAGGGTGGCAGCCTGGGCGTGAAGGGCTGCAAAGGTCGCAATGACACTGGCCAGAATACGAATTCCCATTCCTTGGGTCTCCTGGTAGATCCGAAGCGCGAATCTACCATTACCCTGCCTATTTGGTTCCTTCTTAGTCTGACGTTACTGCGTAACTGTGATCCCGTTCGTCATCCTGAGTACCGGTCGGTCACACCACCGACAACCGGATGCCGAACCGTTCAGTCAACCGATAGCAGCTCGCGGTGCTTGGCTGCCAGATAGGCGAAGAGCGGCGGGCAATCCGAGACCAGGCTGACCAAGGTCTGGCTGGCAGCGGGCTCTTGTCGCAACAGGACTTTTTCACCACGCGCATTGAGGTAGAGGGTGTATTCGGGCGTACTGGACTGGGCCATGAACCCCTCACCCATGAGCGCGCTACCCAGGGCCATCCGCTGCGGCAGGTCGCAGCTGCCTTGCCACTGGAAGGCACGGATGCCGAGGTTTTCCAGGGTTTCGGCGATGGGACAGTCGATCATCAGTGGCGGATGATCGAAGAGTGGGAATTCGCTCGACAACAGCTCCAGATGGCGCTCCAGACACTCGAAGTGCTTTCTGGGAATCAGTCGGCGCAACTGCTGCAACTGACCATTGCCGTGGAATAGCGAAGTTTGTGCGGTCATGGCGTCCTCCCGGTACATCGAGCGCTTGAATGTTCTGACCGGCTGCTGGCGGATTTGGTGCGGTCCGCTTCCACATTTCGCCGTATCGACTGCCAATACCCGACAGCCTGCGGCTTGCAGATGACATGGTGGTGACCGCCTGGTACTGGTAGAGCTTAAAGAGTAAGGACGGCGTCAATAAGGATTAGTCATATGTTCTATCGCTTTCCTCCTGGCACCTTAGGTAGCGCCAGTCTCGCCTATCAACGACCTTATCCAAATCCGCTGGCAGTTGCAGGCGGCGATATCGTTCAGCCGGTAATCGATGGCTCGCAAGAGATCACGGATATGCTGGGCTGGACATGGTGCAAAGCTGTGGATGGTCGTTCTGGTTGGGTGCCCAACGCCTGGTGCCAGCCTTGCGCCGATGGCTGGCAACTCAAGCGGGATTTCGCGGCCTTGGAATTGAATGTCCGCGAGGGCGATCAATTGAGATTGCATTACAGTGAGAGCGGATTTGTATTCTGTACCACTATGATTGGAGACACGGGTTGGTTGCCGGACGCCGTAATTCTGCTTGAGGACGATGACCTGGTGCCGTCCCGTATGGAGGATTTGCATCCTGGTTCCGAGCTGGCACCCTGGCGCTTTTCAACTGCTCCAGGAGTCTTCATGGTCAACATTGCCCCCGCCATCGCCGAACGCTACCGCGCCGTCCAGGAGATCGCCCGGGAAGCGGCGCAACTCGGCCTTGACTTCTATCACCGGCGCGGCGCGCTGCAGGTGGACCACAAGGGCAGCGACCTGCAGGACGTGGTGAGCATCGCCGACAAGACGCTGGAGGAGCTCATCCGCCAACGCCTGAGCGAGCGCTTTCCGGAGGATGGCCTGCTGGGCGAGGAGGGCGGTGCAACCGATCTGGCTGCCCCCTATCTCTGGGTCATAGATCCCATCGACGGCACCGCGCCCTTTCTCAATGGACTGCACAATTGGTGCGTGTCCATCGGCCTGATGCACGAGGGGGAGCCCTTGCTCGGCGCGATCATGGATCCGAATCACGACGAACTCTTCTATGGCCTGCGGGGGCATGGCGCCTTCGTCAACGATCAGCCACTGCGTGTCCATCCCGCCACCGAGATCCGCCAGGGCTTGACCGGCCTGGGTACCACCCACAGACGTGGCAAGGAAAACTTCCTGCCCTTCGTGACCGGTCTGCTGGCCGAAGGCGGGCAGTTCTTTCGCAATGGCTCGGGCGCCCTGATGACCGCCTACGTCGCCGCCGGCCGGCTGATCGGCTATTACGAGACCCTGATCCATGGCTGGGACTGCCTGGCGGGCCTGGTCCTGATCCAGGAGGCGGGCGGCCGCCACAACGCCTTCCTGCGTAACGAGGGCCTGGTCAATGGCAATCCCCTGCTGGTGGCAGCGCCAGGGGTCTACGACCAGCTCGCCGCATTGGTAGGGCCTTCGCTGGACAAGTGAGCGGGCAGTTCCGGCGGAACGAAGAGGCAAGAGGGCAGGTTGCCTGGCTATTACCGGTCACCTTGCCGCCGTCGGACGTGGCCGGTGTGACCGAAGCCAGGCGCCGCGTCCTAGCGCTGCTCTTTGCGATAGAGGCTCGGCTTCCAGTAGTCCTTCAGCAGCAGATGCAGCGGACCGTGCCAGCCGCGCTTGCGCAGTTGCCAGGCGATCAGGACGTTCATGATGCCGTGTCCTAGCAACAGCACCGAGCCGTGGCGCTCGGCCAGTTCGATGAGTCGATCGGCCGCCTGGCCAGCGCGCACCGAAGAGCTGCCGATGGATTCGGTATGGGCGGCGAAGCCCAGGAACCAGGCGGATCTGAACAGCAGGCGCCAGGCCTTGACCGGCAGCCGCGGCGCATCGAGTTCCAGATAAGGCAGGTGCGCTTCGGCATAGACCTCATCGACCGGGCTGTCCGTGCGCCCCATCAGGTATTCCAGCGAGCGTACGCAACGTCCCAGGGGGCTGCTCACCACATAGCCCGCCTCCTGCGCCAGCCGCCGTGTTTCCGCAGGCTCCTGGCCTGCCGGCACCGGCGCCTCCTGGTAGCGCGCGACCCAGTCCTTCATCTCCCGCGGGGTGCAGCGAGCCTTACTGGAAAGATCGGGTTTGCCGTGACGGACCAGAATGATGTGCATGGAGGGCGACCTGGGAAAGATGGTCACTAGACCGCAGTTATCAGCGTTCGTCTCGCACTGTCCCGTCCCGTAACGGTGATATCAAATTGCCACTTGTGCTGCTGGCTATGCCGCCTGGCTTGTTTATCTGGTAGAAGGTGATTGGGTTCACGAGCCTAGTGCCTGGCTCGCTGGGTAGCAGGCTGCTTCGGGAAGTTGCCTGGGCGCCTGCTGCAACCCGCGTTGCCTAGTCAGAGACCGTCCAAGCACGTCGTCCATCCAAGGACAGGAAAGCATGAAAAGAATACTGTGCGCGTTGGCGCTGCTCGGTGTCCAGGTGCTGGGATCACCATTGGTGACTGCCGCGGAAGAGTCCCACGTCGCGCTGATCAAGAGCGTGTCGGGCAGCGTCAAGGTGTTGCGTCAGACGACGACCTTCCAGGCCCAGGCCGGCACCACCCTGCAGGTGGCCGATCGCTTGCAGGCGGGCCCGGAATCCACCGCGGCCATCGTCTTTCTCGACGGTACCCTGCTCACCCTGGGCAACGACGCCGATGTGCAGCTGCGCGATTACCTGTTTGAACCCAAGAGCAGCCGTTATGGCTTCTCGGTCTACCTCACCAAAGGCGCGGCTATCTACTCGTCCGGCAAGATCGGCAAGGTCTCGCCCGACTCGGTGAAGATCGAGACGCCTTCCGCCACTATCGGCGTGCGTGGCACCCGCTTCCTGGTCCAGGCCCAATGAGCGCCGTGATCGCTGCCTCGTCCCAGGGTCGCCTGCTGCT
The DNA here is from genome assembly GCF_013277805.1 of Pseudomonas sp. MS15a(2019). Lineage (NCBI taxonomy): Bacteria > Pseudomonadati > Pseudomonadota > Gammaproteobacteria > Pseudomonadales > Pseudomonadaceae > Pseudomonas > Pseudomonas sp. MS15a(2019). The sequence goes on from NZ_VBTN01000001.1 coordinate 79,836, forward strand.
AGGTATCCTGCTGTCGGCGCTGGTGCTGGGCGGCTGTGCCAGCCCTCCGCTGCCCCAGACCAGGGTCACCCTGATGCCCGACGAGGATGGGCACGTCGGTGCCGTCTCCGTCACCAGCTCCGCCGGGCGCCAGGCAATCGACCAGGGCTTTGCCGAGGTTACGGTAGCCGGACCGAATCAGGCGCCGACTGCCGCGCAGTCAGTGGCCCAGCCGCTCTTCGAGCAGCAGCACCGCCAGGTGCTGGCGGCCCAGCCCTCGCCGCCAAAGACCTTCGTGCTCAACTTCCGGTCCGACAGTATGGAGCTGACACCTCAATCCAAAGCGCTGCTACCAGAGGTGCTGGACGCTGCGCGCCAGCGCATGCCTACCGAGATTTCGGTATTCGGCCACGCGGATGCGTCGGGTACGCCTTCCTACAATCTCGACCTCTCGGGGCAGCGCGCCCGCAAGGTGGCCGGTCTGCTGCAGCGGCTCGATCCCAAACTGCGTATCAACGTCGAGTTCTTCGGCGACACGGTGCCACTGGTGCCGTCTCGTCCGGGAAAGTCGGAGCCGCGCAATCGCCGTGCCGAAGTCCTGATTCTCTAGGGTCTGGTGCATGAAATCCGTCACCCACCCGTTGCGTCGTCGCGCGCCCTGGATGTTCCTGGTCAGTCTGGGGCTGTCGCTGGCCTTTGGCTTCGCCGCCTTGCTGCAATGGACGCCACTGCAGTATCTCGACCGCCTCGCCTACGATCAGCTGAGTCGCTTTTCGGCCAGCGACGAGGAGGCGACCGGGGTACAGGTGGTCAGCATCGACGAAGCCAGCCTGGCGGCACTGGGCCAGTGGCCCTGGCCCCGCTATCGGGTAGCCGAGCTGCTCTCCCGCATCGCCGAAGCCGAGCCCGCCGCGATCGCCATCGACGTCTTGTTCAGCGAGCCGGACCGCACCTCGCTCAAGGCGTTGCAGCAGAGCTTCAAAGACGACTTCGGCATCGACCTGAGCTTTTCCGGCGTGCCTGCGGAGTTGCAGGACAACGACGGCTATCTTGGCTACGTCATGGGACAGACGGGGGCCATCGCCGCCCGCTTCTTCTTCCTCGATCTGCACCAGCCCGCTTCCAGCGGCCTACGGCCCGGGATTGGCTTCAGCGGTGCCCTCGACGCCCTGGCGCTGCCCGAGGCTACTGGCGCGCTGGACAACGTAGCCCCCATCGCCAGCCAGACGCGCTTTAGCGGCTTCATCAACAGCCAGCGTGACAGCGATGGCATCCTCAGGCGCACCCCCCTGCTGCTCAGTCACCAGGGCATCATCCATCCCAGTCTGGCCCTGGCCGCCACCATGCGCGCCCTGGGGCTGGCCGAGGGCGTGGTGGAGACCAGCGTCACCGGACCGGTGCTGCGGCTTGGCGATCACCGTCTGCCGCTCGACAGTCGAGGCCAGGCGCTGCTGCACCTGCACAGCACTGCCGAGCATTATCCAGAGGTCTCGGCGCTGGCGGTGCTCAGCGGCGCGGTGGCGCCCGCCAGACTCAAGGACAAGGTGGTCTTCGTCGGCGTATCTGCCGCGGGCTTCAATGATCTGCACACGACGGCCCTGGGCCAGACCTTTTCCGGCGTCAGGCTGCAGGCCGCCCTGACCCAGGACCTGCTGGACGACGCCTTGGTGCGGGTCCCCCAGTTCGCTGGAGTACTGCAACTGGCGTTGTGCCTGATCGGCGGCCTGTTGTTATCCGCCGGGTTTTTCTACAACCACAATCAGCGCCGCCTCGCCCTGTTGGCGGCAGCGTTGATCGTCCTGCCACAGCTGCTGGGCATCTGGCTGTTCGTGCGCTACGACGTCTTCCTGCCCCTGGCCGCACCCCTGCTGCTGGTGGCGATGCTTTCGGGCCTGGCGTTGGTCACCCGGATCATCCTGGCGCGCCAGTACGAAGAGCGCTGGCGCCGGCAACTGGAACGCTCACGCCAGGTCACCATCGAGTCGATGGCCGCGGTGGCCGAGACCCGGGATCCCGAGACCGGTGCCCATATCAAGCGCACCCAACACTATGTCCGTGCCATCGCCGAGCAGATGAGACGCACCGGTCAGGCGGCGGACCTGCTGACGCCGGACTATATCCAGCTGCTGTTCCTGTCCGCGCCGCTGCATGACATCGGCAAGGTCGGGGTGCCGGATGCCATCCTGCTCAAGCCCGGGCGGCTGACGCCCGAGGAAATGCAGGTGATGCAGCGGCACGCCGAATTCGGTCGCCAGATCATCCTCAGCACCGCCAGCCATCTGGAGGATGACAACTTCCTCGCCCTGGCCGCCGAGATCGCCAGTACCCACCACGAGAAATGGGACGGCAGCGGCTATCCCAACAGGCTGTCCGGTACAGACATTCCCTTGGCCGGGCGAATCATGGCTGTGGCCGACATCTACGATGCGCTGATCAGTCGTCGCTGCTACAAGGAGCCTTTCAGCCACGAAGACTCGCTGCAGATGATGCGCGAGATGCGTGGCAGCACCTTCGATCCCCAGGTGCTAGATGCCTTCCTGGCCATCGAGCCGCAGATCCTGACCATCGCCCAGCATTTTCGCGATGAAGGGGCGGGGGGAAGTCGGCGCCTGGTCTGAACGGGTGCGGCACCGACCGGACGGCGGTCCTGTACAGGGTGTTCGGATGCCGAATCGGAGATGCCCCATGGTCAGGAAGCGTCCCTCGCGTAACGGATCAAGCCTTCAGCCCTGGCACCAACTTCACGCAATTGGCCTTGACGCTGGGATAGGTCAGGCATTTCTTACCCAGCCGCTGCTGGGCGGGCTGGTCCTTGAGTTGTCGCGCAACATGGATCTTCTGCACGATGAACATTTCTTCGGAGCCGAAGTTCTGCTCGCCTTGATCGATCAAGGCGAGCGCACCCTGGGGATCGCCATTGTTCAGGCGTGCGGAAATCGCCAGCTCGTAAAGCTCCGGACTCGCCAGGCGCCAGTTCTCGATGGCCTGCAGGGTTGCCGCCGCCTGCTGCCGATTACCCTGGGCCAGGTGAAGATTGAAGGCTGCACGGCGGATGCCGGGTTGGTTGGCTACCGGTGATGACAGGGCACGTTCGACCAGGGCTTGAGCACCTCGCAGATCCTTGCGCTCCAGGGCCACATTGGCGCCATAGGCATCACGGTAGGCACTGAGTGCGGCCCGTACCCGAGGATCCTCACGCAGGTGCGACCAGCGCGAGCGCTCCACCTGGGCGCGCCGCTCGCCCTGATACTCCCGCTGCAGGTACTGGCGCAGGTCCTTATCACGTTGCATGGGCGACATGTGCGAGCGCTGCAGGTAGTCACTGGCTGTGGTAATGCTCACCAGCATGCCTTGATTGAGGAATGTCTGAGCTTCCTTGAACACTCCATTGACATCCAGCTTGGTAACCGCCGCCGTGAGGCCCAGCTGGCGTTCCTGAAGAAAGGTGGCCATCAGCGGGGTCTGCTTGCCCTGGTAGTCGTCCAGGCGTTGCAGGCTGTGGCTGGCGGCCCGCGGTGCATAGCCAGCACGGATCAGCAGGTCGACGCCGAGCAGATCTGCCTGATCCTCCTGGACGCGGCCCCAGGCCGTGTTCCAGACATTGTCGGAAAAGCTGTTGATCAAGGCGCTGTAGAGGAGGGTACGGTTGATGATCTTGCCGGTTTCAGCGGGATTCTTCTGGTTGAAGCGGACCTGATCGCCAGCGCGATCCATGCGGGTGTCGGCCACTGTCGCACCCAATATCGCCAAGGTCGCCATGCGAGTGACGTTCTCTTTCTGCTGGATGAACGCCTTACGGCGATCATGGTGCCGCAGCAGAACGTGGCTCATTTCATGAGCCAGCATGGCGGCGATTTCATCTTCGCTGGCGACGTTTTCCAACATCCCCAGGGGCACGAAGATGTTGCCGTAGGGATCGGCCGAAGGGCCGAAGGCGTAACTGTCGACCAGGCCGATCTTGAGGGGTGGCATCTCACCCGGCCAGCCCCGCCCGAGTTTTTGCACGATGCCATCCAGATACTCCTGTAGCGGAGCAATGGCGACGAGGTTCTGCTGGCGCACCTCATTGGCTGGAAGACTGCGGCCATCGTAGCTGAGGCGCAGGTTTTCGACGTGCCGGGCATCGAGCGTGCGGTGGGCTCGCACATCCGGTTGATCCAGATAGTGGCCGTCGAAGGTGGCATACGTATGCTTTCCTGACAGATTGGCCAGGGCATCGGGCGCCCCGGTGAGCGTCCCACATCCGCTCAGCACGAGGCAGCCAAAGAGCAGCGGTAGGACAGCGCGGGCGGTGTTCATCGCTACTCCTTGGCGCAGCCGGCGCCGTAGCCCAAGGTGGCCCCACTGCTGCGGTCGGCCGTGCCACTGGCCAGCTTGGCGCACGGCATCTTTACCTCTGCGCCCTGGTTCAGGCGCACGTCCATCCGGTCCAGCCAGACTCGCCGGCCATCCAGTTGTACCTCCACTAGATCCAGTTCGTTGGTAGACAAGACCGGCAGCGGCAGCTGGGGCAGGCGATCCCGAGACAGGCTACCCAAGGGTTTGCCGAGTGGGTCGAGCAGGCTCAAGGGGTCGCTCTCGATCGCCACGACCGTGAGGGGAGCGGCCTGAAGCTCAAGCGATACCACGAGAATTGCGCTGGTGAGCCACGCTTTGATCATGATTGTTCTCCTTGCCGGATGTGATCTCGGGTCTCCGCCCGAGCTTCTAGGTGATTGCGAAAAAGGGTGAGGCTGAGCAGTCCCAGACCGACCACGTTGAGCGGCGTCAGGCTCAGCAAGTAGCAGACGGCCATGGCGGCCAACAGGAGGATTACCAGCACCGTTCTCAGGTAGAGCCTAGTGAACCAACCTTGCTCGCGAACCAGGACAATGGCGAGGATGGCAGCTGCAAACACCAGGCTGACGATACTGATGACATCCAGTGAGGTGTCGCCCAGGCTTGGCGGGTCTCGGTAATAGTCGGCCTGTAAGGTAATGAGATTGTCCAAGGCCATGGCGTGCTGATAGACCGCCGGAATCTGTCCGTGAACCGGTGAATGGATTCGATCCGCCGCTCCTGTGATGTCGGCACCCACCAGAACCAGGCGCCCTTGTAATACGCTGCGCAGCAGCGCCCGCTCTTCGGGCAGGGTCGTTTCCAGTTCCGCTGCATTCAGGGTGAGGGTATAGGGGCAGGGCAGGGTCGCGGGAGTGGAGAAGCGCCAGAACAACGCCGTCAGCACCATCTGGAAGGTCTCCGCCAGGGCACTGGAGCGCAGTTGGCAATGCTGGCTGTTGCTGAGCAAAGGCTGCTGGCTAGCCGTATGCAGTCCCCATTGCACGGCGATGGGAGGCGCGTCCGCTGCCATCTCACGCGGCTCGCAAGTCTGGCGTTGACAGTATTCCTGATAGAGCGCTTGGGCAGGAGTAGGCAGCGGCTGACCGTCGCTGCCGGTTACGGTGAGGGGATAGCGGTCCCCCTGGTCATCCCATTGGATGATGGCCGGCTTCGTCACCTTCGCCAGCTCAGACAGGGTATCCGCCTGATTCGTCTGCGGGAGCGTCTGCCCGGTGCTGGCGAGTAACACTGGAATGTCCTGCTGGGCATAGCGGGCGAAGACGTTGGCTAGTACCTGCGGCGTCTCGTTCGCCCGGGAGTGATCATGGCTATACAGCAGGTCGACGAATACCGCCTGGGGCCGATAATGCAGCAGCCGCGCCAACACCTTGGCCTGTTCCTGATAAGGCAGAGGCCAATGCAGATCGTGCCGAAGCAGAAAGGCATCGTCCAGCAACAGCAAAACGATCTGTTGCTGGCCGCGATCGGAGTAGAAGGCCGACAGCAGTCGATTGAAGAATTGTTCGCTGGCCTTGTCCGTGGCGCTGGACAAGCCCAAGGGATCACAGGCCAGGATCAGCAGCCCTAGTACGCCTAGCAGCAGCCCACGACGCAGACGGGTCATGGACCTTGGTGGCATTCCTTGGCACATCAAAACGTTCCTTGTTTCAAGCGAGAGCAACTCTGCGGCAATGGAGGGCTTTTTGCAAATTGCGTCACGTTTTTCGTCTGGGAGTAGCTTGCCCGCTCTCTTGTCTTTGCTCCAGCCCTGGTACCCATGTTCCGCCAGTGTATTGGATGCAATGGATCAGGCAGCTTTTGCCTGAAGTGCACCCAGCTCCTGCAACTTCACGGAACCGCAGCCTAGAGCGCACGGACGCCAATGGGTAACGTTCGCGTATATTTATGATACTAATTTGCATTTACAGATAGGACATCATCTCATAGTCTTTCAGCCCGCCGCTGGCGGCGTTGGATGCAGGTCCATGGACCCGGGAGCCGGGTCTGTCGAGTCCTTACGTGGGGTATGGACGGACCGCTTCCATTCTGAGGACGAACCTAGATGCAGCACTTCACTCTTCGCGCCCTGGCGCTCTCCGTTTCCCTGGGCGTGACAGCCTTGGCCCAGGCAGCACCCATCGCCCTGTCGCAACCGGCGCAGCCGCTGGCCGATGCCCTGCAGAGCTTTGCGCGTGCCAGCGGCCTGAAGGTGAACTACGATCCCGCGGCCCTGGCCGGCAAAGGTGCGCCGGCGCTGTCGGGGCGGATGGAGCCGGATGTCGCCCTGCAGCGTCTGCTGGCGGGCAGTGGCCTGGCGGCCTCGGTCAGCGGCTCGGTCGCTACCGTCGCGCCGGTATCCACCCACGCGGAGACTGGCAGCGTGACCCTGGATGCCACCACTATCAGTGCGGACGACGGCTCCCTTACTGGTCGAGCGACCACCGAAGGGACCCGCTCCTATACCACCGGCGCCATGAGCACCTCCACCGGGCTGCCCCTGTCGATCCGCGAGACGCCCCAGTCGGTCAGTGTCATCACCCGACAGCGCATGGAAGACCAGGGCATGACCGATCTCAACGATGTGGTCCGCTACGCGCCGGGGGTGACGCTGAACAAGTTCGGCGGCGACCGCCAGGAATTCCTCGCGCGCGGCTTCCGTATCGACAACATCATGTACGACGGCCTGCCCACCACGGCCGGGACCTTCACCCTCGACACCCTGTCCTCGGCGGACCTGTCCATCTACGACCGGGTCGAGGTGGTGCGCGGCGCGACCGGCCTGATGACCGGTGCTGGCGACCCTTCGGCCACCCTGAATCTGGTGCGCAAGCGCCCGACCGCCTTTCCGCAGGTCAGCGTCACCACCAGCGCCGGCAGCTGGGATCGCTACCGTACCGAGGTCGACGCCTCCAACAAGCTGAATGAAGCTGGCACCCTGCGCGGTCGCGCCGTGGCTGCCTATGAAGACAGCAACAGCTTCCAGGACGTCCGCGAGCGCAAACGCCAGACCTTCTATGGTGTCCTTGAAGCGGATCTCAGCGACGCTACCACCTGGACCATCGGCGCCTCCAAGCAGCGCGAGGACAAGACCTCCGACTGGGGCAGCCTGCCCAGCGGTCCCAATGGCGAAGACCTGCACCTGTCACGCTCCACCTTCCTGAGCGGCGACTGGGCGTACTGGGATCAGGACACCTACACCCTGTTCTCGGACATCACCCACACCTTCGACAACGGCTGGAAGGCCAAGCTGGCAGCGCAGCAGGTCTGGGCGAATTCGGATACCTATTCCAATTACCTGACCTCTGTAGCGCCGGACTTCAGCTATTCCTCCGTCAGCGATCTGGCCACCGCCTCCGGTGCCTATCGGACGGATTCCGACCAGCTCAACCTCGATGCCTCGGTGAGCGGCCCCTTCCAGTTGCTGGGTCGAGAGCATGAGTTGATGGTGGGCATCAGTCGGCGTCAGGAAAAGTTCTACCAGCGCGGGGGCTTTTCCGGCGCAACCCCGGTCGACATCTACAACTTCCGTCCCAGCAGCATTCCCAAGCCGGCCAAGGACAGCTTGACGCCTTACGCCAGCAAGAACACCACCACCGAGGAAGCGATTTACGCTGCTGCGCGTCTCAATCCGATCGATCCCCTGCACGTCATCGTTGGGGGACGCGTCAGCTGGTACGACTTCGACAATCTCTACAGTGACAACGACTACAAGGCCACACGCGAATTCACGCCCTATGCCGGCATCATCTATGACCTGAACGACACCTACTCGGTGTATGCCAGCTATACCGAGATCTTCAAGCCGCAAAGCGAGCAGAACACCGGAGGTTCGGTACTTGAACCCCGGACCGGCAAAAGCTACGAGATCGGGCTGAAGGGCGCCTATTTCGATGGCGCCTTGAACGCTTCCGTCGCGCTCTTCGACACCGTCCAGGAAAATCGCGCCTACCTGCCGAGCAACCAGGCGACCTTCTGCCCGGGCTATCCGGTGCAAAGCTGCTACACCGCCGCTGGCGAGGTTCGCAGTCGCGGCATAGATGCGGAAATCTCCGGTCAATTCGCACCCAACTGGCAGGCGTCGGCGGCCTATACCCTGGTGCTGAGCGAGTTCACGAAAGACGCTGTTTACGAAGACCGCCGCTTCGCGCCGGAGCAGCCCAAGCACCTGTTCAAGGCCGCCACCAGCTATCAGCTCACCGGCGAGCTGAGCAAGTGGCGCATTGGCGCCGATCTGCTGGCCCAGAGCGGGACCTTCGAGCGTGTCGGTAATGGCGAAGCCAAACAGGATAGCTATGCGCTGGTGGGCGTGATGGCGGGCTATCGTTTCAACGAGCACTGGGATGGTCGCGTCAACTTCAACAACATCTTCGACGAGAAATACTGGCAGGGCATTCCAACGGGCACTGGTACCGGCGTCTACGGCGATCCCCGCAACGTCATGCTCAGCCTGAAGTGGACCCTCTGATCCCGCGACTCCGTTAGCGGGCTCACGCTTCGCCCTTGTCCGACCCACCGGACTTGGGCGAAGCTGCGGACTTCTGCGAAGGAGTGCCGCCCATGTCCAGCCCGATCGTCCATCTGGAACGCTATGCTGATCGCCATGCCGAGGGTCTCGCTGCCCTCTATGGCGATCCGGCCGTGGCGCGGCAGGTGCTGCAGCTACCCTATCAGAGCGCCGAACAATGGCGGCAGCGTCTGAGCGGCGAGCGCGAAGGGCGGATAGGATTGGTCGCCCTGCGGCAGGGGCAGGTGGTGGGTAGCGCCAGTCTCGAACAGCAGCAGCGCATTCGCCGCCAGCACTGTGGCGCCCTCGGCATGGGCGTGGCCCGGGATTGCCAGGGGCAGGGCATAGGTACCCAGCTGCTGACGGCCCTGCTCGACCTCGCCGACAACTGGATGAATCTGCAACGGGTCGAACTGACCGTCTTCAGCGACAACGAGCCGGCCCTGGCGCTCTATCGCAAGCTGGGTTTCGAAGAAGAAGGGCTGCTGCGGCGCTATGCCCTGCGCGATGGGGTGTTCGTCGACGCCTACAGCATGGCGCGCTTCAAACCCTGATCGCGGTGTATGAGAGAAACTTGAGTTCACCACAAGAAACCTGAGTTTGTTTCATGGGTCATGCGCGACGACAATCTTCACCTTGTCTGGTGGAGGTGTGCAATGGTCAAGATTCATTCCCAGAGTTCCGCGCGGCGCGAGCAACAGGGTGACGCGTCCCTGGCGACGATGGCGTCTCTCGACGATTGCGACCGGGCCGCCCTGATCGCCCAGGGACGTCAGCAGCGTCAGCAGGCGTGGCGCGCCCAGCAGGCCGCGGGTTGTGAGTGGCTCGCAGTAGGCGACTTCGGCTGGGGCGATCGGGTTCTGGCGCATTCGTATCTGGTCGGCGCCGCCACTCGCACCGAGGCGGCAGACGATCTGGGATTCGCCGGCCCCTGTCAGGTCCCGGTATTCACCGCGGACCAGTCCTTTGCCATCGGCTGGGAGCAGCTGTTCGACGAGGTCGCCGAGGCCCAGGCGCTCGGTCTGCTGGTCAAGCCGGTGATCCTCGGACCCCTGAGCTATCTATGGCTCGGTCGCTCGCTCGATCCGGCCTTCGATCGCCTCGAACTGCTGGAAGCGTTGCTGCCGGTCTACGGCGAGATCTTCGCGCGGTTGGCCGCCCAGGGCGTGGAATGGATCCAGATCGACGAGCCGCTGCTGACGCTGGAACTGCCGCTGGCCTGGCGTACCGCCTTCGAAAGAGCCTACAACCTGCTGCAACGCGAGCCGCTGAAGAAGCTGCTGGGTGTGCGTCATGGTGAGTTGATCGAGAACCTGGGGTTGGCTGCCGGTCTGCCGCTGGAGGGGCTGCATGTCGATTGGCCACGGTCGGTCCAGGCCCAGCAGGGGCTGCTCGATCGGCTGCCGGCCTACAAGACGCTGTCGCTGGGCTTGGTCGAAGAGACTGAAGCCGGACCCGTAGGCCAGCAACGGCGGCTGCACTTCGTTCGCCAGGCCGGCGAACGCCTGCAGGAGCGCCTCTGGTTGTCACCCGCGGTCCTTTCCAGGGACGCCGACGCGACGCAGGCCGATGCGGTGGCGGCCGAATTCGCCTGCCTGGTGCGGGCCGCTCGCCAGGCCGCCATAGGCAGGACAGCAGTGCGCCCGGAAAGGCCTTGGTCGGCGATAGAGGTGGCCCTGGCGAAGCTGGGCGCTGCCCAGTCCCACCTGGTAACGTCCTGAGCTAGCGGTGAGCGGTCAGCAGCAGGCCGCCTGCGCCGGCAAAGAAGGCGCCGGTGGCCTGGTTGAGGCGGCGCACTCCGCGGGGCCCGCGGATGAAGCGGCGGATCTGCCGGCCGAACAGGCCATAGATGAAGGCCGCGACCATTTCCGCGAACAAGTGGGTACCACCCAGGTAGACGAATTGTTGGGTGGTCGGCTGGGTGGGGTCGATGAATTGCGGAAAGACCGCGGCGAACAGCAGGATCGCCTTGGGGTTGCTGATGCCGATGAGAAATTCCTGCAGCATCAACCGATGCAGCGCGCGTGGTTGCGCTGCGCCGTTCTCGCTCAGGTCCAGGCCGTCGAAGGCCCGGCTGCGCCAGCTCTTCACGCCCAGGTAGAGCAGATAGAACGCGCCGATCCACTTGATGACGGTAAAGGCCGTTTCCGAGGCCAGCAGCATGGCGCCCAGGCCCACCGCCGAAATCACCAGGAAGATCACGAAGGCCACATTGCGACCCAGGGCCGCCAGTCCCGCCGTCACCGCGCCGTGACGGATGCCATTGCCGAGCGAGCAGAAGTTGTTGGGGCCGGGTGTCAGGGCGATGAGCAGGGCGACCGGAAAGAACAGCAGGGCATCGACGAGATTCATGGCGGTCGCCTGGTGCGCCGCGAGGGCGTCGAAGAGGAAGGGTGGTCGGCTATTTAAACCGTCTTTCCACGCCTTTCTCCACCAGAATCTTCGCCGAGATCTCCTCTACGGAAAAATGCGTGGTGTTGATGAAGGAGATGTTCTCGCGGCGGAACAGACCTTCCACCTCGCGCAGTTCGAATTCGCACTGGGCGAAGCTCGCATAGCGGCTGTTCGGCCGGCGCTCGTGGCGAATCGCCGCCAGCCGCTCGGCGTCGATGGTCAGGCCGAACAGCTTGTCGCGATAGGTCTTGAGCGAGGCAGGGAGTTGCAGGCGCTCCATGTCCTCTTCGGTCAGCGGATAGTTCGCCGCGCGGATGCCGTATTGCAGCGCCATATAGAGGCAGGTCGGCGTCTTGCCGCAGCGCGAGACCCCCACCAGGATCAGATCGGCCTGGGCATAGTGGGTCGTGCGGGCGCCGTCGTCGTTTTCGAGTGCGAAATTGACGGCCTCGATCCGCTCCATGTAGTGACTATTGTGCATGATCGAATGTGACTTCCCTACCGAATACGAAGATTCGGCGGAAAGTTCCCGTTCGAGCGGGGATAAAAACGTGGAGAAGATGTCGATCATGAACCCGTTCGACTGGTCCAGAATGGCCCGGATGTCGCGGTTGACGATGGTATCGAAGATGATGGGTCGCGCACCGTCCTGGACGGCGGCGGCATTGATCTGCTGTACCATCGCCCTGGCCTTGTCCAGCGTATCCACGTAGGGGCGGGTGACCTTCCTGAAGGTGATGTCCCCGAACTGGGCCAGGAGGCTCTGACCGAGGGTTTCGGCCGTGATGCCGGTACCGTCGGAAATGAAAAAGGCGGTTCGTTGCATGGAGGGACGTCCTGGTGGCGTACGGGGCAGGGATCGCTGCACTGTAACCTACCGCCGTCCACTGTCCATGGGGCGAGCGCCGAGGCGTACTGCTTTCCCACAAAGACACAAGATGGAGAGAAGACCTTGGACGAGTATGTAATTTCACTGGAGCAGCTTGGCGTGCACGACGTCGAGCGCGTGGGCGGCAAGAACGCATCCCTCGGCGAGATGATCGCCAACCTGGCCAACGCGGGCGTCTCCGTGCCGGGTGGGTTCGCCACCACGGCCCAGGCCTATCGTGACTTCCTTGAGCAGAGTGGGCTGAACGAGCGTATCCACGCGGCCCTCGATGCCCTGGATGTCGACGATGTCGTCGCCCTGGCCAAGACCGGCGCCCAGATCCGCCAGTGGGTCATGGACGCGCCTTTCCCCGAGCGCCTGGACGCCGAAATCCGCCGGGCCTTCGCCGAGATCTCGGCAGGCAACCCCAATCTCGCTGTCGCCGTACGCTCCTCGGCGACCGCCGAAGACCTGCCGGATGCCTCCTTCGCCGGTCAGCAGGAAACCTTCCTCAATATCCGCGGCGTCGACAACGTCATCCGCGCGGCCAAGGAAGTCTTCGCCTCCCTCTTCAATGACCGCGCCATCGCCTACCGCGTGCACCAGGGCTTCGATCACAAGCTGGTCGCCCTGTCCGCCGGCGTGCAGCGCATGGTGCGTTCGGAAACCGGCGCCGCTGGCGTGCTCTTCACCCTGGATACCGAATCCGGTTTCCGCGATGCGGTCTTCGTCACCGCTGCCTATGGCCTGGGCGAGACCGTGGTGCAGGGCGCGGTGAACCCGGACGAATTCTATGTCCACAAGCCCACCCTGGAAGCCGGTCGCCCGGCCATCCTCAGACGCAACCTGGGCAGCAAGGCCATCAAGATGGTCTATGGCGAAGAAGCCAAGGCCGGTCGCTCCGTGCGCACCGTCGATGTCGAGCCCGCGGATCGCGCGCGTTTCTCCATCACCGATGCCGAGGTCACCGAACTGTCCAAGCAGGCGCTGATCATCGAGCGTCACTATGGTCGGCCGATGGACATCGAATGGGCCAAAGACGGCGACGACGGCAAGCTCTACATCGTCCAGGCGCGCCCGGAAACGGTGAAGAGCCGGGCCAGCGCCACCGTCATGGAGCGCTACCTGCTCAAGGACAAGGGCCTGGTGCTAGTGGAAGGCCGCGCCATCGGCCAGCGCATCGGCGCCGGCAAGGTCAAGATCATCCGCGACGTGAGCGAGATGGATCGTGTCCAGCCCGGTGACGTCCTGGTCTCCGACATGACCGATCCCGACTGGGAGCCGGTGATGAAGCGCGCCAGCGCCATCGTCACCAACCGCGGCGGCCGTACCTGCCACGCCGCCATCATCGCCCGCGAGCTGGGGATCCCGGCCGTGGTCGGTTGCGGCAACGCCACCAGCCTGCTCAAGGACGGCCAGACCGTCACCGTCTCCTGTGCCGAAGGTGACACCGGCCTGATCTACGAAGGCGAACTGGACTTCGACATCCGCCAGAGCTCGGTGGATGCCATGCCCGAGCTGCCATTCAAGATCATGATGAACGTCGGTAACCCCGACCGCGCCTTCGACTTCGCCCAGCTGCCCAATGCTGGCGTGGGCCTGGCCCGCCTGGAATTCATCATCAACCGCATGATCGGCGTGCACCCCAAGGCGCTGCTCAACTACGACAGCCTGCCCTTCGAGGTGAAGGAAAGCGTCGACAAGCGCATCGCTGGTTACTCGGATCCGGTCGGCTTCTATGTCGAAAAGCTGGTGGAAGGGGTGTCCACCCTGGCCGCCGCCTTCTGGCCGAAAAAGGTCATCGTGCGCCTATCGGACTTCAAGTCCAACGAGTACGCCAATCTGATCGGCGGCAAACTCTACGAACCTGAGGAAGAGAACCCCATGCTGGGCTTCCGCGGTGCCTCTCGCTACATCAGCGAGAACTTCCGCGATTGCTTCGAGCTGGAATGCCGCGCCATGAAGAAGGTGCGCGAAGAGATGGGCCTGACCAACGTCGAGCTCATGGTGCCCTTCGTGCGCACCCTGGACGAGGCGGCGCGGGTGGTCGAGCTGCTCGGCGAGAACGGCCTCAAGCGCGGTGAGAACGACCTGCGCGTCATCATGATGTGCGAGCTGCCCTCCAACGCCCTGTTGGCGGACGAGTTTCTCGAGCACTTCGACGGCTTCTCCATCGGCTCCAACGATCTGACCCAGCTCACCCTGGGCCTGGATCGGGACTCCGGCATCATTGCCCACCTGTTCGACGAGCGTAATCCGGCGGTCAAGAAGCTGCTGGCCAATGCCATCGCAGCCTGTAACCGGGCCGGCAAGTACATCGGCATCTGCGGTCAAGGTCCCTCGGACCACCCGGACCTGGCCAAGTGGCTGATGGAGCAGGGCATCGAGAGCGTGTCTCTCAATCCCGATTCCGTGCTCGACACCTGGTTCTTCCTGGCTGAAGGCAACGCCTGATCCCAGGGGTCACCCTGCCTGCCTGAGGTGGGGTGACTCTTTCCGGGATTAATCCCCCATTCCCCACGAGCGTGGCCCTGCGCCCAGCTGGAGTCACGTTCGCCGGATCGCCTCACCACACGGGGGCAGCATCCTTGCACGAGACACCAGATGCAGCAGTACGACAGTAATGTGGAACAGGGCCTCGTCTATGGCTATCTCCTCGACGGCCGCGGTGGTGGACGGCGCCTGAGTCGCCGTGAACTGGCCGAGGTCGAGCCAGGTCCCGGCGAGGTGCTGTGGCTGCACTGGGATCGCAGTGTGCCCGAGGCCCAGGCCTGGCTCCGGCAATCCAGTGGTCTGAGCGAATTCGCCTGCGATCTGCTGCTGGAAGAGGCGACCCGCCCACGCCTGGTCAATCAGCCCGACGACAGCCTCCTGCTGTTCCTGCGCGGGGTGAACCTCAATCCCGGCGCCGTGCCCGAAGACATGGTCTCGCTGCGGGTATTCGTCGACAAACGCCGGGTCATCTCCCTGCGCATGAGGCCCATGAAGGCCGCCGCCGAGGTCCAGGAGGACCTGGAGGCGGGCATCGGCGCCCAGAATACCGAGGAGCTGGTGCTCTACCTCGCCAGCTACATGACCAGTCGGGTCGATGACCTGGTGCGTGGCCTGTCCGATCAACTCGATGGTCTCGAGGAGCAGGTCGACCAGGACGAGGGCAGCCTGCCCGACCATGCCCAGGTGCTAACCCTCAGGCGCCGCGCCACCGGGCTGCGCCGTTATCTGGCCCCGCAGCGCGACATCTATGGCGACCTGGCCCGTGGCAAGCCGGCCTGGTTCGTCGAGGCGGCCAGTCAGGGCTACTGGAGCGAATTGCACAACAGTCTGGTGCGCAACCTGGAAGAGCTCGAGGTCATGCGCGAGCGGGTCGCGCTGCTGCAGGACGCCGAGCAACGGGCGACCACGGAAAAGACCAACCGCACCCTCTATCTGCTGGCCATCATCACCGGCTTCTTCCTGCCCATCAGCTTCATCACCGGTCTGCTCGGGATGAACATGGGGGGCATGCCGGGTTCGTCATCCGTCTTCGGCTTCGTGGCCGCCTGCCTGCTGATCGGCGCGGTGGCGATCTTCCAGGTCTGGCTGTTTCGCCGACTGCGCTGGCTGTGACCCGTCTCCACCTCGCTGCGTCAAGAGGAAACGACCAGCGAGGTGCCTATGCACGATCCCTTCGAAGCGTCCCTCAAGGCGCTCCTCAATACCCCGGCCAATGCTCAGGACGAGGAGGGCGATGATCAGGCACGATTGCATCGTGTGCTCAAGACCGCCAATCGTCAGGTGGGCGCGGGTGCGCTGTTCGATCTGATCGGGCGGCACTGGGCATCGGCGCTGCTGCTGGCACTGGGCACTGGCGCCCCTCATCTGAAGCCGCGCTCGCGCCGTACCGCACGTAGCGAATCTTCCCCGGAGATCCTGAAGTAGATGGAATTCGATATCTGGACCCAGAGTCTGCTGTCCGCCATGACCACCCTGTGGAGCAAGGTGGCCGGCTTCATTCCCAACGTCTTCGGTGCCCTGGTGGTGATCCTGGCGGGCTTCGCAGTCGCCAAGATTCTCGACACCGTGCTGTCGAAGGTCCTCGCCAAGCTCGGCCTGGACC
The DNA here is from genome assembly GCF_013277805.1 of Pseudomonas sp. MS15a(2019). Classification (NCBI taxonomy): domain Bacteria; kingdom Pseudomonadati; phylum Pseudomonadota; class Gammaproteobacteria; order Pseudomonadales; family Pseudomonadaceae; genus Pseudomonas; species Pseudomonas sp. MS15a(2019). The sequence goes on from NZ_VBTN01000001.1 coordinate 95,997, forward strand.
GCGTGCTCGCCGGTGCCGGCGTGACCAAGCAACTGGCCAAGATCGGCATGCGCATGCCGGTCACCACTTTGATCGGCCGGATCGTCTACTGGTTCGTCCTGCTGGTGTTCCTGGTGTCGGCGGCCGAGTCCCTGGGTTTGCAGCGCGTTTCCTCCACCCTGGACGTCATGGCGCTTTATGTGCCCAAGATCTTTGGCGCCGCCCTGGTGCTCATCGTCGGGGTGCTGCTGGCGCAACTGGTCAGCGGCCTGGTCCACGGCGCCGCCGAGGGCGTCGGCCTGGATTACGCCGCAGGGCTGGGGCGTCTGGCCCAGGGCCTGGTCATCATCATTGCGATCTCGGTCGCGGTCGGTCAGCTGGAGATCAAGACCGAACTGCTGAACCTGGTCATCGCCATCGTGCTCACCGCCTTCGCCCTGGCTGCAGCCCTGGCCCTGGGGCTGGGTAGCCGGGGACTGGTGTCGCAGATTCTGGCCGGTATCTACGTGCGCGAACTCTACGAAGTCGGCCAGTGGGTGACCTTGGCGGATGTCGAAGGCGAGATCGAGGAGATCGGTACTGCCAAGACTCTCATCATGACCGAGGAGGGCGACATCGTTTCGGTTCCGAACCGTCTATTGCTGGAGGCTCAGGTCCGCAGCCGCTGACAGGCGTCGCGGAGATGGCTATCATGCCCGCCACTTTTTGGTAGCCAATTCCGTCTTGAACAAGCCTGCCCCTCATGCCTACGATCCGACCACGCTCAGCGATGAAGAGCTGGTCCAGCGCGCGCATGGTGAACTCTTCCACGTGACGCGAGCCTACGAAGAACTGATGCGCCGCTATCAGCGCACCCTGTTCAACGTCTGCGCCCGTTACCTGGGGAACGACCGGGATGCCGACGATGTCTGCCAGGAGATCATGCTGAAGGTGCTTTACGGTTTGAAGAATTTCGAGGGGAAATCGAAATTCAAGACCTGGCTGTACAGCATCACCTACAACGAGTGCATCACTCAGTACCGCAAGGAACGCCGCAAGCGGCGGCTGGTGGAGGCATTAAGTCTGGATCCGATGGAGGAAGCCTCCGAGGAACGGGCGCCGAAGCTGGAAGAAAAGGGAGGGATGGATCGCTGGCTGGTCCATGTGGGGCAGGTCGATCGGGAGATCCTGGTGCTGCGTTTCGTCGCGGAGCTGGAGTTCCAGGAGATAGCCGACATCATGCACATGGGGCTCAGCGCCACCAAGATGCGATACAAGCGGGCACTCGACAAACTGCGTGACAAGTTCGCAGCTGAAGTTGAGGGCTGACCGGATGTGTCAGCTGTAAGTTTTTGAACTTCACGAAAACTTGTTGTCGAAGCCTCCGGAGATTGCCGGAATTAGTACCACTAAAATGGGGATACAAAGGATGAAACTGAAGAGCACCTTGGGCGTCGTGATCGGCTCCCTGCTGGCAAGCGCCTCGCTGAGCGCCCTGGCACAAGGTCAAGGCGCCGTCGAGACTGAGCTGTTCGGCAGCCGTCTGTTCACCGACAGCCAGCGCAACATGACCAACGCTGACCTGTACGGCGGTTCCGTTGGCTACTTCCTGACCGACGACGTTGAGCTGGCGTTGTCCTACGGTGAGTACCACAACGCCCGTGGCGACCGCGACCTGGGCCACAAGAACATCAAGGGCAGCCTGGCCGCTCTGGATGCCTACTACCACTTCGGTCAGCCCGGCGTCGGCCTGCGTCCGTACGTGTCCGGTGGTTTCGCTCACCAGTCCATCAGCAACCGCGACATCAACGAAGGTGGTCGTGATCACTCCACCTACGCCAACCTGGGTGCCGGCCTGAAGTACTACTTCACCGAGAACCTGTATGCCCGTACCGGCGTGCAAGCCAACTACAACATCGACTACGGCGACACCGAGTGGAGCGCTGCTGTTGGTGTTGGTCTGAACTTCGGTGGTTCCACCAAGAAAGAAGTCGCTCCGGCTCCGGCTCCGGCCCCCGTTGCTGACGTCTGCACCGATTCCGACAACGATGGCGTTTGCGACAACGTCGACAAGTGCCCGAACACCCCGGCCAACGTCACCGTTGACGCTACCGGCTGCCCGGCTGCCGCTGAAACCGTTCGCGTCGAGCTGGACGTGAAGTTCGATTTCGACAAGGCCGTGGTCAAGCCCAACAGCTACGCCGACATCAAGAACCTGGCTGACTTCATGCAGCAGTACCCGCAGACCTCGACCACCGTTGAAGGCCACACCGACTCCGTCGGCACCGACGCCTACAACCAGAAGCTGTCCGAGCGTCGTGCCAACGCCGTGCGTAACGTGCTGGTCAACCAGTACGGCGTGCAGGGTGGCCGTGTGAACGCTGTTGGTTACGGTGAGTCTCGCCCGGTTGCTGACAACGCTACCGAAGCCGGTCGCGCTGTTAACCGTCGCGTAGAAGCCGAAGTCGAAGCTCAGGCCAAGTAATCTGCCTGATCCAGACATGAAAAAGCCCGCCTAGTGCGGGCTTTTTCATGCCTGACGTTCTTGGCGTCAGACGTAGATCCAGGCACTGCAGGCATAAAAAACCCCGCCGAAGCGGGGTTCTTCTTTACGGATCGATCAGCCGCGATCGTCCGAGATGTCGCGTTGGGCGACGCCGGTGTACAGCTGGCGCGGCCGGCCGATCTTGTAGGGGCCGGACAGCATTTCCTGCCAATGCGAGATCCAGCCAACGGTGCGCGCCATGGCGAAGATCACGGTGAACATGCTGGTCGGAATGCCGATCGCCTTGAGGATGATGCCAGAGTAGAAGTCCACGTTCGGATAGAGGTTGCGCTCGACGAAGTAGGGGTCCTTGCGGGCCAGTTCTTCCAGGCGCATGGCCAGCTCCAGCTGCGGATCGTTGATGCCGAGCTCGGCCAGGACTTCGTCGCAGGTCTGCTTCATCACCGTGGCGCGGGGATCGAAGTTCTTGTAGACCCGGTGGCCGAAGCCCATCAGCTTGAACGGATCGTTCTTGTCCTTGGCCTTGGCCACGAACTTGTCGATGTTGGCGACATCGCCGATCTCGTCCAGCATCTTCAGCACGGCTTCGTTGGCGCCACCATGCGCCGGACCCCAGAGGGCGGCAATGCCGGCAGCGATGCAGGCGAAGGGGTTGGCGCCCGAAGAGCCGGCCAGGCGAACGGTGGAGGTGGAGGCGTTCTGCTCATGGTCGGCATGCAGGATGAAGATGCGATCCATGGCACGGGCCAGCACTGGGCTGATGGGTTTTTCCTCGCACGGGGTGTTGAACATCATGTGCAGGAAGTTTTCCGCATAGCCCAGGTTGTTGCGGGGATACATCATCGGCTGACCCATGGAGTACTTGTGCACCATGGCGGCCAGGGTCGGCATCTTGGCGATCAGGCGCATCGCCGAAATCTCGCGGTGCTGCGGATCGGTGATGTCTAGGGAGTCGTGATAGAAGGCCGACAAGGCGCCGACTACGCCGCACATGATGGCCATGGGATGCGCATCGCGACGGAAGCCGTTGAAGAAGTTCTTCAGTTGCTCGTGAACCATGGTGTGGTTCTTGATGGTGTCAACGAACTGCGCTTTTTCTTGCGCGTTCGGCAACTCACCCTTGAGCAGCAGGTAACAGGTCTCGAGGTAGTCGGATTTCTCCGCCAATTGCTCGATCGGGTAGCCACGATGCAGCAGGATGCCCTTGTCACCGTCGATGTAGGTGATCTTGGACTCGCACGAGGCAGTGGACATGAAGCCCGGGTCGAAGGTGAACACACCAGTGGAGGTGAGGTTGCGAACATCGATCACGTCCGGGCCGAGGGTGCCGGACATAACGGGCAGGTCAACCGGATCCGCTCCCGAGATGATCAACTGCGCTTTCTTGTCAGCCATTAGGCCTCCTTATTTTGCTTTGAAATCATCAATAAACCCTCCACTCAGGGCCTCGCCCACTATAGAGGGATAAATTTGAAAGTCAATTTACGAAAATATCACCCTAGAGGCGCTTTCTGGGCAGATTGTGCGGCGAAAAGACATTAACACGCAGGCTTCTGAATATCAGCTGGCGACGTCGGGATCGGGTATCCGCGTTTGTCATGAGTAGGCTAACTGTCTATAATTCTCGCCCGACCGTGCCGGGTCGGCGAGCTGATGCCGAGCGGTCGAGACGCTTTCAACAGGAAGCGTGTAGCAGATGTGGAATCTCCTATAACTAGCCCGACCGTAATTGGGCCCTCAGTGTGAAAGAAGCCGTGAATAGCAAACGACCTGTAAACCTAGATCTCAGGACCATCAAACTACCTATCACAGCTTATACCTCGATTCTTCACCGTATCTCCGGCGTCATCCTCTTCCTCGGCATCGCAGTCATGCTCTATGGCCTGCATCTGTCGTTGGGTAGCCCGGAAGGCTTCGGCCAAGTGAAAGCTTTTCTGGCCTATCCGCTGGTCAAGCTCGTGATCTGGGGTCTGCTGTCCGCATTGCTCTACCACCTGGTCGCCGGCATTCGGCACCTGATCATGGATGGTGGCGCCGGCGAAACCCTGCAGGGCGGCAAGCTGGGTGCGCAGCTCGTGCTGGTCATTTCCGCAGTTCTGATCATTCTGGCAGGGGTTTGGGTATGGTAACCAACGTCACCAATCTTTCGCGTTCCGGTCTCTACGACTGGATGGCTCAACGGGTCTCGGCAGTCGTCCTCGCGGTCTACTTCCTCTTTCTCATCGGCTTCCTGATCCTTCATCCAGGGCTCACCTTCGAGCAATGGCACGGCCTGTTCTCCCACACCCTGATGCGCATCTTCAGCCTGTTGGCGCTGGTGTCCATCTGCGTTCATGCCTGGGTTGGTATGTGGACCATCTCCACCGACTACCTGACCACCATGGCAATCGGCAAGGGTGCTACCGCCGTGCGTTTTCTCTTCCAGGCGGTATGCGGGTTCGCGATGTTCGCGTTCTTCGTCTGGGGCGTGCAGATCTTCTGGGGTGTTTGATCTATGTCCACAATTCGTCATATTTCGTTTGATGCCATCATCGTAGGTGGCGGCGGCGCCGGTATGCGCGCCGCCCTGCAACTGGCCCAGTCTGGCCACAAGACCGCGGTGATCACCAAGGTTTTCCCGACCCGCTCCCATACCGTGTCCGCTCAGGGCGGCATCACCTGCGCCATCGCTTCGGCCGACCCGAACGACGACTGGCGCTGGCACATGTACGACACCGTCAAGGGGTCTGACTACATCGGTGACCAGGACGCCATCGAGTACATGTGTTCCGTGGGCCCGGAAGCGGTCTTCGAACTCGAGCACATGGGTCTGCCGTTTTCCCGTACCGAGCAGGGCCGCATCTATCAGCGTCCCTTCGGCGGTCAGTCCAAGGACTACGGCAAGGGTGGCCAGGCCGCACGTACCTGCGCCGCAGCCGACCGTACCGGTCACGCTCTGCTGCACACCCTCTATCAGGGCAACCTGAAGAACAACACGGTCTTCCTCAACGAGTGGTACGCCGTGGATCTGGTCAAGAACCAGGATGGTGTCGTGGTCGGCGTCATCGCCATCGCCATCGAAACCGGCGAGACCGTCTACGTCAAGGCCAAGGCTACCGTGCTGGCCACCGGCGGTGCGGGCCGTATCTATGCCTCCACCACCAACGCCCTGATCAACACCGGTGACGGCGTCGGCATGGCGCTGCGTGCCGGCGTGCCGGTGCAGGACATCGAGATGTGGCAGTTCCACCCCACTGGCATCGCCGGCGCCGGGGTACTGGTCACCGAGGGTTGCCGCGGTGAGGGTGGCTACCTGATCAACAAGCATGGCGAGCGCTTCATGGAGCGCTATGCGCCCAACGCCAAGGACCTGGCCGGTCGCGACGTGGTCGCCCGTTCCATGGTCAAGGAAGTGCTGGCCGGCAACGGTTGCGGTCCGGATGGCGATCACGTGCTGCTGAAGCTGGATCACCTGGGTGAAGACGTGCTGCACAGCCGTCTGCCCGGTATCTGCGAACTGTCCAAGACCTTCGCCCATGTCGATCCGGTCGTCGCACCGGTGCCCGTGATCCCCACCTGCCACTATATGATGGGCGGCATCGCCACCAACATTCATGGCCAGGCCATCACCCAGGACGCCAACGGCAACGACAAGATCATCGAAGGCCTGTTCGCCGTAGGCGAAGTGGCCTGCGTGTCCGTGCACGGGGCCAACCGTCTGGGTGGCAACTCGCTGCTGGACCTTGTGGTCTTCGGGCGTGCCGCTGGTCTGCACCTGGAGAAGGCGCTCAAGGAAGGTATCGAGCACCGCGGTGCCTCGGAAAGCGATCTGGAAGCCTCGCTGCAGCGCCTGTCCGGCGTCAACGAGCGCACCACCGGTGACGACGTCGCCACCCTGCGCAAGCAACTGCAGACCTGCATGCAGAACTACTTCGGGGTGTTCCGCACCGGCGAGTACATGCAGAAGGGCATCGCCGAGCTGGCCGACCTGCGCGAGCGCATCGCCAAGGTCAAGATCAACGACAAGAGTCAGGGCTTCAACACCGCCCGTATCGAAGCGCTCGAGTTGCAGAACCTGCTCGAAGTGGCCGAAGCGACCGCCATCGCCGCCGAGAACCGCAAAGAGTCCCGTGGTGCTCACGCCCGTGAAGACTTCGAAGAGCGCGACGACGAGAACTGGCTGTGCCACACCCTCTATTTCCCCGGTGAAAAGCGGGTCAGTAAGCGTGACGTCAACTTCGCGCCCAAGACCGTACCGATGTTCGAACCCAAGGTTCGGACTTACTAAAGGTGACCACCATGTTGAAAGTCAGCGTTTATCGTTACAACCCGGATCAGGACGGCCTGCCGTCCATGCAGGAGTTCCAGGTCGATACCGGTGGGAAGGACCTCATGGTGCTGGACGTCCTGGCTCTGATCAAAGAGCAGGATGAAGGCTTCTCCTACCGTCGTTCCTGCCGCGAAGGCGTGTGCGGCTCCGACGGTATGAACATCAACGGCAAGAACGGCCTGGCATGCATCACGCCGTTGTCGGCGGTGGTCAAGAACGGCAAGCTGGTCGTGCGTCCGCTGCCTGGCCTGCCGGTCATTCGTGACCTGGTCGTCGACATGAGCATCTTCTACAAGCAGTACGAGAAGGTGAAGCCGTTCCTGCAGAACGAGACCCCAGCACCGGCCATCGAGCGCCTGCAGAGCCCGGAAGACCGCGAGAAGATCGATGGTCTGTACGAGTGCATTCTGTGCGCCTGCTGCTCGACGTCCTGCCCGTCCTTCTGGTGGAATCCCGACAAGTTCCTCGGCCCCGCTGCGCTGCTGCAGGCCTATCGTTTCCTGGCCGACAGTCGCGACACCAAGACCCAGGAGCGTCTGGCCGCCATGGACGATCCGTTCAGCGTGTTCCGCTGCCGTTCGATCATGAACTGCGTGGCGGTCTGTCCCAAGGGGCTGAACCCGACCAAGGCCATTGGCCATGTGCGGGCGATGCTGCTGCAGAGCGGTACCTGATCCACGTCCCGCCCGGCCAGTTGTGCCGGGCGGGTTCGTTAGCGACCTTGATAGCTTGATTCAACCAATGTCCATTCAGGGATACCCGGAACCGCATCCGGGCATTGGCGCAGTCGTAGTGAGGCCAGGTCTCGCGTCGAGGCTGGTCATCGGCTGATGCTATCTCTGCCGAAGGGGTGAACTAGATGCACGAAAGTCAGATGCAGCAACTGTGGGACAGCGCTCACCTGTCCGGCAGTAATGCTGCCTATGTGGAAGAGCTCTATGAGCTGTTTCTGCACGATGCCAACGCTGTGCCGGAAGAATGGCGCACCTACTTCCAGAAGCTTCCCGCGGTCACTGGCAATTCGCCGGACGTCGCGCATTCCGCGATCCGCGACCATTTCGTGCTGCTGGGCAAGAATCAGCGGCGAGCTCAGCCGGTCTCGGCCGGTACCGTCAGTTCCGAACACGAGAAGAAGCAGGTCGAAGTCCTGCGTCTGATCCAGGCGTACCGTCTGCAGGGTCATCAGGCTGCCCAACTCGACCCCTTGGGTCTGTGGCAGCGTCAGCCGCCTGCCGATCTGCTGCTCAACCACTATGGGTTGACCGACGCCGATCTGGATACCACCTTCCGTACCGGTGAATTGTTCATCGGCAAAGAGGAAGCAACTCTCCGCGAAATCAGGGATGCGCTGCAAGAGACATATTGCCGCACGGTTGGTGCGGAGTTCATGCACATCGTCGATTCTGAGGAGCGCCGCTGGTTCCTGCAGCGCCTGGAAAGCGTCCGTGGCCGTCCGCAGTATTCGCCGGAAGTCCGTACCCATCTGCTGGAGCGTCTGACCGCCGCCGAGGGTCTGGAAAAGTACCTGGGCACCAAGTACCCGGGCACCAAGAGATTCGGCCTGGAAGGTGGCGAGAGCCTGATTCCGCTGATCGACGAGATCATCCAGCGTTCCGGCTCCTATGGGGTCAAGGAACTGGTGATCGGCATGGCCCACCGTGGCCGCCTGAACGTGCTGGTCAACACCCTGGGCAAGAACCCGCGCGACCTGTTCGACGAGTTCGAAGGCAAGAAGCTGGTCGAGCTGGGCTCCGGTGACGTCAAGTATCACCAGGGCTTCTCCTCCAACGTCATGACCCAGGGCGGCGAAGTCCACCTGGCGCTGGCGTTCAATCCCTCGCACCTGGAGATCGTCTCTCCGGTGGTGGAAGGTTCGGTACGCGCGCGCCAGGATCGCCGCGGCGATCGCTCCGGTGACAAGGTCGTGCCCGTGGCCATCCACGGCGACGCCGCCTTCGCCGGCCAGGGCGTGGTCATGGAAACCTTCCAGATGTCGCAGACCCGGGCCTACAAGACCGGCGGCACCCTGCACCTCGTGATCAACAACCAGGTGGGCTTCACCACCAACCGCCAGGAAGACGCGCGCTCCACCGAGTACGCCACCGATGTCGCCAAGATGATCCAGGCGCCGATCTTCCATGTGAACGGCGACGATCCCGAGGCGGTGCTGTTCGTCACCCAGCTGGCGGTCGACTACCGCATGCAGTTCAAGCGTGACATCGTCATCGATCTGGTGTGCTACCGCCGTCGCGGCCACAACGAGGCCGACGAGCCGAGCGGCACCCAGCCGTTGATGTATCAGCAGATCGCCAAGCAGCGCACCACCCGCGATCTCTACGCCGATGCCCTGACCCAGGCCGGCGTCGTCACTGCCGAGCAGGTCCAGGCACAGTTCGAAGCCTATCGCGGTGCCCTTGACGAGGGCCGTCACGTCGTGGCCAGCCTGGTCAAGGAGCCCAATCGCGACCTGTTCGTCGACTGGAAACCCTACCTCGGCCATGCCTGGACCGCCCGGCACGACACCGGCTTCGACCTCAAGACCCTGCAGGATTTGGCCAACAAGCTGCTGCAGGTTCCGGAAGGCGTCGTGGTCCAGCGTCAGGTCGGCAAGATCCTCGAAGATCGCCAGAAGATGACCGCCGGCGGTCTGCCTTTGAACTGGGGCTTCGCCGAGACCATGGCCTACGCCACCCTGTTGCACGAAGGCCATCCGATCCGCATCACCGGTCAGGATGTCGGCCGTGGCACCTTCTCGCACCGTCACGCGGTGCTGCACAACCAGAAGGACGCCGTACCCTACGTGCCCCTGCAGCACCTGGCCGAGAATCAGCCGTCGTTCGAGATCTACGACTCCTTCCTGTCCGAGGAAGCGGTACTGGGCTTCGAATACGGCTACGCCACCACCACGCCCAATGCGCTGGTGGTCTGGGAAGCCCAGTTCGGTGACTTCGCCAACGGTGCCCAGGTCGTCATCGACCAGTTCATCACCAGCGGCGAGATCAAGTGGGGTCGTCTCTGCGGCCTGACCATGCTGCTGCCCCATGGCTACGAAGGCCAGGGCCCGGAGCACTCCTCGGCACGCCTGGAGCGTTATCTGCAACTGTGCGCCGAGCAGAACATCCAGGTCTGTGTACCCACCACGCCGGCGCAGATCTACCATCTGTTGCGTCGCCAGGTGATCCGCCCGCTGCGCAAGCCGCTGGTGGTACTCACGCCCAAGTCGCTGCTGCGCCACAAGCTGGCCATCTCGACCCTGGAAGACCTGGCCCATGGCTCCTTCCAGACCGTGATCAACGAACTGGATCAGATCGATGCCCAGCAGGTGAAGCGCCTGGTGCTGTGCAGCGGCAAGGTCTACTACGACCTGCTGGAAAAGCGCCGCAGCGAGAATCGCCAGGACATCGCCATCGTGCGTCTGGAGCAGCTCTACCCGTTCCCGGAAGACGATCTGGCCGACGTACTGGCCGGCTATCCGAACCTCGAGCGCGTGGTCTGGTGCCAGGAAGAGCCGATGAACCAGGGCGCCTGGTACTGCAGCCAGCATCACATGCGCCGCGCCGTGTCCGGTTACAAGCAGGGCCTGGGTCTGGAATACGCCGGTCGCGATGCGTCCGCCGCGCCGGCCTGCGGCTATGCCTCCATGCACGCCGAGCAGCAGGAAAAACTGCTGCACGATGCTTTCTCCGTTTGATTCGCCACGCGACTACTAGAGATCACTAAGGAAATTCATAGAATGGCTATCGAGATCAAAGCCCCTACCTTCCCGGAATCGGTCGCTGACGGCACCGTCGCCACCTGGCACAAGAAGCCCGGCGAAGCGGTCAAGCGTGACGAACTGCTGGTCGACATCGAAACCGACAAGGTCGTGCTGGAAGTCGTGGCACCGGCCGATGGCGTCCTGGCCGAAATCCTGAAGAACGAAGGCGATACCGTGCTGAGCGAAGAAGTCATCGCTCGCGTGGAGGAGGGCGCCACTGCCGCCGCCGCTCCGGCTGCCCAGCCGGCTGCCGCCAGTGCTCCGGCCGCCGCACCGGCCGTCGGTGGTGAAGAGGATCCGATCCTGGCGCCCGCCGCGCGCAAGATCGCCGAAGAGAACGGCATCGACCCGGCTACCCTGGTCGGCACCGGCAAGGGTGGTCGCATCACCAAGGAAGACGCCGTCGCCGCTGTCGAGGCCAAGAAGTCCGGCGCTGCCACTCCGGCTGCCAAGCCCGCTGCCGCCGCCGCTCCGGTGGTGACCGCCGCTGGCGACCGCACCGAGAAGCGCGTGCCCATGACCCGCCTGCGCGCCAAGGTCGCCGAGCGCCTGGTTGAAGCCCAGTCCAGCATGGCCATGCTGACGACCTTCAACGAGGTCAACATGAAGCCGATCATGGACCTGCGCTCCAAGTACAAGGACATGTTCGAGAAGAAGCACAATGGCGTACGCCTGGGCTTCATGTCCTTCTTCGTCAAGGCGGCCACCGAGGCGCTCAAGCGCCAGCCGGGCGTCAACGCCTCCATCGACGGCAACGACATCGTCTACCACGGCTACCAGGACATCGGCGTGGCCGTGTCCAGCGACCGTGGCCTGGTGGTGCCGGTGCTGCGCAACGCCGAGTTCATGAGCCTGGCGGAAGTGGAAGGCACCATCGCCGACTTCGGCAAGAAGGCCAAGGCCGGCAAGCTGACCATGGAAGACATGCAGGGTGGTACCTTCACCATCTCCAACGGTGGTGTCTTCGGTTCGCTGCTGTCCACTCCCATCGTCAACCCGCCGCAGACCGCGATCCTGGGCATGCACAAGATCCAGGAACGCCCGATGGCGGTGAACGGCCAGGTGGTGATCCTACCGATGATGTATCTTGCGCTGTCCTACGACCATCGCCTGATCGATGGCAAGGAAGCCGTGACCTTCCTGGTCACCATGAAGGACCTGCTGGAGGACCCGGCTCGTCTGCTGCTGGACATCTGATCCGGCTCTCGCGGTGCGGGGCAGGGGCCACGCACCGCTTCAAGTTTTCCTGCCTGAAGCTGCTCCAAGGGGATTAGTGTATGAGCGACAAATTCGACGTAGTGGTGATCGGCGCCGGCCCTGGTGGCTACGTGGCCGCCATCCGCGCCGCGCAGCTTGGCCTGAAGACGGCCTGTGTCGAGCGCTACAAGGGCAAGGAAGGCAAGGTCGCCCTGGGCGGCACCTGCCTGAACGTGGGCTGCATTCCCTCCAAGGCGCTGCTGGACAGCTCCTACAAGTACCACGAGGCCCACGAGGGCTTTAAGGTTCACGGCATCGACGCGCCGAACGTCACCATCGACGTGCCCACCATGATCGGCCGCAAGGACCAGATCGTGAAGAACCTCACTGGCGGCGTGGCCACCCTGTTCAAGGCCAACGGCGTGACCCTGCTGGAAGGCAACGGCAAGCTGCTGTCGGGCAAGAAGGTCGAAGTCACCGGTCTGGACGGCAACGTCCAGGTCGTCGAGGCCGAAAACGTCATCCTGGCGTCCGGCTCGCGTCCCATCGACATCCCGCCGGCTCCGGTGGACCAGAAGGTCATCGTCGATTCCACTGGCGCCCTGGAATTCCAGAGCGTGCCCAAGCGTCTGGGCGTGATCGGTGCCGGCGTCATCGGCCTGGAGCTGGGTTCGGTCTGGGCCCGCCTGGGTGCCGAAGTCACCGTGCTGGAGGCCCTGGACAAGTTCCTGGTCGCCGCCGATGAGCAGGTGTCCAAGGAAGCCTACAAGATCCTCTCCAAGCAGGGTCTGAACATCCGCATGGGTGCTCGTGTGACCGGCTCGCAGGTCAATGGCGAAGAAGTCACCGTCAACTACACCGAAGCCGGTGAAGAAAAGCAGATCACCTTCGATCGCCTGATCGTTGCCGTGGGCCGTCGTCCGGTGACCACCGACCTGCTGGCGTCCGACAGCGGCGTGGAAAGCGACGAGCGTGGCTACATCTACGTCGACGACCACTGCGCCACCAGCGTGCCGGGCGTGTTCGCCATCGGCGACTGCGTGCGCGGTCTGATGCTGGCCCACAAGGCCTCGGAAGAGGGCGTGATGGTCGCCGAGCGCATCGCTGGTCACAAGGCCCAGATGAACTATGATCTGGTCCCCTCGGTGATCTACACCCACCCGGAAATCGCGTGGGTCGGCAAGACCGAGCAGGCCCTGAAGGCCGAAGGCGTCGAAGTCAATGTCGGCACCTTCCCCTTCGCGGTCAGCGGTCGTGCCCTGGCGGCCAATGACACCGCCGGTTTCGTCAAGGTCGTGGCCGATGCCAAGACCGATCGCGTCCTGGGCGTCCATGTGGTCGGCCCGAGCGCGGCGGAGCTGGTGCAGCAAGGCGCCATCGCCATGGAATTCGGCACCAGCGCCGAAGACCTGGGCATGATGGTGTTCTCGCACCCGACGTTGTCCGAGGCGCTGCACGAAGCGGCCCTGGCGGTGAACGGTCATGCGATCCACGCAGTGAATCGCAAGAAGCGGTAAGAGATTTACGGAACCACGGGGTCGCCGACCGCCGTGGAGCCTCAGGGCTCCACCGCAGGAAGGCGCCTCGGACTCTTGTGAGTGGGGTGTGAGACACCCCACTAGGGCAGGGGTCACAGGTGGCGCGGTGCCCGCGACCGTCCGGAGGACGGCTCGGAGAACGCACAGCGTCGAATGCGCAATACCCAACGAAGACGGTAGACAAGCATGAATCTCCACGAGTATCAGGGTAAGCAGCTGTTCGCTGAATACGGCCTGCCCGTTTCCAAAGGCTACGCTGTCGACACCCCCCAGGAGGCCTACGAGGCTTGCGGCCGTATCGGCGGCGACGAGTGGGTCGTCAAGGCCCAGGTACACGCCGGTGGCCGTGGTAAGGCCGGTGGTGTGAAGCTGGTCAAGAGCAAGGAAGAAGCCAAGGAATTCGCCGCCAAGTGGCTGGGCCAGCGTCTGGTGACCTACCAGACCGACGCCAACGGTCAGCCGGTCACCAAGATCCTGGTTGAATCCTGCACCGACATCGATCAGGAGCTCTATCTGGGCGCCGTGGTCGATCGTTCCAGCCGCCGTATCGTGTTCATGGCGTCCACCGAAGGTGGCGTGGACATCGAGAAGGTCGCTCACGACACTCCGGAAAAGATTCTGAAGGCCACCATCGATCCGCTGGTGGGCGCTCAGCCCTACCAGGGTCGCGACCTGGCGTTCCAGCTGGGCCTGAAAGGTGACCAGATCAAGCAGTTCACCCAGATCTTCGTCGGTCTGGCCAAGCTGTTCCAGGACTACGACCTGGCGCTGCTGGAAGTGAACCCGCTGGTGATCAAGAAGGATGGCAACCTGCACTGCCTGGATGCCAAGATCAACATCGACAGCAACGCCATCTACCGTCAGCCCAAGCTGCGTGCCTTCCACGACCCGTCGCAGGACGACGCCCGTGAAGCCCATGCGCAGAAGTGGGAACTGAACTACGTGGCCCTGGAAGGCAGCATCGGCTGCATGGTCAACGGTGCCGGTCTGGCCATGGGTACCATGGACATCGTCAACCTGCACGGCGGCAAGCCGGCCAACTTCCTGGACGTGGGCGGCGGCGCGACCAAAGAGCGCGTGACCGAAGCCTTCAAGATCATCCTGTCCGACAGCAACGTGAAGGCCGTTCTGGTCAACATCTTCGGCGGCATCGTGCGCTGCGACATGATCGCCGAAGGCATCATCGGTGCCGTTAAAGAAGTTGGCGTGAAGGTGCCGGTCGTGGTTCGCCTGGAAGGCAACAACGCCGAACTCGGTGCCAAGGTCCTGGCCGAAAGCGGCCTGAACATCATCGCGGCAACCAGCCTGACCGACGCTGCCCAGCAGGTCGTCAAGGCCGCGGAGGGTAAGTAATGAGCGTCCTGATCAACAAAGACACCAAGGTCATCTGCCAGGGCTTCACCGGTAGCCAGGGTACCTTCCACTCCGAACAGGCCATCGCCTACGGCACCCAGATGGTTGGCGGCGTGACCCCCGGCAAGGGCGGTTCCACCCACCTCGGTCTGCCGGTGTTCAACACCGTGCGCGAGGCGGTGGAAGCCACTGGCGCCGATGCTTCGGTGATCTACGTGCCGGCTCCCTTCTGCAAGGACTCCATCCTGGAAGCGGCCTTCGGCGGTATCAAGCTGATCGTCTGCATCACCGAGGGTATCCCCACCCTCGACATGCTGGATGCCAAGGTGAAGTGCGACGAACTGGGCGTGCGCCTGATCGGCCCGAACTGCCCCGGCGTCATCACCCCCGGCGAGTGCAAGATCGGCATCATGCCCGGTCACATTCACCTGCCGGGCAAGGTCGGTATCGTGTCGCGTTCCGGCACCCTGACCTATGAAGCCGTGAAGCAGACCACCGACGCCGGCTTCGGCCAGTCCACCTGCGTGGGCATCGGCGGCGATCCCATCCCGGGTTCGAACTTCATCGATATCCTGAAGCTATTCCAGGAAGATCCGCAGACCGAAGCCATCGTGATGATCGGCGAGATCGGCGGCAGCGCTGAAGAAGAAGCCGCGGCCTACATCAAGGCCAACGTGACCAAGCCGGTGGTGTCCTACATCGCCGGCGTCACCGCTCCGCCCGGCAAGCGCATGGGCCACGCTGGCGCCATCATCTCCGGTGGCAAGGGCACTGCGGACGAGAAGTTCGCCGCCCTGCAGGACGCCGGTGTGAAGACCGTGCGGTCCCTGGCCGACATCGGCAAGGCCTTGGCCGAGCTGACCGGTTGGGAAGTCAAGCAGGCCTGAGCCTGACTGACTGTAGAAAAGGCCGCCTCCGGGCGGCCTTTTTCATGGGCGCGTTCATTACGCCTCATCAGCTGCCGGCTGCCTTTTCGCCGGTAATTCGTTAGGATGGCAACCTTCCGCTCCAACGGCCACGCCGTGGCCCCGCCAAGACCTGCTCCCATGAGGGCGGGCTGCCTCGTTTTCCTCATTGCTGGTACTGCCTTCCATGAAAGCTTTGCAAAGCCGGGATGTCCTGGCCCTTGGATTCATGACGTTCGCGTTGTTCGTCGGCGCGGGCAACATCATCTTTCCCCCGATCGTCGGTCTGCAGGCGGGCGAGCACGTCTGGAGCGCCGCCCTGGGCTTCCTGCTGACCGCCGTCGGCCTGCCGGTGCTGACGCTGATCGCCCTGGCGCGGGTCGGCGGTGGCATGGATGCCCTGAGCAAGCCGCTCGGCCAGACGGCCGCCCGCACCCTGGCCATCGTCTGCTACCTGTCGGTGGGGCCGCTGTTCGCTACGCCGCGCACCGCCACGGTGTCCTTCGAGGTCGGCGTCGCGCCGCTGCTGGGCAACGGACCCATACCGCTGTTTCTCTACAGCCTGGCCTACTTCCTAGTGGTGCTGGTGGTCTCGCTCTATCCGGGACGCCTGCTCGACACCGTGGGACGCTTTCTTGGTCCGCTGAAGATCCTGGCGCTGGCAGTGCTGGGTGGTGCGGCGCTGTTCTGGCCGGCCGGCGGTCCTGCCACGGCAGCGCCGGACTATGCTTCGCGGGCGCTGTCCCAGGGCTTCGTCAACGGCTACCTGACCATGGATACCCTGGGCGCCCTGGTGTTCGGTATCGTCATCGTCAACGCCATTCGCGCCCGGGGCGTGACGGCGCCGCAATTGCTGACGCGCTATACCATCATCGCCGGCCTGATCGCCGGGGCAGGGCTGGTGCTGGTCTACCTGAGCCTGTTCCAGCTCGGCGCTGGCAGCGGGTCGCTGGTGCCCCACGCCAGCAATGGCGCCGAGGTCCTGCATGCCTATGTGCAGCACACCTTCGGCAGTGTCGGCAGCGACTTTCTCGCGGTGCTGATTACCCTGGCCTGTCTGGTCACGGCGGTGGGCCTGACCTGCGCTTGCGCGGAATTCTTCAGTGAATTCCTGCCCTTCAGCTATCGCAGCCTGGTGGTTCTGCTGGCGGCCTTCTCGCTGCTGGTGTCCAACCTGGGGCTGACCCAGCTGATCCAGATTTCGGTGCCCATCCTGACCGCCATCTATCCGCCCTGCATCGCGCTGGTGGTGCTGAGCTTCTTCACCGCCCGCTGGGCGGCGCCCGGACGCATTCTCGGCCCGGTGCTGCTGGTCGCCCTGGCCTTCGGCATCCTCGACGGCCTGCAGGCGGCGCACCTGACGGTGCCCTATCTGAGCGGTGCCGTACAGTGGCTGCCGCTGGCCGACTCGGGGCTGGGCTGGCTGTTGCCGGCCGTGGTGGTGGGCCTGGTCGCCCTGACGCTGGAAAGCCTGCGGCCTGGCGAACGCGTCCAAGCGGACGAGGCCGAGCCGGATCCCTCGCGCTCCTGAATCAGCCGCCCACAAAAAAGCCCGCATAAGCGGGCTTTTTTCGTATCCAGACAGCTTACGGCTTGGGCTGGGTAGCCGGCGCGTTGCCGTTGGCGGTACCGGTAGCCGGGCTGACCGAGGTGGCTTCGCCTTTGGATTGCTCCTTGGCGGCCTCGTTGGCAGCTTCGTTACGCTGCTCGGCAGCCTTGTTGCTCTGCTCGGCGGCTTTGTTCAGGTTTTCCTGAGCTTTCTGTTCGGTCTTGGCAGCATCCTGAGCCTTGTTTTCGGAAGGCTTGTCACAGGCAGCGAGGCCGAAGGCGGCAGTGAAGAGCAGGGCGATGGCGAAGGGCTTTTTCATGTGTTTTCTCCTTATGAACTACACGACAGCCGTTCGAGCGCACCGTTAAAAGTTAAGTTCCGCGTCTAGCTCCAGCATCGCGCAAATTCCTACCTGCATCGCGAACCGAGCGCGCCAAGGTTGAAATGTCTCCGGGCGCCCCCATCTCGGCGACATCGCCAGGCATCTGGTGCGTACCTATCGATAGCGGAGTTCGTAGCATGAGTGTGGAGACTCAAAAGGAAACCCTAGGCTTCCAGACCGAAGTGAAGCAGCTGCTTCACCTGATGATTCACTCGCTGTATTCCAACAAGGAAATCTTCCTGCGCGAATTGATTTCCAACGCCTCCGACGCGGCCGACAAGCTCAGATTCGAGGCCTTGTCCAAGCCCGAACTGCTCGAAGGCGGGGATACGCTGAAGATTCGCCTGAGCTTCGACAAGGAGGCCGGTACGGTCACCCTTGAAGACAACGGCATCGGCATGAGCCGCGAAGAGGTGATCGCCCACCTCGGCACCATCGCCAAGTCCGGTACCGCCGATTTCCTGAAGAATCTCAGCGGCGACCAGAAGAAGGATTCCAACCTCATCGGTCAGTTCGGCGTGGGCTTCTATTCGGCCTTCATCGTCGCCGATCAGGTCGACGTCTACACCCGCCGTGCCGGCCAGCCTGCCGCCGAAGGCGTGCACTGGTCGTCGAAGGGGGAAGGGGAGTTCGAGGTCGCGAACATCGACAAGCCCGAGCGCGGTACCCGCATCGTGCTGCACCTCAAGCCTGAGGAAACCGAATTCGCCGATGGCTGGCGCCTGCGCAACGTGGTCAAGAAGTACTCCGACCACATCGGCCTGCCCATCGAGCTACCCAAGGAGCAGCAGGGTGGCGAGGACGAGCAGCCGACCGCCGCCGAGTGGGAAACCGTCAACCGTGCCAGCGCGCTCTGGACCCGTCCGCGTACCGAACTCAAGGACGAGGACTACCAGGAGTTCTACAAGCACGTCGGCCATGACTTCGAGAATCCGCTGACCTGGAGCCACAACAAGGTCGAGGGCAAGCTCGAATACACCTCGCTGCTGTACGTGCCGGCCCGTGCGCCCTTCGATCTGTATCAGCGCGAAGCACCCAAGGGCCTCAAGCTCTATGTGCAGCGCGTCTTCATCATGGACCAGGCCGACCAGTTCCTGCCGCTGTACCTGAGATTCATCAAGGGTGTGGTGGATTCCAACGACCTGTCGCTGAACGTCTCCCGCGAGATCCTGCAGAAGGATCCGGTGATCGACTCCATGAAGTCGGCGCTGACCAAGCGCGTGCTGGACATGCTGGAGAAGCTGGCCAAGAGCGAACCGGAAAAGTACCAGTCGTTCTGGGGCCACTTCGGCCAGGTGCTCAAGGAAGGTCCGGCGGAAGACTTCGCCAACCGCGAGAAGATCGCCGGTCTGCTGCGCTTCGCCTCGACCCACAACGGCGATGACGCTCAGAATGTGTCCCTGGCCGACTACATCGGCCGCATGAAGGAAGGTCAGGACAAGATCTACTACCTGACTGGCGAGAGCCACGCCCAGATCAAGAACAGCCCGCACCTGGAAGTCTTCCGCAAGAAGGGTGTCGAGGTGCTGCTGCTGACCGATCGCATCGACGAGTGGCTGATGAGCTACCTCACCGAATTCGACGGCAAGCACTTCGTTGACGTCGCTCGTGGCGATCTCGACCTCGGCAAGCTGGACAGCGAAGAAGACAAGCAGGCCCAGGAAGAGGTCGCCAAAACCAAGGAAGGCCTGGTCGAGCGCCTCAAGCAGGCCCTGGACGCCCAGGTCAGCGAAGTCCGCGTTTCCCATCGTCTGACCGATTCGCCGGCGATCCTGGCCATCGGTGAGCAGGACCTGGGTCTGCAGATGCGCCGGATCCTGGAAGCCAGCGGCCAGAAGGCGCCGGACTCCAAGCCGATCTTCGAGATCAATCCGCAGCACCCGCTGATCGAGAAACTCGATGGCGAGCCCGATGAGGACCGCTTCGCCGACCTGTCGCACATCCTGTTCGATCAGGCTGCACTGGCCGCGGGCGATAGCCTCAAGGATCCCGCCGCCTATGTCCGCCGGTTAAACAAACTGCTGGTGGAATTGTCCGCTTAAAGATAGAGAAGCCCGCCTCGGCGGGCTTCTTTCTATCCACCCTTTGGAGGACCCCATGGTCGATGTCACTGTAAAACCCGTTGCCTACGAAATCGATGGTGAACCGTTCGAGAGCCAGCTGGTGTACGCCACCAGCGGTAATCCGACCCGTCCGGGCGTATTGTTTGCACCCAACTGGATGGGGGTGTCCCATGGCGCCGTCGAGCAGGCCAAGGCGCTGGCCGAGGCCGACGGCCTGGCTTACCTGGTAGTGGATTTCTACGGTCGCAATGTGCGTCCGCAGAACGCCGACGAGGCCCTGGCGGCCATGACGCCGATCCGCGGCGATCGCGCCCTGCTGCGCCAGCGCATGCAGGCAGCCTATGCGGCCCTGGTCGCCCAGGCTGAGACGGCGGCGGTGGACGTCCACCAGATCGCTGCTATCGGCTTCTGTTTTGGCGGCTGCGCGGCTCTGGAACTGGCGCGCGACGGGGCCCCGCTGAGCGCCGTGGTGACCTTCCACGCCAATCTGGATACGCCCAACCCGGCCGATGCGGCGCGTATCACCGGTCCGGTGCTGGTGCTGCACGGTGCCGCCGATCCCATGGTGCCGGACGAGCAGCTCGCTGGCTTCCGCCAAGAAATGGATGCCGCCCAGGTGGATTGGCAGTTGCTGAGCTATGGCGGCGCGGTGCATTCCTTCACCGATCCCGAAGCCAACAATCCGGGCAAGCAGCAGTACCACCCGGTTGTGGCCAAGCGCGCCTTCCTGGCGATGCACAACCTGTTCGACGAAGTCTTTGCCCAGGGCTGAGTGCTTTCCCTGCCTGCCGGTACCCAGAACGGGTCCGGCAGGCTCAGCCGCTGATCACTTCGTCGGTGAAGGCCAGCGGTCCACGGCAGCGCCGGCATAGATAGCGGCGCCCCTTGCGCACCAGCGCGTGACGCTGGGCGGTGAACTCGAAACGACCATCCGGGCAATTGCAGCGATATAGATAGAGCGTTCGGGCGCGCTGTGGCAGCTCATAGGTATGGCAGCGATCCGGCGGCAAGCCATAGACGCCCCGCATGATCAGCTGCCACTCCTCGCCATGGGGCCTGATACGGCCACCGAACAACTGATGCGCCACCAGATGCGCCACCTCGTGAGCGACGGTCTGTTCGAGAAAGTGGACGGTATTTTCCTGATAGAGCTGCTTGTTGAATCTCAGCCGATTCTCGGTGAGATGGGCAACGCCTGCGCGCTGGCCACGCAAGGCCAGGCTGACGTCGGGACGAGGAAAGCGGCGTTTGAAGAAGGCCTCGGCCTGGCGATAGCAGTCTTCGACCCGGTCTTTGAGTGGTTCAGGCATGGGCAACCTCTGGGGAACCGGGCAATTATGCCGAAGCTCGTGCCTGCGCCCTAGCGTCCGCGGTCGGCTGGTGACCGTAGTGCCGCCGTAGCGTATCCATGGCCGCGTTGATGGCTTGTAGCCGGCCGGTGCTGCCGCCGTGATCGGGATGATGACGGCTGGCGAGCTGGCGATAGCGGCGGCGGATCTGGCCGTAGTCGGCCGAGCGATCCAGGCCTAGCAGGCGCAGGGCTTCCAGCAGTTCCGACTCGCCATTGACCAGCGCCCAGAAGTGATTGAGCAGATCGGCCACGTCTTCCGGGGTGGTGGTTTCGAGCTGGGTGAGATCCAGGTAGTAGGCGCGCAACGGATCGGCCACCACCAGCCCGGCACGGGCGCGCAGGTAGGGCCGCAGTTCGATGCGCAGGGCGCTGATGATGAGTTCGGCGCGCTGTTCGGCGCGCAGTTGGTCACGCAGGCGGTAGAGCGCGTTGAAGACGCGAAAGTGCAGGCGGAAGAGTTCGTAGTTGTCGGTCACGGGGCGCGGGGGCACCAGGGGCGACCCCGCCCGGCGCAAGGCCTGCAGCAACTCGTACTCCGACAGGCCGGACTTGGCCCGGAGCAGTTCCTGATGGAGCGCCGTCATGAGCGCCTGGGTCTCGCTCATGGCTGCCGGTCGCTGCGGACTGACGTTCGGGGTAGGGCGGCGGACGCTTTGCGCGTAAAATGCCGGCCTTTCGTTTTTTCCTTTCGCGGATTCATCCATGGGCACCCTTTCGGTCAACCAGAACAAGCTGCAGAAACGCCTGCGCCGTCTTACCGGCGAAGCCATCGCCGACTACAACATGATCGAGGACGGCGACAAGGTCATGGTCTGCCTGTCCGGTGGCAAGGACAGCTACACCCTGCTCGACATGCTGCTCTATCTGCAGAAGGTCGCGCCGATTCGCTTCGAGATCGTGGCGGTCAACCTCGACCAGAAGCAGCCGGGCTTTCCTGAGCACGTTTTACCTCAGTACCTGAAGGAACTGGGAGTCGAGTACCACATTCTGGAACGTGATACCTATTCCGTGGTGAAGGAAAAGATCCCCGAGGGCAAGACCACCTGTTCGCTGTGCTCGCGCCTGCGGCGGGGCATCCTCTACACCTTCGCCGACGAGATCGGTGCGACCAAGATGGCGCTGGGCCATCATCGCGACGACATGGTAGAAACCTTCTTCCTCAATTTGTTCCATGGCGGCACGCTCAAGGCCATGCCCCCTAAGCTGCGGGCCGATGACGGCCGCAACGTGGTGATCCGCCCGCTGGCCTATTGCAACGAAAAGGACATCGAGGCCTACGCGGTCTTGCGCGAATTCCCCATCATTCCCTGCAACCTCTGCGGCTCCCAGGAAAACCTGCAGCGCAAGGTGGTCAAGGAGATGCTGCTGGAGTGGGAGCGCAAGACGCCGGGGCGTACCGAGATCATGTTCCGCGCCCTGCAGAACGTGGTGCCGTCGCAATTGGCGGATCGCGAGCTGTTCGACTTCGCCAGTCTCAAGATCGATGACAGCGCGACGCCGCGCTTCGTCCAGGTGATGAATCTCTGATGCGGGATTACGCCTGGCTGCTCGAATACGCTCTCAACCGCTGCGGCTCCCGCGCGGCCTTGGAGGCGCGGCTGCCGCAACCGGTGGACGCCGCGACCCTGAGGTCCGTGGGCGATGACCGCTATCTGTCGCTGCTGACTCGCCGCATCTTTCGCGCCGGGCTCAAGCACAGCCTGGTGGATGCCAAGTGGCCGGCCTTCGAGGAGGTCTTCTTCGGCTTCGATCCGGAGAAGGTGGTGCTCATGGGCGGCGAACGCCTGGAGCGGTTGATGCAGGATGCGCGGCTGATCCGCCACCTGGGCAAGCTGCGTAGCGTGCCCATCAACGCCCAGATGGTGCTCGATTTCCAGCGCAGCCACGGCAGCTTCGGCCAGTTGCTGGCCGATTGGCCGGGGCAGGACATCGTCGGTCTGTGGGAGCTGCTGACCAAGCGTGGCAATCAGTTGGGTGGCCTGTCGGCGCAGCGCTTCCTGCGCATGGCCGGCAAGGACACCTTCCTGGCGACCGACGACGTGGTAACGGCCCTCAAGGCGCAGAACATCCTCGACAAGGCGCCCACCGCCAAGCGCGATCGGCAGAAGATGCAGGAGGCCTTCAACCTCTGGCAGGAACAGAGCGGGCGTCCGCTCTGCCAGCTGTCGGTGATGCTGGCTCTGACGGTGAATCATTGACTGACGCCCTGGCACGCGCCCGGGGTCTGCTCGCGCGGGCCGGGCGGGTGCTGTTCATCACCGGGGCAGGGCTGTCCGCCGACTCGGGCTTGCCGACCTATCGTGGCCTGGGTGGGCTGTACAACGGCCTTACCGAAGAGGGCGTTCCCATCGAGGCGGCGCTGTCGGGCAGCATGTTGCGGCAGCGTCCCGACGTCTGCTGGCGCTACCTGGCTCAACTCGGAAAGGCCTGCGCCGCGGCGGTGCCCAATGCGGCGCACCGGGCGATTGCCGCTTTCGGCGTGCGTCACCCTGGCAGCTGGGTGCTGACCCAGAACATCGACGGCTTTCATCGACAGTCGGGATTTCCAGCGGAGCGTTTGATCGAGATCCATGGGCAACTCGAACCGCTGGCCTGCATGAGGTGTGGCCAGGCAGTAGCGGATGCCCAGGCCTGTCTGGCAGGTCCGTTGCCACCGCGCTGTCACTCTTGCGGCGGGATCCTGCGGCCACCCGTGGTCCTGTTCGAGGAAGCCCTGCCGATCACCGAACTGCAGCGTCTGCAGGATGCAGCGGAGGAGGGTTTCGATCTGGTGATCGCCGTCGGCACCACGGCGGCCTTCGGCTATATCCAGGCGCCGATCGGGCAGACCCTGGCGCAGGGTGGTGACCTCATCGAGATCAATCCGGACCGTTCGTCGCTGAGTGGCTTGGCGACCGTTCAACTCAAAAAAAGGGCCGTAGACGTCCTTCCTCGGCTTTTAAGTCACATCGAGGGCTAAAAAAACTTGCCATCTGTGATCCAGGTCGGCAAGGTGTCGAAACTTTGAAAAAACGACACGGTCGTGCCCATGCCAAGGAACCGCCTCGCACCCCTCGTGCCCCTGTCTTTTGTCTGTCTGCTCGCCGCCTGTGCGAGTGCGCCGCAAAGTCCCGACACCACCATTACCCAGGATTCGCCCGCTACCTCCCGGACGTTCCAGACCGCTTCGCTGCATGGCCTGGGTGGCGCTGGCAACGGCTCCGCGCCTGTGGAGGCCGAGGGTGCTCAGCAACGTCCGGTCTTCCCTCATACCCAGTCGCCGCATCAGCTCGACTGGGAGCGCGAGGTCGGCCCGCGCCAGGCGCTGCCGAATCTGGCGGACCAGATCCTCGACCGTGCGACCCAGCTAGTGGGCACGCCTTATCGCCGTGGCGGCAGTAGCCTGGCCGGTTTCGATTGCAGCGGTTTCGTCAATTACGTGTTCCGCGAGCGGGCCGGCATGACCCTGCCGCGCTCCACCCGCGAGATCATCGATCTCGAAGTACCGGTAGTCAGCAAGAACGACCTGGAACCTGGCGACCTGTTGCTGTTCAATAGCAACGGCCGTGGCCGGGTCAGTCACACCGGTATCTACATGGGCGAGGGCAAGTTCATCCATTCCTCCAGTCGCCGGAGCGGCGGGGTGCGGGTGGACAGCCTGAACGACCAGTACTGGAAGGTGAGTTTCCTGGAAGGCAAGCGCGTATTGCGCTGAAGCGTATCGCCGCGATCTTCGCCGGTGCGCTTCGAGGACCCGTCGAGGCTGCGTGGCAGGCCGACGGTGATCGATGGATAACTAAGGATGTCTCCAATGCCGCATGCGGCTCGCCTCGGATTGTATTGCGCCTTTGTACTGCTGGCCGCCTGTGCCGGCAGGCCGCCCCAGGCCCCCGCACCGGTCGCCCCGGTCGTTTCCCGTCCCCTGCTGGAAAGCCAAGCCCAAGCCGCCAATGATGTGCTGTTTCGCGCCATCGGGTTGGTCGGTACCCCCTATCGCTATGGCGGCAACACCCCGGCCGGCGGTTTCGACTGCAGCGGCCTGATCGGCTACGTCTATCGCGATGCGGCTGGGGTGACCCTGCCGCGTTCGACCCGCGAGATGATCACCCTGGGCTCGCCCAATGTGGCGCGCAATGCCCTGCAGCCCGGTGATCTGATCTTCTTCGCCACTGCCGGTGGCCGTCAGGTCAGCCATGCCGGCATCTATGTAGGGGAGGGGCGCTTCGTCCATGCGCCGCGCACCGGTGGCACGGTACGCCTGGACAGCCTGGCCAAGCCCTACTGGCAGAACAGCTACCTGCAGGCCAAGCGGGTGCTGGTCACGCCGAGTCTCGCCGGCGGCTATTGAACCCCGTTCCGCCCGGGCCGCTCGAATGGGCATCCAGCCCGTGCGGAGCCCATCATGCCTCAGGCGATACGTCTGCCGCCCCAGCCGGCTCGTTGCGAGCTGTGCGGTCGGGCGGCGCCGCTCACCCGCCATCACCTGATCCCTCGCTCGCTGCACGACAAGGCCTACGTGCGCAAGAGATTCGACCGCGTCAGCCGGATCACCGCCACCCTCTGGGTCTGCCGCCCCTGCCACAACCATATCCACCAGACCTTCGACGAAAAGACCCTGGCGCTGGAATACAACAGCCGCGAATTGCTGCTCAGCGACGCGCGCATCCGACAGTTCGTCGACTGGCTGGCGGCCAAGCCCGATGGCTTCGTGCCCAAGCGATAAGTAATACCACCCCTGTATGTGCTCAAATAGGTGCGTCTATCCTTTCTGTCCTGAGTACAGGTAATCAGGACTGGGCAGCGTCAATCTTCCGATAGCGCCGTATAAGAACGCAGCCGGACCGGCACGGTAATGTAAAGGCCGCCGCTGACGCGCTGGCCGAAACTGTCGTCTGCATCTCACCTCCAGGGGTGAACGCCACCGCGGCTGGCCGCTGCGATTAGGATGACGGCGAAGCCGCGGCGACATCCGCCAGTCCGGTTCGATCTCACGAGGAGGGCCGATGAGATCCTTTGCCCTGCCCCTGCTGGCGGGGATGCTGCTCCTGTCTAGCGTCGCATCGGCCGGCGCCGATGAGGCGACCCAGGCGCGGGGCGAGTATCTGACGCGCCTGGGCAACTGCCAGGGTTGCCATACCCGCCCGGATGGCGCGCCCTTCGCTGGCGGGGTCGCCTTCGACACGCCGTTCGGTCGTCTCTATTCGAGCAACATCACCCCGGATCGCCAGCAGGGGCTGGGTGACTGGACGGTGGATGAGTTTCGCCGCGCCTTGCATGACGGGCTGGGGCGGGAAGGCGAGCAGCTCTATCCCGCCTTTCCCTATACCGCCTTTACCCGGTTGAGCGACGAGGACGTCGCCGCCATCTTCGCCTTCCTGCAGATCCAGCGGCCGGTGCCCTATGCGCCGCCGGCCAATGCGCTGCGCTTTCCCTTCGACCAGCGCGCGCTGATCCGTGGCTGGAAGTGGCTCAACTTCACGCCAGGTCCGTTACCGGCGACGGCCGATGCGCAGGTGGCGCGAGGCGCCTACCTGGCGGAGGCGCTGGGGCACTGCCAGGAATGCCATACCCCGCGGACCTGGAGTCAGGGGCTCGACAGCGGCCGGGCCTATGCCGGCGCGACCCAGCAGGGCTGGACCGCCTGGAATCTCACCGCGGATCCGCGTGGCCTCGGCGGCTGGAGCGATGCCAAGCTGGCCAGCTATCTGCGCGAAGGCCATCAACGCGGCGAAGCCGTGGCGGCCGGGCCCATGGCGGAGGTGGTAAGTGGTGGCACCCGCCATCTGGACGACGCCGATCTCGGTGCCCTGATCGCCTATCTGCGAACCCTACCGGCGCAGCCCGGAGCGGTCCCGGCGCGCGCCGAGGTGCAGCCGCCCGGAGAGGCCGGACCTCTCACGGCCGCGGAGGCGGAAAGCGCGGCTTTGCTGCAATCCGCTTGCGCCAGCTGTCACGCACCGGATGACCAGGGGCCGGCGGGTCCCTATCCGCGGTCCTTCAGCAACTACTCGGCGGTGCGCGATCCCACAGGGACCAACCTGGTGCGCGTCCTGCTCGACGGTCTCGACCGCCAGGGGCGTAGCGAGCACGCCTTCATGCCAGCCTATCGGGAAATGCTCAGCGATCAGCAGCTCGCCGATCTGGCCACCTACATCGGCCGCCGCTTTGGCGGTCATGCCGCCGACATCCGCCCCGAGGATGTGGCAGCGGCGCGTAACGCGGAGAAATAGCGGTGGCGGCCATTGAATTGAAGGTCAACGGTGAGCAGCGACAGCTCGACGTCGACCCGCGCATGCCCCTGCTGGAGGCCTTGCGCGATGAACTGGGCCTCAAGGGACCGAAATTCGGTTGCGGCCTAGGTGAGTGCGGCGCCTGCACGGTGCTGGCGGATGGCAAGCCGGTGCGCGCCTGCCTGTTGCCGGCAGCCTCCTTCGTCGGTCGCGAGGTGCTGACCCTGGAAGGTCTGGGCACGCCCGAGGCCCCTCATGCGCTGCAGCAGGCCTTCATCGAGGAACAGGCGGCGCAGTGCGGCTATTGCATCCCTGGCATGGTGATGACCGCCCAGGCCCTGCTCGCACGGGTGGCGGATCCCAGCGATGCGCAGATCCGTCAGGCATTGGCCGCCAACTTCTGCGGCTGTGGTACCCACTATCGGATCCTGCGCGCGATCAAGCGCGCGGCGGTGCTGCTGCGCGACGGGCAGGCTCCGGCATGACGCTGTCGCGACGTGCCTTTCTCGGCGGCAGCGCAATGCTGCTGCTGGGTTTCAGCCTGCAGCGACCGGTCGCCGCCCAGGTGCTGCCTGCACCGGCTGACCCGGCGGACCTGGCCAAGACCCTCGATCAGCGCCAGCTGGACGCCTGGCTGGCAGTGGATGCCCAGGGCCAGGTCACCGTCTACAGCGGCAAGGTGGAGCTGGGCACCGGGGTCAGCACGGCGCTGCGGCAGATCGTGGCCGAGGAGCTGTGCGTGTCTTTCGCCGCCACCCGGTTGATCCAGGGCGATACCCGGCTGACGCCGGACCAGGGCATCACCGCTGGCAGCAAGAGCTTGCAGGTAGGCGGTGCCCAGTTGCGCAAGGCCGCCGCCAGCGCGCGGCAATTCCTGTTTCTGGAGGGATCGCGGCGCCTGGGGCTGGATCTGGCCGTGGTGGACACGGTGGACGGCCGCGTGGTCTATCGCGGCGATCCCACCGGACGCTATGTCAGCTATGGCGAACTGGTGGGCGGACGGCCCCTAGGGCGGCTGGTCAATCAGGCCGTGCGCACCCGGGCCGTCAAGGATTGCCGTCTGGTCGGCACCTCGGTGCCACGGGAGGATATCCCCGCCAAGCTGTTCGGCCATTTCGACTATGTCCATGACCTGCGCCTGCCCGGCATGCTGCACGGTTGCGTGGTGCGACCGCCCTGCACCGGCTCGGCGCGGTTGGCCGGGGTGAGCCTTCGCGGTATCGATGCCAGCGCACTGCCGGCTGGCGCTCAACTGGTCTACGAAGGCGCCTTCGTCGCGGTGGTGGCCGAGCAGGCGTGGCTGGCGCGACAGGGCGCGGCGGCGCTACGGGTGGACTGGAGCCTGGTACCGGACCTGCCGCTGCCGGGCGAGCTCTATGCCCGACTGGAAGCCAAGGCCGGACCGGCCGACATCCAGCAGGAGACCGGCGATGTCGCGGGCGAACTGGCGAGCGCTGCGCAGCGCCTGAAGGCCGAGTATCGCTGGCCCTATCAGAATCACGATTCCATCGGTCCCTCCTGCGCAGTCGCGGACGTGGGGGCCGAGGGCGCTACCGTCTGGAGCGGCACCCAGGGCGTCTATCAGCTCAGGGCGGCACTGGCGGACCTGCTGGGGCTGCCGGAAGACGGTATCCATGTCATCTATCAGCAGGCGTCCGGTTGCTATGGCCACAACGGCGCCGATGATGCGGCGGCCGATGCGGCACTACTCTCCAAGTTGTGCGGCCGTCCGGTGCGGGTGCAATGGAGTCGGGCCGACGAGCACGGCTGGAATCCCAAGGGGCCGGCGATGCTGATGCGTCTGGCCGGCGGCCTGAGTGTGACTGGCGATCTGCTGGCCTGGCGCTTCGCCAACTGGACGCCCACCCATCTGACCCGACCCAATGGCCAGACCGGCAAGGCGGCGCTGCTCGCCGGGCAGTTGGCCTACAGCCTGCCGCTCAAGGGCGGTAGGGGCGGCGGCAATCGCAATGCGCCGCTGGACTACGATCTGCTCAATGTCCAGGTGGCCACTCATTGGCTGGAAGCCGGGGATTCACCGTTGCGGCCGTCGGCCTTGCGTGCCCTGGGGGCAGTCGGCAACACCTTCGCCAATGAATCCTTCATGGACGAGCTGGCCCTAGCGGCAGGTGTCGATCCACTGGAATTCCGCCTGCGCTATCTGCAGGACCCACGCGCGCGGGCGGTGCTACAGGCCGCCACTGCCAAGGCCGGGTGGCAACCGCCCGCCGCGCACGAAAAGGCCTGGGACGGCGCGTTGGTGAAGGGGCAGGGTTTGGCCTTCCTGCGCTACGAAAACGAGAACGCCTATGTGGCTGCGGTGGTGGAGGTGGCGGTGAGCGAGGCCACGGGTATCCGGGTCACGCGGGTGGTGGTGGCCCACGACTGCGGTCTGATCGTCAATCCGGACGGCTTGCGCAATCAGCTGGAGGGCTGCGTGGTGCAGGGCATCGCCCGGACCCTCAAGCAGGCGGTGCGCTTCGATCACCAGGGGGTGACGAGTCTGGAGTGGGGCGCCTATCCGCCGCTGACCTTCAATGAATTGCCCGAGCTGGAACTGGAGCTGATCGATCGGCCCGAGGAGCCGGCGGTGGGTGCCGGGGAGGCCTCCACTGCCGCCATCCCCGCGGCCATCGCCAACGCCGTGGCGGCGGCGACCGGTCTGCGGCTGCGCGAGGTGCCGCTGAATCGTGAGCGCCTGCGCGAGGCGCTGGCCGCCCGGCGTTAGGCGCGTTTCAGCCGCTGCTTGAAGAACAGCACGGCGCCGGCGCCCAGCAAGGCGACGACCCCCGCACCGATCCAGAGGGGTTCGTTGCCGGCAAAACTGAAATGGTTGGCGCCCTTGGCCGCGAGGTAGCCCGGGCCCATCATCAGCGGCGCCCAGACGATGGCCGACAACACGTTGGCCGACTGGAAGCGCAGTTGGTTCATCGCCATCATCCCGGCCACCAGGGGGACGGTGTTGCGGATCATGGTCAGGAAACGCCCGCCGAACACGGCGAAGAAGCCATAGCGGCGGAAGAACAGCCGGGTCTTGGCCACCTGCTTGCGATAGCGGCGAAAGGGCGGGCGGTGAACGATGCTGGGACCGAGCCAGCGGCCGATGATGTAGGAGCAGATGTCGCCGAGGATGGCGCCAACGATGGCAGCCAGCACCAGCGGCACGGGCGCGAGGACTCCGGAGCCGGCAAGGCCACCGACTACCAGCATCAGCGCCGTGGCCGGAATGAAGACGCCCAGCAGCACCAGGGATTCGCCGAAGGCGAGCAGGCCGACGATCAGCGGCGCCCAGGCCTGGTGGGTTTCGATAAAGCCAAGCAGCGATTGCGTCAGGGATTCCATGGGAGGCTACTCTTGCCGAAAAGTCCTAAGACTACGCGGCACCCGCAGTCTGTCCGCCGTTTCAACAGCTTGAATCAATTTCCTTGGCTGGAAGTGCGCAGGAGCGCGCATCGGCGCTCCGCGTGGACGCCTCAGGTCTCCGCCAGGGCATCCTGGGCGGCATGCCAGCGCAGTTCGTGACGCTCGCCGACCACGAAACGATCGCCCTGGAAATCCCAGCGCTCCACGTCCACGGTCTTTTCCGCGCCTTCACCGATCAACAGGCGGTTGAAGGAGTTGGGCGAGGTGCCCCGCACGCGCGAAGAAAGCGCGGTGCCGGCCTGAACGATCCAGACCTCGCGGGGTAGGGTGGGGTACTGGCGACTCAAGGGCAGCACATAGGGCAGGTGGATATGCCCCCCCATCACCAGATCCAGGCCGGCATCGGCCCAGGTGGCCAGGGCGTGATCGGCGTTGTGCTGCAGATTGCTCAGGTCACTGAGTTCGAGGGCACCGAAGGGCTGGTGGGCGATGACGATGCGCAGCTTGCCGGGACCGGCGCGGCGCAGGCGTTCGGCCACCCGCTCGATCTGCTCGGCACTCACCGCGCCATCCTTGTGGCGTTGCGGGGCCGTGGTGTTGAGCCCGACCAGCAGCAGCTCGTCGTTCTCGAAACTGGGTTCCAACTCCTGACCGAAATGGCGGCGGTAGTTGCCATAGGGCATCAGGAAACGGGTGAAGAGGTTGTACAGCGGCAGGTCGTGATTGCCCGGGATCACCAGGGTACGCGGGATACCGTAGCTTTCCAGGCGTTCGACGAAGGTCTTGGCGGCAGCGAATTGCTCGCGCCGGGCGCGCTGGGTGATGTCCCCGGAAAGGATGAGGACATCGGCGCCGTGTTCGCGGACATGGGCTTCCAGGGCCGCGACCACAGCAGGTTGCTCGGTGCCGAAGTGGGTATCGGAGATTTGCAGAAGGGTCGTCATGAGGACCTGGTTTCCAACGGATTCCCCTTTACGACCGCAACGGGCGCCAAGCTATCCGACGAGGGTTGCCCAGAGGCTGTTCCAAGGCTCGCGAGCTAGAGCCAAACAAAGCAAAAATGGCTGAGGAAGCAGCGTTTACGAGTGGTAAACGAGCATTCCGAAGCCATTTTCAACGCCGTTTGGCCGACACGCAGCCGCCTTCGAACAGTCTCTTAGACTTCGCCGTCGTGGTGCCAGGCGTCATGCAGCTCGGAGGCATTGGCTTCGCCAACTTCGGCGCGGGCCTTGAGCCAGTCCAGCAGGGCGGTACGGTCTTCCGCGGTGGGCGAGGTGTAGCGCTTGTTGGCCATGATGGTGCCTTCGACCCAGGCGTTGTCGAAGCCACCGATGTAGTCCAGCTTGCGCTCTTCGACGTAGTCGATGAAGTCGCCTAGGAAGGTGTCCAGGTCGTCTTCGCTGAGTTCGTTCTTGAAGCTCACCTTGATTTCGAAGGCCAGTTCCTGGAATTCACCCAGGTACTGCTTCTTGCGCAGGCGACGCTTCATGCGGCTCAAACGGGGATCTTGGTTGGTATCGGTCATGGCGAAGGCCTGGATATCGATGAAAGGGCGGGCATTATCCCTGGCGTCGACGGGTAATGCCAATGGTGGCCGCCAGGAGGGCCGGTTAGCATGGTGGTTTTGGCTGCGACCAGAGCGCGCAGGGGTGGAAGGATGACGGGCAAGACGAGAAGCCGCTCCGGTAGCGTGACCATCCGCGATGTGGCCAGCCTGGCCGGCGTCGCGCCGATCACGGTCTCGCGGGTAGTGAACGCGCCCGCAAGCGTCAAGGCGGCCACCCGTGAGCGGGTACTGACCGCCATAGCAGCAAGCGGCTACATGCCTAACCTGGTGGCTGGGGCCTTGGCCTCCAATCGCAGTCGGCTGGTGGCGGTGCTGGTGCCCATGCTGACCAATCCGCTGTTCGCCGACAGCTACCAGGCGGTGGCCGAGCGACTGGCCCAGGCCGGGTATCAGGTGTTGCTGGGCGTCACTGGCCACGATCCCAGGCATGAAGAGGCGCTGCTGGCGACCATTCTCAGTCGGCGGCCGGATGGCCTGATCCTGACCGGCGTTGATCACACGCCGGCCAGCCGTGCCCGGCTCCAGGCGGCGGGTGTGCCGGTGGTGGAAACCTGGGATCTCAGCGCTGAGCCCATCGATCAGGCGGTAGGGTTTCACCATGAGGCAGTGGGTGCCCTGCTGGCCAAGCGGGCGAACGCTGGCGGTTATGCCCAGGTCGCCCAGGTGGCGGTGGACGATCCCCGCGGTACCCGGCGACGTCTGTCATTGAGTCAGGCCCTGGCCACCCTCGGCATCGCCGAGACGGCGCCGGCGCTATTCACCGGACTGCCCAGCCTGGAGCAGGGGCGCCAGGCCCTGTGCCAGCTGCTCGCCCAAACCAAGGTGCGGCCGCTGCTGGTGGTCTGCACCTCCGACACCCTAGCCCATGGCGTGCTGACCGAGGCCCTGGCGCAGGGGCTGGCGGTGCCAGGCGACGTAGCGGTGATCGGTTTCGGCGATATGGCCTTCGCGGCCCATACCCTGCCTGCCTTGACCACGATACGGGTGGATGCCACGGCCTTGGGGCACATGGCAGCGGAATTGTTGTTGGCCCGTCTGGCGGGTAGTGATGGAGCGCCGCAGCAGCGCGACCTGGGTGTCGAGTGGGTCGAGCGCGCTAGCGCCTAAGAACAGATTGCGGTTGTCAGACGACTTCCTGGGCGCTAGGGTAATAAAAATGGTAGCGGTACCATTTTTTCTCAGCAGGGGGAGGAGCCGGATGAAGATCGTGATGATTGGCGAAGCCGCCACGCACCAGGAGACACTCGCCAGGGACCTGACCAGCCCGGCCACCTTTATTACCTTGCCTCGGGAAGCCCACGCATCAGCCGCCTGGGACGAGCGAATCGAGGGCGCCGATGTCCTGGTCGCCATGCGTCTGCAGCGTTCAACGCAGGCACCCAGGGTACGGCTGCTGCAGGTACCTGGCGCTGGTCTCGATGGCATCGATTTCAGGGTGCTGGCAGCGGACTGCCGCGTCTGCAACGTCTTCGAGCACGAGATTCCCATGGCCGAATACGCCCTGGCCTGCCTGCTCGATCACGAGGTGCGCCTGGGTGAGGCCCAGGCGGCCTTCTCCAGCGAGCGCTGGACCAATGCCTATCTGGGGCGCCAGCCGCGCGGTGAGTTGCAGGGCAGGACCCTGGCGATCCTGGGCTTTGGCAGGATCGGCCAGGCAGTGGCGCAGCGGGCGCGGGCCTTCGGCATGCGCATCCTGGCCATCACCCGTAGTGCTCGCGACGGCCAGGTGCCTTCTGGGGCCGATGCCGCCCTTGCGCCCGAGGCGCTGAACGAGGCCCTGGGCCTGGCCGATTACGTGGTGCTGGCCTGTCCGCTGGACGAGACCACCCGGGGCTGCTTCGGCGCTGCCCAATTCGCCGCCATGCGGCCGGAGGCCGTGCTGCTGAACCTGGCACGAGCGGCGGTGGTGGAAGAAGACGCCCTCTATCAGGCGCTCGCCGACCGGCGCATCGCCAAGGCGTACCTGGACGTCTGGTACCGCTACCCCAATGGCGAAGGCGATCTCGTGGCACCCGCACGGCATCGCTTCGAAGAACTGCCCAATGCCGTCTGCACGCCGCATGTCTCGGGTTGGACCCATGGGCTGTTCGCGCGCCGCTATGCCTTCATCGCCGCCAACATCGAACGCCTGCGGCGAGGCGAAACGCTGCTCAACCAGGTCCACGGACCGCGCTAGAGGAGGCGCCATGCGCATCACTCGTATCGAAACCACCAGGCTCACGCAATTGCCCAATCTGCTCTGGGTGGAGATCCACACCGACAGCGGCCTGATTGGCCTGGGTGAGACCTTTCGTGGCGCCGAAGCGGTGGAGGCGCAGATCCACTCGCTTTGCGCGCCGCTGCTGCTGGGTCGCGATCCCCTACAGATCGAAGCCCACAGCCGGGCGCTGCTGCGTGGCTATCTGGGCTTCAACGGCAGCGGCGTGGAAACCCGAGCGGCTTCGGCGCTGGACATCGCCCTCTGGGACCTGTTCGGCCAGGCTATGGGCGTGCCCATCCATCAGCTGCTGGGTGGCCAGGTCCACGAGCGGATGCGCGCCTATAACACCTGCGCCAGTCCCAACTTCAATACCGGTGGTGAGCAGCGCCGGTTGATCGCCAAGGGCGAGGCCCGCGTGGCCGGACGCTACGACGATCAGGTGGCGGCGGTGGAAAACCCCGGTGAACTGGCCCAGAGTCTGGTGGACGAAGGGTTTGCCGCCATGAAGATCTGGCCCTTCGATGCCTTCGCCCTGGCCAGTGGCGGTCAGTATCTGTCCAGCACCGATTTGCGCCAGGGTCTGGAGCCCTTTGCGCGCATCCGAGAGGCGGTCGGCGATGGCATCGAGGTGATGTGCGAATTCCATTCCTTGTGGAATCCAACCTGCGCCCTGCAGATCGCCCGAGCACTCAAGGACTACAACATCTTCTGGGCGGAAGATCCGATCAAGATGGATCACGTTCAGGGGTTGGCGGATTTCCGGCGGCTGGCGGGTATTCCGGTCTGCGGCAGCGAGACCCTGGCGATGCGCGGCGCCTTCCGCGATCTGTTGGCAGCCGATGCGCTGGACTATGTGATGGTGGATCTGTCTTGGTGCGGTGGGCTGAGCGAGGCGCGCAAGATCGCCACCTTGGCCGAGGCCTATCAGAAGCCCATCGCCCCGCACGACTGCACTGGACCGGTGGTGCTGATGGCCTCGCTGCATCTGGGGTTGGCCTCAGCCAATGCCATCTTTCAGGAAGTGGTGCGAGCCTATCTGGCGGGCTTCTATCGTGAGCTGGTCACCGAGCTGCCGGTACTGGAGCAGGGCTGGCTGCTACCGCCAACCGCACCGGGCCTGGGCACCGCCCTGCATCCGGCGCTGCGCCAGCGGCCGGACCGGATCGGGCGGGTATCAGCGCGGTAAGGGGTTCAGGCGGCCATGGCCGCGCAGGCATCGGCGCAGGCTTCACAGGCCCGAGCGCAGGCCTGGCAGTGATCGGCCTTGTGCTTGCCACATTCGGCGGCGCAGGCACGGCAGGTGGCCAGGCACAGGGCGCAGGCTTCGGCGACGCGATCGCTGTCGCGCTGCATGAAGGTGGCGGCCAGGCGACAGGCGTCGGCGCAATCGCGATCCAGGCGGACGCAGTCGCGCATCATGTCCAGATTGGCTTCGCCCAGGCAGGCGCTGGCGCAGGTTTCGCAGGCGGCGGCGCAGTCGAGGCAGGCCTTGATGCAGGCGGCGAGGGTGGCATCGTTCATCCGGTAGCTCCTGGCGGTGGGTGCTTAGGGTGGACCCGTCCGCTCGACGCCGAGTTCGGCGGGTGCGATCGATTGACGCTCTCCCGGCTAGTCCGTACCCTGCGCCCTTGCACGTGGTGCCCCGCCTGGAGCGGGGTGAAACAGGGAAGCCGGTCGAGCCGGCACTGCCCCCGCAACGGTAGTTGAGCAGTAGCTGCGCGATGCCCACTGGCCCTGGCCGGGAAGGGGCGCGGCGGATGCCACCAGGCATCGGCTCACCAGCCCGGAGACCGGCCACGCTTGCGCTCATCTCGGCGATGCGGAGGGCTTCGCGCGGCGTCGCCATCTGCCTTGCGCGGGTGGCGTCTCTGCCCGTTTCTCCGCCGCGCCCGCACCTGGAGAACCGCCCCATGACCGACACCCCCGATTCGACCAGTCCCGAGCGCGACGAACGCCACCGCGCGCGCATGGTGCGCAAGAAGGCGGTGATCGACGCCCGCATCGCCGACGCCCAGGACGAGCGCGGCCTGCTGCTGGTGCATACCGGCATCGGCAAGGGCAAGAGCAGCTCCGCCTTCGGCATGGCGGCGCGCGCCCTCGGCCATGGCATGCAGGTGGGCGTGGTGCAGTTCATCAAGGGCCGTCGCGACACCGGCGAGCAACTCTTCTTCAAGCGCTTCCCCGACGAGGTGCGCTACCACGTCATGGGCGAGGGCTTCACCTGGGACACCCAGGACCGCGCCCGCGACCTGCAGTCGGCCGCTGCCGCCTGGGCGGTGGCGGTGGAGCTCCTGCGCGATCCAGCCATCGGCCTGGTACTGCTGGATGAACTCAACATCGCCTTCAAGCACGGCTATCTGGACGTCGATCAGGTGCTGGCCGATCTGGCCGGACGTCCGGCGCACCAGCACGTGGTGGTGACCGGCCGCGGCGCCCCGCCGGCGCTGATCGAGGCCGCCGACACCGTGACCGACATGAGTCTGGTCAAGCATGCCTTCCAGTCCGGCGTCCGCGCCCAGCAGGGCATCGAATGGTAGGGGATACGCGGCACTGCCCGGCGCTGCTGATCGCCGCTCCGGCCTCCGGGCAGGGCAAGACCAGCGTCACCGCCGCCCTGGCCCGGCTGCATGCCCGCCAGGGGCGACGGGTGCGGGTGTTCAAGTGCGGTCCGGACTTTCTCGATCCGATGATCCTGGCCCGCGCCAGCGGCGCACCGGTCTACCAGCTCGATCTGTGGATGATAGGCGAGGCCGAGAGTCGGCGCCTGTTATGGGAAGCGGCGGCGGAGGCGGACCTCATCCTCATCGAAGGCGTCATGGGGCTGTTCGACGGGCAGCCGTCGGCGGCGGACCTGGCCGAGCGCTTTGGCGTACCGGTGCTGGGGGTGATCGACGCCGCGGGCCTGGCGCAGACCTTTGGTGCCCTGGCCTATGGCCTGGCCCACTATCGGCCGAGCCTGCCCTTCGCCGGGGTGCTGGCCAATCGCAGTGGCAGTCCGCGGCAGACCCAGTTGATCCGCGGCAGCCTGCCGGCGGGCATGACCTTCTTCGGTAGCCTGCCGCGCGATGCCGGCATCGAGTTGCCCAGTCGTCACCTGGGGCTGATCCAGGCCGACGAGGTCACCGACCTGGATCGCCGTCTGGACATGGCGGCCGACGCCCTGGGTGCCAGTTCCGACATCGAATTGCCAGCGCCGGTGGCCTTCGCCGCGCCGGAACCGGCCGTGGTCGAGCCGCTGCTGGCGGGGGTGCGCATCGGCGTGGCCCGCGATGCGGCCCTGGCGTTTCTCTACCAGGCCAATCTGGACTTGCTGCGCGCCCTGGGCGCCGAGCTGCAGTTCTTTTCCGTGCTCGCTGATCCGACGCTGCCGGAGGTGGACAGCCTCTATCTGCCCGGCGGCTATCCCGAGCTGCACCTGCAGACGTTGTCCAACAATCTGGGCATGCGCGCGGCCATCCGCGCCCATCACGCCGCCGGCAAGCCGATCCTCGCCGAGTGCGGCGGCATGCTCTATCTGCTCGACGAACTCACCGACAAGGCCGGCGAATCCGCCAGCCTGCTCGGGCTGCTGCCCGGCAGCGCGCGAATGCAGACGCGCCTGACGGCGCTGGCGCTGCAATCGGTGGAATTCGAGCAGGGCACCTTGCGCGGCCACACCTATCACCACTCCGCCCTGGAGTCGCCCGAGGCGCCCTGGGCGCGCGGGCTGTGTCCCAATGGCAAGGCGGTCGCCGAGGCGGTCTACCGCGACGGTCGCCTCACCGCCAGCTATATTCACTTCTACATGCCGTCGGCACCCGCCGCGGCCGCCGCGATGCTCAAGCCGTGACCACGACCCCCTATACCCCCGCCGAACAAGCCGCCGTCTACCGAGCCATCGCCGAGCGCCGCGACATGCGCCATTTCTGCGGTGGCGAGGTACCTCCCGAACAACTGGCCCGGCTGCTGGGTGCTGCGCACCAGGCCCCCAGTGTCGGGTTGATGCAACCCTGGCGCTTCCTGCGCATCAGCGATCCAGCCTTGCGCCAGCGCCTGCACGAGCTGGTGGAGGAAGAACGTTGCGCCACCGCCGAAGCGCTCGGCGAGCGCAGCGACGACTTCATGAAGCTCAAGGTGCAGGGCATTCTCGATTGCGCCGAGGTGCTGGTGGCGGCCCTCATGGACGGCCGCGAAGCCCATGTCTTCGGTCGCCGTACCCTCCCGGAAATGGACCTCGCCTCGCTGTCCTGCGCCATCCAGAATCTCTGGCTGGCGGCGCGCTGCGAAGGCCTCGGCATGGGCTGGGTGTCGCTGTTCGAACCGGAAGCCGTGCGCAACCTGCTGGAGATGCCCGAAGGCTCC
This sequence comes from Pseudomonas sp. MS15a(2019), assembly GCF_013277805.1. Classification (NCBI taxonomy): domain Bacteria; kingdom Pseudomonadati; phylum Pseudomonadota; class Gammaproteobacteria; order Pseudomonadales; family Pseudomonadaceae; genus Pseudomonas; species Pseudomonas sp. MS15a(2019). The sequence continues at coordinate 134,545 of NZ_VBTN01000001.1, forward strand.
CAGCCGGCGGCCATCCTCTGCCTGGGGCCGGTGGAAGCTTTCTATCCGCGACCCATGCTGGAAGAGGAGGGCTGGCGTCAGGGCCGGCCGCTGGAAGAACTGGTCTTCGAGAATCGCTGGGGCCAGAAGCCATGATGCTGGCCTTCGCGGTCGTCGGCGGCATGCTGCTTGACCTACTGTTCGGCGAACCCCGCCGTGCCCATCCTCTGGTGCTGTTCGGTCGCCTGGCCGACAGCCTGGAAGCCCGTTTCAATCCCGGTGGCCGCGGTTGGCGCAGTCATGGGGTGATGGCCTGGAGCCTGGCGGTGCTGCCCTGGGTGCTACTCACCGCCTTGCTCTGCCAGATCGGCTGGCTGGCCTGGATCATCCAGCCCCTGGCGCTGTATCTGGCGGTGGGACTGCGCAGTCTGGGCGAGCATGCCGAACCGGTAGCGCGTGCCCTGCAACGCAACAATCTGCCCGAGGCGCGTCGCCGCGTCGGTTACCTGGTCAGTCGCGAAACGGGCGAGCTGGACGAGACCGCCGTGGCCCGCGCCGCCACCGAATCAGTGCTGGAGAATGGCAGTGACGCCGTCTTCGCCGCCTTGTTCTGGTTCGCCCTGCTGGGGGCGCCAGGCGTGGTGCTCTATCGCCTGGCCAATACCCTGGACGCCATGTGGGGCTATCGCACGCCGCGCCTGGAGCGTTTCGGCTGGGCCGCGGCGCGTCTGGACGACGTCCTCAACTATATTCCCGCGCGCCTGGTGGCCCTGACCTATGCCGGCCTTGGCCGCTTCTGGAGCGCCATCGAAAGCTGGCGGTCCCAGGCAGCGCTGTGGGACAGCCCCAACGCCGGCCCGGTGATGGCGGCCGGTGCTGGCGCCCTGGGCGTGAGCCTCGGCGGCGCGGCACGCTACCATGGCGAGTGGCACGAGCGCCCGGTGCTGGGCCGTGGCCCGGCGCCGACCTTCCTGGCCATCACCCGCGCCCTCAAGCTGGTGCGGCGCGGTGCCTGGCTGTGGACCCTGCTGATCGCCCTGGGAGGGCTGCTGCTTGCTTGAGCACGGCGGTCGCCTGAGGCGCGCGGCGCGCACCTACGACATTCCCCTGGCCGACTGGCTGGATCTGTCCACCGGTCTGGCCCCCTGGGCCTGGCCGCTGCCGGAGATTCCTGCCAGCGCCTGGGCCCGGCTGCCGGAGCCTGACGATGGCCTAGTGGAAGCTGCCTGTGCCCGTTACCGGGCCGCCGCGCTGTTGCCAGTGGCCGGCTCCCAGGCGGCCATCCAGGCGCTGCCGACCCTGCGCCCGTCCGCGCGGGTCGCGGTGCTGGCACCTTGCTATGCCGAGCACGCCCTGGCCTGGCAACGCGCCGGGCACGAGGTGCTGGAGTGGAGCGAAGATCAGATCGCGACCCACCTCGACCAGCTGGACGTGGTGGTGGTGGTCAATCCCAACAATCCCACCGGGCAGCGCCTGTCGCCAGCCCGCCTGCTGGACTGGCACGCCCGGCTCGAACGCCGTGGCGCCTGGCTGGTGGTGGACGAGGCCTTCATGGATCCCACTCCGGCGGCGAGTCTGGCGCCTTTCAGCGATCTGCCCGGGCTGATCGTCCTGCGCTCCTTTGGCAAGTTCTTTGGGCTGGCCGGGATGCGCCTGGGCTTCGTGCTGGCGGCGCCAGCACTCTTGGCGCGCCTCGACGAGCACCTCGGGCCCTGGACGGTGAACGGCCCCAGCCGCTATCTCGCCCGGCAACTGCTGGCCGATCAGCAGGGCCAGCAGCGTCAGCGCGAGGCGCTGCTGCAGGCGGGCGAGCGCCTGGCCGCGTTGGTCGTCCGACACGCCCTGGCACCCAGCGGCGGCTGTGCCCTGTTTCAATTGCTGCGGCGTCCCGATGCCGCAGCCCTGCATGAACACCTGGCCCGCCAGGCCATCCTGACCCGCCTGTTCCCCGCGCTTGGCGCCCTGAGAGTCGGCCTGCCCGGCGACGAGTCGGGTTGGCAGCGGCTGGACGCCGGTCTAGCCGGATACCGGAGCCCCCTATGAGTACGCTGATGGTGCAGGGCACCACCTCCGACGCCGGCAAGAGCACCCTGGTAGCCGCCCTGTGCCGCTGGCTCTATCGCCAGGGCGTGGCCGTGGTGCCCTTCAAGCCGCAGAACATGGCGCTCAACAGCGCCGTGACTGCCGATGGCGGCGAGATCGGCCGCGCCCAGGCGGTCCAGGCCCAGGCCTGTGGCCTGGCGCCCCATACCGACATGAATCCGGTGCTGCTCAAGCCCAACACCGACGTCGGTGCCCAGGTGATCATCCATGGCCGTGCCGTCACCAGCATGGACGCCAAGGCCTATCACGCCTACAAGCCGATAGCCCGGGAGGCGGTGCTGGCGTCCCATGCCCGACTGGCCGAGGGCTATCAGGTGGTACTGGTGGAGGGCGCCGGTTCGCCGGCCGAGATCAACCTGCGCCAGGGCGACATCGCCAACATGGGCTTCGCCGAGGCGGTGGACTGCCCGGTGCTGCTGGTGGCCGACATCGACCGTGGCGGCGTCTTCGCCCATCTGGTCGGCACCCTGGACCTGCTCGAGCCCAGCGAGCAGGCGCGCGTCGCCGGCTTCATCATCAATCGCTTTCGCGGCGACCTGGCCCTGCTGCAACCGGGCTTGGACTGGCTCGAAGCCCGCACCGGCAAGCCGGTACTGGGCGTGTTGCCCTATCTGCACGACCTGCACCTGGAAGCCGAGGATCGCCTGGCCACCGGCCAGGTCACCAAGCAGGGGCCGCGGCTGCGGGTGGCGGTACCGGTGATGCCGCGGCTGAGCAACCACACCGACTTCGATCCCCTGCGCCTGCATCCCCAGGTGGAGCTGCTCTTCGTCCGCCAGGGCGAGGAACTGCCCGCAGCGGATCTGATCATCCTCGGCGGCTCCAAGAGCGTGCGCAACGACCTGGCCTTCCTGCGCGCCCAGGGCTGGGACGCGGCCATCGCCCGTCACCTGAGATACGGCGGGCGGGTGCTGGGCATCTGCGGCGGCTTCCAGATGCTCGGCGAGCGGATCGCCGATCCCCTCGGCCTGGAGGGCACGCCCGGCGACAGCGCCGGTCTGGGCCTCTTGGCCATGACCACCGAACTGGCGGCGGAAAAGCAGCTGCGCAACGTGCACGGCTGGCTGTGCGACGGCGCGGCCGAGGTCGCGGGCTATGAGATTCATGCCGGTGTCAGCCAGGGTGCGGCGCTGGCGCGTCCTGTGCTGCGCTTCGCCGATGGTCGCGTCGATGGCAGCCTCAGCGACGACGGCCAGGTGCTGGGCACCTACCTGCACGGCCTGTTCGAGTCGCCCGCCGCCAGCGTTGCCCTGCTGCGCTGGGCGGGTCTCGCCGAACCCCAGCAACTGGACTACCACGCCCTGCGCGAACGGGATCTGGAGCGCCTGGCCGATCTGGTCGAGCATCACTTGGACACCGGGCGCCTGCGCGCCCTCTGCGAGCTCTAGATGCGCGAATTCATCCTGGGCGGCGCTCGCTCCGGCAAGAGCGCCCTGGCCGAGCGCCTGGCCGCCGAGTCCGGCCTTGCCGTCACCTATATCGCCACCGCCGGGGGCAACGATGCCGAGCTGGCCCGGCGCATCGAACGTCATGCCGCCCGCCGGCCGGCGCACTGGGCGCTGGTGGAAGAACCTCTGGCGCTGGCCGAACGCCTGCAGGCTCTGGCGGCGCCGGATGCCTGCCTGCTGGTGGATTGCCTGACCCTCTGGCTGACCAATCTGCTCTTGCTCGATGATCCCCGGCGCCTTGAGCAAGCCTGCACCCAGCTGCTCGACGCCTTGCCACAGTTGCCTGGTCGCCTGATCTTCGTCAGCAACGAGACCGGGCTGGGCGTCGTCCCGCTGGGCGAGCTGACCCGGCGCTATGTCGATGCCGCCGGCGAATTGCATCAGGCCCTGGCCGCGCGCTGCGAGCGCGTGGTGCTGACCGTCGCCGGTCTCCCCCTGACCCTCAAAGGAACCCCGCTATGAGCATGCCCTGGTGGCAAGGACCCTGCCGCCAACCCGATACCGCCGCGGCCGAAGCCGCACGCCAGCGGCAGACGGTATTGACCAAGCCGAGCGGTTCGCTCGGCGATCTGGAGGTGCTGGCCATCCAGCTGGCCGCCCTGCAGGGTACGCCCCGGCCGCTGCTGCAGCGCACCGCCATCGCCGTCTTCGCCGGTGATCACGGGGTGGTGGAGGAGGGCGTCTCGGCCTATCCGCAGGCCGTCACCGCCGAGATGGTGCGCAACTTCGTGCGCGGCGGCGCGGCCATCAGCGTGCTCGCCCGGCAGTTGGACGCGGCCCTGGAAGTCATCAACCTGGGCACCGTCACGCCCCTGGAAGCCTTGCCCGGCGTCATCGACCTGCCGCTCGGACGCGGTACAGCCAACTTCACCCTGACCCCGGCCATGACCCATGACCAGTGCCAGGCCGCGCTGCAGGCCGGGCGCGACGCCGTCCTGCGCGCCTGCGCCGGGGGTGCCGATCTGTTCATTGGCGGCGAGATGGGCATCGGCAACACCACCGCCGCCAGCGCCATTGCCAGTGTGCTGCTGGATACCTCGCCGCTGGCCCTGGCCGGACCCGGGACCGGGCTGGACGCCGATGGCGTGGCGCGCAAGGTGGCGGTCATCCAGCGCGCCCTGTTGCGCCATGGCGATACCCTGCAGGATCCCTATGAACTCTTGCGCCGCCTGGGCGGTTTCGAGCTGGCGGCCCTGACCGGCGCCTACCTGGCCTGTGCCCAGCAGGGCCTGCCGACCCTGGTGGACGGCTTCATCTGCTCGGTGGCCGCGCTCTGTGCCCAGCACCTGCAACCCGACACCCGCGACTGGCTACTGTTCGCCCATTGCGGCGCCGAGCCCGGTCATGCGGCGGTGTTGCTGGCCCTGGGCGGCGAACCCCTGCTGGATCTCGGCCTGCGCCTCGGCGAAGGCAGTGGCGCGGCCCTGGCGGTTCCCCTGCTGCAACTGTCCTGCCGCCTGCACAGCGAGATGGCGACCTTCGCCGAAGCCAGTGTCTCCAGTCGCGCCCATGACTGATTGCTGGCTGCTGCGCCATGGCGTCACCGAGGGCCCCGAAGGCTTTCGTGGGCGCCTCGATCCGCCCCTGTCGGAACAGGGGTGGAAGCAAATGCGCGCCGCCGTTGCCGCGCAGCCACCGTTCGAACTCATCCTGACGTCGCCGCAGCAACGCTGCGCGCACTTCGCCGAGTGGCTGGCGGCGGAGCAGGGCACCGAACTGATGGTGGAGGCGGATCTGCGCGAACTGGATTTCGGCGCCTGGGAAGGCCACAGCGCCGCGGAGCTCATGCAGGACCAGGCCGAGGCCCTGGGACTGTTCTGGGCCGACCCCTATGCCTATACCCCGCCTGGGGGCGAGCCCGTGGCCGCCTTCGCCGAACGAGTGCTGGGAGCGGTGGCACGCTGGCGTCCACGCCTGCACGGGCGGCGCAGCCTGCTCGTCACCCACGGCGGCGTCATCCGCCTGTTGCTGGCTCGCCAGCGCGGTCTGGCGGCCAAGGACCTGCTGCAGGTCGAGGCGCCCTATGCGACCCTGCAGCCACTGGCGCTGGAGGAGAGCTGATGCCACTGCCGCTGCTGATCGCCGTGCAGTTTCTCACGCGCCTGCCGATCCGGCTGCCCGGCCTGCCGCCCGCCGAGGCCGTCGGCCGCTCGGTGCTCTGGTATCCCGCAGTGGGCTTGCTGCTGGGCGCGCTCCTGAGCCTGATCGCCTGGTTGAGCGCGGCGGGCGGCGTCTTCCTGCAGGCGGCGCTGGTGCTGGCCGGCTGGGTGATCCTCACCGGCGGCCTGCACCTGGATGGCCTGGCCGACACGGTAGATGCCTGGATCGGCGGCTATGGCGATCGCGAGCGGACCCTGGCCATCATGAAGGATCCGGCCTGCGGCCCCATGGGCGTGCTGGCGCTGCTGTTGACCCTGCTGCTCAAGTGGAGCGCCCTGGTCGTCCTGCTACCGCATGCGCCGGCTGGCCTGTGGCTGGCGCCGCTGGCCGGTCGCCTGGCGCTGCCCTGGCTGTTGCTGACCACGCCCTATGTGCGCCCCGGTGGCCTCGGCGATCTGCTCAGTCGCCACCTGCCGCGGACTGCGCTCAAGGGAGTGCTGCTGCTGGGGGCCATTGGTATGGTCCTGCTACCCCAGGGCGTGACCGCGCTGCTGGTGACCGCCATGGTCGCGCTGCTGGTGCGTCGTGCCCTGCGCCAGCGTCTCGGCGGCACCACCGGCGATACCGCCGGAGCGCTGCTGGAGCTCGCCGAGAGCGGGGTGCTGGTCGCGCTGGCCCTGTCGCTGGGCTGAAAAATCGACCCAAGCGTGAGATACCCGGGATTTTGCGATCTCCGTCCTTGAACGACCCTGGTTAAACCGTTAAGAAGGCGCCTGGTTGCGCGCCCAGCGAAGCCACCTCGGCACGTGCGGGTCCAGAGGGAGTCGTCGTCAACTGGACAAGGAGCCCCAATGCCCGATGCGCCCCAAAGCGCCGCCTCGCCCCGGGAAGTCGCCCCCGCGTCGCGGCTCAGCCTCAAACCGCGCAGCCTGTTCGCCACCTTCTTTCTGGCGTTCATCCTGGTGGATGCCCTGGGCACCCTGTTGTTTACCCTGCACAGCTATCGCCAGGCCCGCGATGCCAGCAGCCAGAGCATCGACTATCGCTTGATGAGCGCGGCCTTGGCGCTGCCGGAAATTCTCGGCGAGGACTATCTCGCCCAATTGCAGGATCCGGCCCAGGCCGATCCCGAACGCTACCAGCGAACCCTGATCACCCTGGATCGCTATGCCCGCAAGGCCGGGCTGGCGTCGCTCTATGCCTTCGTCAAGGACGGTTCGAGCTTTCGCTTCATCATGGATTCGGCCAACGAGGAAGAAATCCGCGTTGGCTACTTCGGCGACTATCGCCAGCTCTACGATCAGGCCCCGCCGGAACTCGGCGCCGTGTTTGCCGATCATCAACCTCGTTTCGCGGAATACCAGGATAACTTTGGCAGTTTCCGTTCCCTGTTCCTGGCCATTCCCGGGCAGGACGGGCAAGCAGTCGTCATAGGGGCGGACATGTTCATGGAAGGAATAGCAGCGGCAGAGCAGTCGGCTCTGCTGGATTCGCTGCTGATAGGCGCGATCATCTTTGCCTTGGGGGCGTTGGTCAGTCGAATACTGGCAGGCGCCCTCAACCGCTATCTGGCCCGCCTCGGGCAGGCCACCGAACGCATCGCCGATGGCGACTATCAACTGGGCCTCAAGGAAGGGCGGGACCCGGTCGGTCGGCTGGGTCGCGCCATGAACCAGATGGGCGCCGCCCTCGCCGCGCGCGAGCGGCGCATTAGCCAGCTGGCCTTTCGTGACATGCTCACCCGCCTGCCCAACCAGGTGCGGCTAGTCCTGGAGATCCGCCAGCGCATCGAGCGCGCCGCAGCCGGGCGTTTCGCCGTCTTGCTGCTGGACGTGGCGAACTTCCGTAACATCAACGAACTGCTTGGCCAGGAGGGCGGCGACAAGATCCTGCGTCATCTGGCCCGCCGGCTAAGGGTCGCGGCGCCGGAAGAGAACGGCGTGGCGCGGATCGGCGCCGACACCTTCGTGTTGCTGTTGCCCTGGTTCGACGGCGCCTCGGCGGAGGCGGCGCTGCTGTCGCTGCGCAACCTGGTGGAGAAACCCTTCGTCAGTGGCAATCAGCGGGTATCCCTGCGCATCACCTTCGGCATCGCCTGCTACCCCGAACACGGCACCAGCGCCGAGGCCCTGCTGGCCAACGCCGAGACCGCCCTGCAGGATGCGCGCCGGCGGCAGCTGCCCTTCGCCTTCCATGATCCGGACCAGGAGCGCCAGCGGCAGCTCGGCATTGCCATGCTCGATGCCCTGGACCTCGCCGTGGATCACGACCAGTTACGGCTCTATCTGCAACCCAAGATCGCGCTGCCGGATGGCCGGGTCGAGGGCGCCGAAGTCCTGATCCGCTGGCAGCATCCGGAACTGGGCCTGCTCAAGCCGGACGCCTTCGTCGGTATCGCCGAACAGAGCCGCAAGATCTGCGACATCACGCTCTGGGTACTGGAACGTTGCATGCACCTGCAGCGCGAGCGGCAACTAGGTGCCCTCAAACTCAACGTCAATCTGTCGCTGCTGGACCTCGAGCACCCAGCCTTCATCGCCCGCATCGGCCGGCTGCTGGACGAGACGGGTGCCGTGGCCGCCGGCTTCTGCCTGGAGATCACCGAGTCCCGGGCCATGAGCAATCCGGTACAGGTGCTCGACTGCCTGCGCCAGCTCAAGGCCATGGGCTTCGAATTGTCGCTGGACGACTTCGGCGCCGGGCATTCCTCGCTGGCCTGCCTGAGCAGCTTTCCCATCGACGAGCTGAAGATCGATCGGCAATTCATCGAGCACTGCCAGCTACCCGGCGATCAGGAGGTGATCAGGCTGCTGGTCCAGCTGGGCCAGTTGCGTGGCCTGCGGGTGGTGGCCGAAGGCGTGGAGACCCACCAGGCGCTGCAGGTCCTCACCGAGCTCGGCTGCGACCAGATCCAGGGTCAACTGGTGGCAGGTGCCCTGTCGCTGGACGACTTCCAGCGCTGGTATGCCGGGCAGGAGCAGGGTTACTGGGCGCTCCGGGCCTAGGCAAGAGGTCAAGCTGGTGATCGCAGCCGGTAGCTGATGCTCGCTCTATATCCGGAAAAGCACGAAGCCGCCTGGCGGCGGCTTCGGCAGACGGACCCTGGCGCTCTTAGAAGCGGTAGGTCAGCTGGGCACCCAGGCCGTGGGCGCTGTTGTCGTATTTGGCGCTGTAGCCTGCCTTGGTCGAGGTAGCGGGGCGATTGATCGACACATCGTCTTCCCACAGATAGGCATAGGCCACATCGATGGTCATGTCCTTGGTCGGCGACCAGCCTGCGCCCACCGAGAAGGTCTTGCGATCGCCCACCGGGATGCGCACGTTGCGGTTGCCGTTGTCCGCCGGGGAGGGGTCGATGGCCATGCCGGCACGCAGCACCCACTGGGGATTCAGCTGATAGGCCGCGCCGATGGCGTAGGACCAGGTGTCCTTCCAGTTGAGCTCTTCCGTCACGGTTGCCAAGGGCGAGCCCAGCACCGGCAGGGTGGGGGTGCCCTCGTTCTCCACGTCGATCGACTTCAGGCGACTCCAGCGGGTCCAGGTGGCGCCGGCGTACATCGTCCAGTCGTTGTTCAGCCGATAGGTGAAGGAGGCATCGCTGCTCTCTGGCAGGGTGATGTTGAGGCTGGCGTCATACTTGCCATTGAGGCGGCTGACCAGGGCATTGGTGATGGGGCTGGCCTGGCTGTTGGCGCCAGTCACCTCGGTGTTGCCCTTGAGCTTGTAGGTGACCTTGGAGTGGTAGGTCAGGCCGAAGGTCAGGTCATCGGTCAGGTCCGCCAGCAGGCCGACGTTGAAGCCATAGGCGGTGTCGTCGCCATCGATCTTGACCTGGCCATCCTGGGTGCTGCCGAAGTTGACGTTGCTGTTGAGCTTGCCTTCGATGCGGTTGATGGTCGGGCCAAAGCCGACGGACACCTTGTCGGTGATCTTGTAGCTGACGGTCGGCTGGATGGTGATGACTTCCACCTTGCTCGCCTGACCCTGGTAGCGACCCTGGAAGGCGTGCTCGTAGTTGCTGATCAGCGCATAGGGGACGTAGACACCCAGGCCGAAGTGCAGGCGGTCATCCACCGGCGTCACGAAATAGCCGAAGGGCACCACCGAGTTGGGCACCATGTCGCCGTCGTTGCTGCCCTGCACGGCCTGGCCGTTGGCGTAGCGACCACTGGCGTCCTTGATGTCGATCTTGGCGTGGATATAGGCGCCACCCAGGGACACCTCACGGCCCAGGCGGGACATGCCAGCCGGGTTGCCATAGATGGTGGAAGCGTCCTGCGCGGAGGAAGAGCGTCCGGCGAAGGAGGTACCCATCCCGCTGACACTCTGTTCGTTGATAGCCAGACCGTTCGCCAGGGCATAGCCGGAAGCGCTCGAAACGGCCAATGCAAGTAGGGTCAGTTTTATTGTTTTCATGCTCTTGCAGCTCCATTGAAAGGCGAGAAGCGCTTACCTCCGCGGATTCCCAAGTCCGAGTGAGTACCTGCGCACACTCAGCTTTTAGCAGGCCCTGCTTGCGAATACAAAAAAAACTATTCGGTCACGTTTGGTTCGGGGCGGTCATCAGGCGTTCATCCGACGAACCCGCCTGGAAAGCCGCTGAATGCCACGTTTCCCGGTGTGTGACAGGGGCGTCAAGCGGCACCGAAGAACCGGCCCGGGTGGCTTATACTGTCGGCTCATCTGTTCGGAGTGCGCCCTTGACTTCTGCCCCTCACTGGATCCGCGACGATGCGGCACTGGCTGCCCTCTGCGAGCGCTGCCAGACCCTGCCCTTCATCGCCCTCGACACCGAATTCATGCGGGTCGACACCTTCTATCCCAAGGCCGGTCTGATCCAGATCGGCGACGGCGAAAAGGCCTACCTGGTCGATCCCCTGTGCATCGGTGACTGGACGCCTTTCGCCGCGCTGCTGGAGGACCCGGCGGTGGTCAAGGTGCTGCACGCCTGCAGCGAAGACCTGGAAGTGTTGTTGCGCCTGACCGGCAGCCTGCCGCAGCCGCTGTACGACACCCAGCTGGCGGCGGCCTATCTGGGGCTGGCCCATTCCATGGGTTATTCGCGGCTGGTCGCCGAAGTGCTCAAGATCGACATCCCCAAGGACGAGACCCGCTCCGACTGGCTGCAACGGCCGCTGACGCCGTTGCAGGAGCGCTACGCGGCAGCCGACGTGACCTATCTGGTCGACGTCTACCACTACCTGAACGCGCGTCTGGATGATCAGCGGCGCACCTGGCTACTGGAAGATGGCGCTGAACTGGTCGCCAATCTGCGGCGCATCAGCGATCCCTGGGAAGCCTACCGCGACGTCAAGCTGGCCTGGCGCCTGTCGCGCCAGCAGTTGGCGGTGCTGCGGGTGCTCTGCCACTGGCGCGAGGTCAGTGCCCGCGAGCGCGATCAGCCGCGCAACCATGTCCTGCGCGAACGCTCGCTGTGGCCGCTGGCGCGTTTCCAGCCGACCGACAAGCAGGCCCTGGCGCGCATCGACGACATGCATCCGCGCACCGTGCGCCAGGACGGCGATACCCTGCTGGCGCTGATCGCCGAAGGTGCGGCCACCCCGGCTGACCAATGGCCAGAGCTGCAGGCCGAGCCCTTGCCCCACGAGGCGTCGGCGCTGCTCAAGGCCTTGCGCGCTATTGGCGAACGCGATGCCGAGGCCCTGGGCATGGCGCCGGAACTGATGCTGCGCAAGAAGGTGCTCGAAGCCTTGCTGCTCACCGGTTGGCCCGATGGCGACTACCAACTGCCGGCGAACCTGCGCGGTTGGCGCCGCGAACGCTTCGGCCAAGCCCTTCTCGATCACCTGCAGGCGCAGCGCACTCCGCCGGCGCCCCTGGAAGACACCCCATGAAACTGCTGTGCTCCATCTACCGAAGCCCGCGAAAGCCGGAAATGTACCTCTATGTCGACAAGCTCAAGGGCCTGACTCTGGTCCCTGAAGGCTTGCTCGCGGCTTTCGGGCCTCCGGCACTGGCCTTCGAGTTCGTGCTCACCCCGCAGCGCACGCTGGCCCGGGAAGACGTCGCCAAGGTCCTCGAGAACATCGCCAAGCAGGGCTATCACCTGCAGATGCCACCGCCGGAGCTGGAGCGCGACGACTACATCGAGCACCTGCCCGAAGAACTGCTGCGTCTCAACGATCCGCTATGACCGCCGTCCTGCTGCTGGAAGACGCGGCGGCCGGCTATGTCGAGGCCTGGCGACAATTGGCGCCGGAGCTGGAACTGCAGGTGCCGGCGGACCCGGTCGAGGCCGTGCGTCTTGCCCAGCGGCCATGCTACTGGCTTGGCCAGCCGGATCGTGCCGCAGCCCTGCTGCGCGAGGGCGTCAAGCCGCTCTGGCTGCAATCCACCTGGGCCGGCTATGCGCCGTTGCTGGCGGCGGACCTGCCAGACGATTATCGCTTCAGCAGAGCAGTAGGGCTGTTCGGCCAGAGCATCGGCGAATACGTCCTGACCTATCTGTTGCAGCATGAGCGCCAGGTGGCCGCGCGTCAGCTCAGCCAACGCGAGGGGCACTGGGACACCCGGGCGCCGGGCACCCTATCCGGGCGGCGTCTGCTGTTGGTCGGGGCGGGAGACATCGGCCAGGACATCGCCCGGTTGCTCGCGCCGTTCGGCATGATCCTCACCGGCGTCGCCCGCAGTGCACGAACCTTGCCTGGCTTTGCCCGGGTGGTGCCGCTCGCGGAACTGCGCCAGGTGGCGCGGGATGCGGACTTCGTGGTCAATCTGTTGCCGGACAGCGGCAGCACCCGGGATCTCTACGATGCGGATTTCTTCGCCGCCTTGCCTGCAGGTGCCTTGTTCATCAATGCCGGACGCGGCACCAGCGTGGTGGACGCCGAGCTGATCGCCGCGTTGGAGAGCGGGCAGCTGGCCGGGGCGGTGCTCGACGTGTTCCGTCAGGAGCCGTTGCCGGCCGAGCACCCTTTCTGGCGGACGCCCAACCTGCACCTCACCGCCCATGTCGCCGGGCCCACGCCGCCGGCGGCGGCGGTCCGGTTGTTTCTCGACAATCTCCAGCGCCTGCAACAGGGGCAGCCCCTGCGTGGCGCCGTCGAGTTGGCCGCTCAGTCGAAGGTATAGGGGCCGGCCACCGCCAGCTCCTCGACGGTCAGGCGCGGACTGGGCAACTCGCGCCCCTGCAGGGACTCCGGCAGGCTGGCCTTGTCGCCCAGCTTGCCGATGGCGACCGCCAGCTCGACCTTGAACGCCGCCGGCACCTTGAGTTCGCGCTGGATGCCTTCGCGGTCGATCCCGGCCATGCCGTGGGCGTGCCAGCCCGCATTGGTCGCCTGCAGTGCCAGGTAGGCCCAGGCCGCACCGGCATCGAAGCTGTGGCTGGGGAAGGGGACTTCCTCGCCACTGCTGGCGCGCAGCAGGGTGGTCTTCGACAGGATGATCACCAGCGCCGAGGCGTGCTGCGCCCAGCCGCGGTTGAATTCACTGATCAGCGACAGGAACAGCTCCCAATGGGCGTCGTCGCGACGTGCATAGAGGAAGCGCCAGGGCTGGGCATTGAAGGCTGACGGCGCCCAGCGCGCGGCCTCGATGAAACCGAGCAGGGTCTCTTCCTCGATGGCGACCGGGTCGAAGGCGCGGGGCGACCAGCGCTGGACGAACTGGGGATCTACGGGATACTGGGGCGTACGGCTGCTGCTGGTCATGGCTTCACCACGGGAGGAAAGGGGAGTCCGGCACGGTAATCCGGTCGGGCGGCGTCGACAAGGGCGCGAACGGTGCTTGGCGCTCGCGGCGTGCGGCACTAGACTGCGCGCCCCCTTTCCTTGCCACGATCTCTGCCATGGCCGCCATCACCCAGCCGTTCTGGAAGCGCAAGACCCTCGATCAGCTCGATGCCCAGGAATGGGAGTCACTGTGCGACGGCTGTGGCCTGTGCTGCCTGCAGAAGCTCGAAGACGAGGACGACGGCGCCGTCTATTACACGCGCATCGCCTGCAAGCTGCTGGATCTCAAGACCTGTCAGTGCAGTCGCTACGCCGAGCGCACCCGCTTCGTCCCCGACTGCATCCAGCTCACCCCGGCCCAGGCCGACCAGTTCGCTTGGCTGCCGCCTACTTGCGGCTATCGCCTGGTGGCCGAGGGCAAGGATCTGCCGGAGTGGCACCCGCTGATCTGCGACGACCGCGAGGCGGTGCACAAGGCCGGCATCTCCCAGTCCGGCCGCATGCTCAGCGAGACCCAGGTCGCCGAAGACGACTGGGAAGACTATCTGATCTTCCGCGCGGGCTGATAACGGCTTCAGACCGCCGCGGGGCTGACCCGCAGCGGTACGGCCAGGTCCGCCGCGCGATGGCAGCGTACCTCCGCCAACGTGCCTGGCAGCAGTGCCTGAGGTCGCTCGCAACCGGCGCCCGCCTGCGGACAGCGATCCCGAAAGAAACAGCCCGTCGGCAGCACCCGGTTGCCCGGCAACTCGGTGCGCTGCGCCGCGGCATTGCCCGTGAGCGGCTGATCCAGCCGCGGCACCGCCTCCAGCAATAGTCGGGTATAGGGGTGGCTGGGCTGCTCCAGCACCTCTGCCGCCGCCCCCAGCTCGACGATCTGCCCCAGGTACATCACCGCCACCCGGTCGGCCAGGTGGCGCACCACCGAGACGTTGTGGGAGATCAGTACGAAGGTCAGGCCGCGATCGCGTTGCAGCTGGGCCAGCAGGTTGAGGATCTGCGCCTGCACCGAGATGTCCAGGGCCGAGGTGGGCTCGTCGAGAATGATGACGTCCGGATCCGACGACAGCGCCCGGGCGATGGCAATGCGCTGGCGCTGGCCGCCGGAGAACTGGTGCGGGTAGCGATCCAGGTATTCGGGACGGATACCGACCTGCGCCGCCAGGCGCTCGGCCAGGGCGCGCAATTCGACAGAGGAGCTGCGACCCCGCACCACCAGCGGCTCGGTGATCAGCTTCCACACCGGCAGGCGCGGATCCAGCGAGGACTGCGGGTCCTGGAAGACGATCTGGATGTTGCGCTCGCCACGGGCCGAGCCTTGAAGGGAGCCGCTCACCGGCTCCACCAGCCCCATCAGGACCTGGGCCAGGGTGCTCTTGCCGCAGCCGGATTCGCCGAGCACGCCCAGGGTCTCGCCGGAAAATAGTCGCAGGTCGATGCCGTTGAGGGCATGGGCCTGGCCCTTAGTACGCCCGAGCCAGTCGCGGCCCACCGGATAACGTACCTCGATGCCGCTGAGCTCCAGCAGTGGTACGGCGGGCGGGGAAAAGGTGTTCATGCCGGGGCGTCCTCCGCCTGCAGCCAGCAGGCGCTCAGGTGATCGGGGGTGTCCGTCGGCAGCAGTGCGGGGCGCGTCTCGCAGCGCTCATGGCGGCGACTGCAACGGTCCTTGAAGCTGCAGCCGCCAGGTAGCTGGGCCAGGTTGGGCACCTGTCCGGGGATGCTGGCCAGGTCGCTGCCGGGCACCGCCTTTTCCGGCAGGCAGGCCAGCAGGCCCTGGGTATAGGGATGCCGGGGTGCCTGCATGACCGCCGCGGTAGCCCCCTGTTCGACCATGCCGCCGGCGTACATCACATAGACGCGATCGCAGAATTGCGCGACCAGGGCCATGTCATGGGTGATCAGCAGGATGGCGGTACCCCGGGCCCGTGCCTTTTCGCGCAGCAGGAGCAGCACCTGGCGCTGCACCGTGACGTCCAGCGCGGTGGTCGGCTCATCGGCGATCAATAGCTGCGGATCGCAGGAGAAGGCCAGGGCGATCATGATGCGTTGGCGCATGCCGCCGGACAGCTCGAAGGGATAGCGTTCGAGGATCTGCTCGGGATCGGCGATATGCATGTCCTTGAGCAACTCGATTGCCTTGGCGCGGGCCTGGGCGGCATCCAGCGCGGTATGGCGGCGAATCACGTCCAGCAGCTGGCGACCGATGCGCCGCGTCGGATTGAGCGCCGTCATCGGCTCCTGGAAGATCATCGCCGCCTCGCGGCCGCGTACTTCCATCAGCTGGCGCTCGCTCAAGGCGAGCATATCGTGGCCCACCAGGTTAACGCTGCCGCCGGTGACCCGGTAGCTGCCGGGGGGCAACAGGCCGAGGGTGAGCATGGCGGTGACCGATTTGCCCGAGCCTGATTCGCCCACCACGCCGACGATCTCGCCGGGGGCCACACTCAGGCTGACGCCGTTGAGCGCCTTGGCGCTGCTGCGAAAGCCGGGGAATTCCAGATTCAGCTGGTCGATGTGCAGAACGGACTGGCCCATGTCATTTGCCCTTTTGGCGAGGATCGAGCAGATCGCGGATGCCATCGCCCAGCAGGTTGAAACCGATGGCGGTGACCAGGATCGCCAGGCCCGGGAAGGTCGAGTAC
This sequence comes from Pseudomonas sp. MS15a(2019), assembly GCF_013277805.1. Classification (NCBI taxonomy): domain Bacteria; kingdom Pseudomonadati; phylum Pseudomonadota; class Gammaproteobacteria; order Pseudomonadales; family Pseudomonadaceae; genus Pseudomonas; species Pseudomonas sp. MS15a(2019). Next base: position 150,514 of record NZ_VBTN01000001.1, read on the forward strand.
CACCACTGGTCGAGGATGAAATTGCGGCCGCTGGCGACCATTACGCCCCATTCCGCGGTGGGCGGCTGGGCGCCCAGGCCGATGAAGCCCAGCGCCGAGGCCATGAGAATGGCGTTGCCGATGTCCAGGCTGAATTGCACCAGCAGCGGCGGCATGGCGTTGCGGGCCACGTGCCAGTGCACCAGGTGCCATTTGCCGGCGCCGAAGGTGCGTGCTGCCTGGACGTAGGCCAGTTGGCGGATGCTCAGGGTCTGGCCGCGCGCCAGGCGCACATAGAAGGGGATGCGCACCAAGGTGATGGCCAGCATGGCGTTGAACAGACTCGGCCCGAGGGCGGCGGCCAGGGCCATGATCAGCACCAGCGAAGGCACCGAGAGGATGATGTCCATCAGGCGCATCATCAGCCGGTCGAAGGCGCCGCCGACGATGCCCGACAGGCAGCCGAGCAGGCCGCCGCTGGCGCAGGCGGCAAAGGCCACGAACAGGCCGACGCCCACCGATTGGCGGCTGCCGTAGATCACCCGGCTGAGCAGGTCGCGACCCACCTCGTCGGTGCCGAACCAGTGCAGGGCGCTGGGTGCCTGCAGGCGGGCGGTGAGTTTCAGCGCGTTGGGCTGATAGGGGGCCAGCCAGGGCGCGGCGACCATGCACAGCAGCACCAGCAGGGTGATCACCAGCCCCGTGAGCATTAGCGGATTGCGGCAGATCCGCCAGGCCAGCCAGGCGGTCTGCTCGCGCCAGCGGGGGCGCGTAGCGGTCAGGGTCGTCATGCTAGTTCACCTTGCCGATGCGGGGATCGACCAGCCGGTAGAGCAGGTCGATGAAGCGGTTGAGCAGGACGTAGATGAAGGACACCACGATGGCGAAGCCCATGACCGCCGGGAAATCCAGCGCCTGGATCGACTTGACCACATAGGCGCCCATGCCCGGCCAGGCGAACACGGTCTCGGTGAGCACCGCCCCATAGAGCAGGTCGCCCAGGGCCAGGCCGATTACCGTGATGGAGGGAATCAGCGCATTGGGCAGCGCGTGGCGCAGCACCACGGTGGTCTGCGACAGGCCATAGGCGCGGGCGGTGCGGATATAGTCCTCGCCCAGCTGTTCGAGCATGGCGCCGCGGATCTGCCGGGTGATGACGCCGAGATTGACGAAGGCTAGGGTCACCGCCGGCAGCAACAGGTGTCTGGCCGCACTGACGAAGCCGGTGAGATCGCCCGCCAGCAGGGTATCGATCAGATAGAAGCCGGTCACCGTCGGCGGTGGCGTCAGCCCCTGGTCCAGCCGCCCGCCGCCCGGCAGCCAGCCGAGATGCCCGTAGAACAGCACGATCAGCCCCAGGCCCAGCCAGAAGGCCGGGGTGGAGATGCCGGCCACCGCCAGGGTACGGCTGATGTGATCGATCCAGCGGTTGTTGTAGACCGCCGAGAGCACGCCCAGGGGTACGCCAATGAGGATCGACAGCAGCAGCGCCGCCAGGGCCAGCTCCAGGGTGGCCGGAAAGAACAGCTGGAGGTCTTCCAACACCGGGCGATGGGTGCGGATCGACTGGCCCAGATCGCCCTGCAGCAGGTCCCCCATGTAGCGGAAGTATTGCTGGTAGAGCGGCAGGTCCAGACCCAGCTGCTGACGGATGCCGGCGACGATTTCATCGCTGGCACGCTCGCCGGCGATCAGCCGCGCCGGATCGCCCGGGATCAGGTGGGAGATGACGAAGGTGATCAGGGATACCCCGATCACCACGATGAGGATATCGGTCAGCTGCTTGCGCAGCAGATGGAAGAAGGCCATGGCATACCTCGCGAGGCGGGTGCCGGAGCGCGCCGGCACCCGTCGCCCTTACTTGGACATCGCAGCGAAATTGAAGACCTGCTCGAGCATGGGGTTGAACACGTACCCCTTGACCGCGGCGCGCATCGGCACCGTGTAGGCCTTCTGGTAGAGGTAGGCGTAGGCGGCGTCGCCCACCACGATCTTCTGGGCCTCCTGGTACAGCGCCTTGCGCTGAGCCACGTCACTGACGCTGGCGGCGTCGCGTAGCAGCTGATCCACCTTGGGATTGCTGTAGAAGGCGCGGTTGCCCGCTAGTCCCGCATTGGTGCTGTCGAACCAGAAGTTCATGAACATGTAGGGGTCGGCGAAGTCCGGACTCCAGTTGCCGATGGCGACGTCGAAGTCGCCCTTGCCCAGGCGTTCGCGGAAGGTGGCGTTGGCCAGCTTCTCCATCTTCAGGTTGACGCCAAGGGTGCCCAGGCCCGCCTGCAGGGTCAGGCCGATGGGCTCCCAGGCCGGATCCTTGTCCGAGTAGAGGAATTGCAGCTCCCGCACCTTGGGCGCCTTGCCCAGGGCGGCCTGGGCGGCTTCCAGGTCCTGCTTGGGCATTGGCAGGCTTGGATCATGACCCCACATGCCGTCCGGGATCGGGCCGTTCATGAGCTTGGCCTTGCCCATGGCGATGCCTTCGACGATGCCCTGGTAGTCGAGGGAGTCGACCACGGCCTTGCGCGCGTTGACGTCGTTCAGGGGTGCGCGCCTGTTGTTGAGGTAGAGGTAGGTCACCCGCAGCGAGGGGTAGGCGGTGGTGACGAAGCCGGACTTCTGCGCCAGCGCCTTGACCTGGTCTTCGGGCAGGTCCTCGATGATGTCCAGATCGCCCTGTTCCAGTTGCAGGCGCCGTACCGAAGGCTCGGCGATGATGCGGATCACCACCTGTTTGAGCGTGGGCGCCTTGCCGGCGTAGTGCGGGTTGGGCTCCAGGGTCAGCGACTGGCCCTTCTGCCAGGCGGCCAGGCGATAGGCGCCGGAGCCGGCGGTATGGCCGGCCAGCCAGGCGTCCACGTCCTTGCCGTGGGTGCTGGCCACCTTGGGGTTGATCACGCTGGCGCCGTCGTGGGCCAGGGCGAAGAGGAAGGGCGCGAAGGGCTTCTGCAGGGTGAATCTGATCGTCTGCGGATCCACCACGGTCACCGCCATGTCCGCCGGGAAGATGCTGGACGGGCCCTGCTTGAGCTTCATCAGGCGCTCGACCGAGAACTTGACCGCCTCGGCGGTGACCTCGCTGCCATCGTCGAATTTGTTGCCGGGCTTCAGGGTGAAGGTCCACACCAGGTTGTCGGGGGAGACGGTCCAGCCGCTGGCCAGGTCGCCCTCGACGTCGGTGCTGCCCTTGCCGTCTTCCACCTTGTAGCGCATCAGGCGCTGGTAGGCCGGATAGGTCACGGTCCAGTCGTTGTTATCGAAGGTCACGCCCGGATCGACGGTCTGCAGATCTGCAGGCTTACCGATGACCAGGGTGTCGGTCGCGGTGGCGGCGCTGGCTGGTTGCCAGGCGCCGAGGCCCAGCAGGGAAACCAGGGCGAGCACGCGGGACGCCGATGAAACGCAGGTGCGCGAAGACGAGAACATGCCGGTACCTCGGATTGTTTGGGTTTATGGGTGTTTCGGCAGTGGGCAAGGCGGTCGAGCGATGGGCTCGCGGCGCCGGATTCGAATGACCCGGTCGCCGGCAGGATCAGTTCAGCAGGGCGGCGAGCTCCTCCTGGCTGAGATGGTGGTAGTCGATCAGCGCATAACGACGGGCGTCGGGCAGTTCGAAGTGCCACCACTCGCTGGGGATGAAGGTGAAGCCGGCGCTCTGCATGATGCCCAGCAACAGCAGGCGGTTGCGCTGGGCGGCAGCGGGCAGCGCCGGATTGAACAGGTGCGACAGCTCGCGCATGTCGTCGAAGCCGGTACCCATATCCAGCGGTTCACCGGCCTCGTCGAGCAGGGTCACGTCCACGGCCACGCCGCGGCTGTGGTGCGAACCCTGCGCTGGATCGCTCACGTACTGGGCGTCGGGCAGCACCCGCCACAGCAGTTGCTGGGCATAGGGCGGGCGGTAGGCATCCAGCACCTGCAGGCGCAGACCGGCCTGTTGCGCCAGCGCGCTGGCGCGTTGCAGGCGGGCGGCGGCATCCCGGTGCAGCAGGCAGTGGGCGTCCTGGTAGAGCACCTTGCCGGCCAGGTTGTCGGCGGTCGCATAGACCAGGTGGATGTCCACACCATAGTGGTGGGCGTCGATCTCGACGAGTTCCGGATGGTTCACGGTACGGGATGCTTCCTTGGAGTAAAGAGGGGTGCCGGCGCTCATTCGAATTGCCCGAAGCGCTGCTGCAGGGCGCGGTTGCTGGCCAGACGCTGTTCCAAGGCATCGCCCGAGCGATCCGCCACCGCTGACACCAGCAGGTTGAGCAGGCAGGCCAGCGGGGCCAGGGAGTCCCAAAACTGGTCGACTTCCAGGCGCAGTTGCAGCAGGTCGGCGGGGTAATCCCGTGCCCAGGGGCAGTGGTAGTCGGTGATCAGCGCCATGGGCAGCTGGGCATCGCGTGCGGCTTCGCAGAGCTTGCGGGTCACGCTGGAATAGGCGCGAAAGTCGGCCACCACCAGGTAGGGCTGGGCGAAGCCGCTGTTGAAGATGTCGGCGTAGGTGCCCGACAGACCGTCGACGTAGAAGGCCTTGGGGCGGATGTATTCCAGCAGGCTGTGAAAGCTACCCAGGACGCCGCGGGTGGTCTGGATACCGGCGATGAACACGGCGTCCGCACCGGTCAGCTGCTGGACCACCTGTTCGAACACCGGACCGCGGGCCAGCTGGTAGACGTCCTCGATGGCGGCGAGCTCGGCGGCCAGAGAGCGGTCCAGGGCGTCGCTGCGTCCGCTCTGCTGGCGAAAGGCACTGAAGCGATCGGTGATGCGCCAGCCTTCCAGGCCTTCGTTTCTCAAGCTCTGCTTGACGTCGTCGAGATTGCGATAGCCCAGCGAGCGCAGCAGCCGACCCACGGAAATGCCGGTGGTGTTGGTGCGTTGGGCGATGCTGTCGGCGGTCTCGAAGGGCAGCTTCTCCGGATTGGCCAACAGGTAGCCCGCGACGCGTTTGCCGGTGGGCGTAAGGTCTGCGAAGGCGCCTTCAAGGGCTTGGAAGAAGAGTGGCTTGGTCACACCGGATAGCCTGCAATGTTATCGAGTTGTCATTAACTGCTCTGTTGTTCGAAAGCTAACATTGATTTTCCAGGCGTCGCAAGCGGCTGCACGCCGGTTGTCACCGCGGTGTCGCAAAGCGGGGTTTGGGGTCGTTACGAGATAAGCCGGTACAGGCTGAATGGCTTGGGAGGAGGGTGGCGGCGTCCCGAGCGAGACGCCGCGGTACAGCCGAAGATCAGCCCAGCGGCGACTCCATGTGCGAGGTGCGCTCGACGGCGCCATAGCGATCGCCGACGGCGTGGGCCCGTTCCAGCAGCACCTTCAACTCGGCCAGGTCCTGGGCGATGCGGGTGCCAGGGTCGCGGCGCAGCAGGCGGGCGAACAGGTGGCCGAGGCGGCCGGCCGGCGGTTCGTAGGCCATGACGGCCGTCACCTCGGTGCCACCGGGCACATCTTCGAAGCTGACCCAACCCAGGTTGTTCAGACCGGCATAGCCACAGGAGCGCCAGCCAATCAGGCGGCCCGGCACGTCGTCGGTGACTTCGGCATCCCATTCGAAACGGCCCATGGGCGCCTTGACCACCCAGTGGGAATAGCGGTCGTTGAGCACGTCCACGCGTTCGATGTGGCGCATGAAGATCGGCAGATTGGAGAAGTCGCGCCAGAAGCGATAGAGCTCATCGCGGGGACGGGCGATGACGATCCGGCGGGTCTGGGAGGCTGCCGAATGCCAGGCCAGCGAACGGCGGACGTCGCGCTCGAAACGCACCTTGGTCAGGGTGCGCTTGATCGAGCAATGGCCGCGCAGGCCGCGATTCAGCAGCCAGGCGCCGGTGGCGCCGGTCAGCAGGCCGAGCAGACCGCCACGCGCCAGGCCGCGGCTGAGCAGCAAGCCACCGCCGGCCACGGAGGCCAGGCGTTCCACGCCCTGGATGGCAGCGGCTTTGCGAGGCGGGGGAGCGAGAGGGGGAGTGGGGGCATCTAGGTGCATGGCAGATTCTCCTTTAGCTGTGGAAAAGACCTGCCCAGAGCCCCCGCCGTTCCCTAGCCGGTCAGGCCCAGTACCCGGAAGACGAAGGCGTATTCCAGGGCCACGTCGCGCAACGCCTGGTAACGCCCGCTCATGCCGCCGTGTCCGGCACCGAATTCGGTCTTGAGCAGGAGCAGGGGCGCCTGATCGGTCCGCCGCTCGCGCAGCCGCGCCACCCACTTGGCGGCTTCCCAATACTGCACCCGGGTGTCGTGATAGCCCGCCACCGCCAGGATGGCCGGATAGGCCTGGGCCTTGACGTTTTCGTAGGGCGCGTAGCTGGCGATGCGCGCGCGCACCTCGGGCTCGTTCGGATCGCCCCACTCGTCGTACTCGGTCACGGTCAAAGGCAGGTCCGGCTTGAGCATGGTGTTGAGCGCGTCGACGAAGGGCACCTCGGCAATGGCCGCGGCATAGAGCTCGGGCCGCTGGTTGAGCACGGCGCCGATCAGCAGACCGCCGGCACTGCCGCCGCTGATGACCACCTGTTGCGGCGTCGTCAGGCCCTGTTCCAGCAGATGCTCGGTGCAGGCGATGAAGTCATCGAAGGTGTTCTGCTTGTGTTCCAGCTTGCCGCTGCGATACCAGGCTTCCCCTAGTTCGCCGCCGCCGCGCACATGGGCGATGGCGAAGCGCACGCCACGATCCAGCAGGCTCAGGCGCGCATGGGAGAACCAGGGGTCCAGGCTGTGGCCGTAGGCACCATAGCCATAGAGGTAGAGCGGGGCGCTCTGCGGCAGATCGCGCCGACCGACCAGGCTGATGGGAATGCGCGTGCCGTCCGTGGCGGTGGCCCACAGGCGGCGGCTCTCGTAGGCGTCGGCGTCGAAGGGGCCTTCCACCGGCACCTGCTTGAGCACTCGCTGGGTACCGCTTACCAGGTCCAGTTCGCGGATCTCGGCGGGGCGATTGAGCGCCTCGTAGCGCAGGCGCATGACGGGACTGTCGAATTCCAGTACGTCCATGGCATCGAGGCTGTAGACCTCGTCCGGCAGGTCGACCCGGTAGGAGGCCTGACCATAGGGGCGAACCTCCAGGATCGGCAACCCGGCGGTGCGCAGGCTCAAGACCAGCGCCTGGGCGCCGAGGCTGGCGTCCTCCAGCATCACCGCGGGATCGTGAGGTACCAGCAGCTGCCAGTGCGAGCGCGTGGGACTTTCCTCGGCGGCCTGGTAGAGCGCGAAGTTGATGCCGTCCTGGTTGCTGCGGATGTACCAGCCATCGACGCCATGATCGGGGAAATACTCATGACCTTCTTCGCGGGGCGCCAGGCAGACGAAGGCCTCGTCCGGCCGATCCGCGTCCAGCACCCAGGCTTCGCTGGTGGTCTTGCTGTGCGACAAAAGCAGCAGCTTGCGTTCGGAGCTCGAACGATAGCAGCCGAGAAAGAAGCGCCCGTCGGTCTCGTGGAAGACCAGTTGCGGCTCGGCATCGCCCAGGTGGTAGCGATAGAGCTTGTGCGGACGATGGGATTCGTCGCGCTCGCCAAAGAACAGGGTGCGGCTGTCATTGGCCCAGGTCAGGCTGCCGTCGCACTCCTCGAAGGGCAGTTCGGTCACTATGCCGGTGGCCAGTTCCTTCACATAGAGCCGGTAGGTCTCGTCACCGACCTGGTCGAGGCTGTAGGCGAGCCGGGTCTGGTCCGGGCTGATGGTGAAGCGGCCGACGGAGAGAAAGCCGCCGTCGGCGATGGCGTTGCCGTCGAACAGCAATTCTTCGGTCGCCGGATCGGGCGTGAGGTCGCCGTCGGCTGGACGGCGGCAGCGATAGTTGCGGCCGTATTCGTCACCGGCCTGGGTGCGCTGATAGTAGAGGTAGTCGCCGCGGGGGACGGGCAGCGACAGGTCCGTCTCGCGAATGCGCGCCCGGATCTCCTCGAACAGCTGCTCGCGTAGGGCGGCCTCAGGTGCCAGCTGGGCTTCCAGGTAGGCATTCTCGGCTTCCAGGTGCGCCAGTACCTCGGGAGCGTCACGGCTTTCCAGCCAGACGTAGGGATCGTCGCCAGGGGCGCGGCGGGCGGTGGGGGCTTGGGTCATGCGGGCTCCTTGGGCGCCGCGCAAAGACACGCGGGCGGGGCAAAACCGCTATCATAGGCTTCTCCTTTCCGCTATCGCCATGGATCGCAATGACCGAGCAAGAGTACCTGATCGCCTGGGCCGTCTACGCCGTCGCCGCGCTGCTGCTGTTGGTGGTGTCTTTCAAGGCCACCGGTTGGCTCTGGCGCTGGTTGCGCGAACCTATCCGCCTGGTGGTGGCCGTGCTGCTGGTGACCCCGTCCCTGGTGGATGCCGAGCATGGCCTCTATGCTCCGGCCATCGCCGTGACGGTGCTGGACCTGGTGTTCAAGGTCGGCAACAGTGCCTGGTCGGCCGTGGCCAATCTGGCGGCGGCCGGCACCATCGGCGTGGTGCTCTACCTGATCTTCGTCCTTTGTCGCTGGTTGTACCGCCGCTCCCATCCGCGTCCTGCGCCGGTCGCCGCGGAAAGCCCGGCGGATGATCCGCAGCCGGAATCGCCGACGGCACTGCGCAGCCCGGCAGCACCTGCGGAGCGCCGTGAACCCCGTGGCCGCAGCGAGCGCGTCGAACCCCGTCTGTAATCCAGGCTTGCGCCTGGGCCGTGACCCCTTCAGCATGACCGCGAAGGGCAGCGGCTGCAGCCGCCGTTGAACCAGGCAGCCACCCCGGAGGGACGGACATGTGCGAATTGCTGGGCATGAGTGCCAACGTGCCCACGGATCTGGTCTTCAGTCTCCAGGGCCTCATGCAGCGAGGCGGTCGCACCGGTCCGCATCGAGACGGCTGGGGCGTGGCCTTCTACGAGGGTAGGGGCTTGCACCTGTTCAAGGATGCCTTGCCGGGCGCCGATTCCGAGGTGGCCAAGCTGGTCCAGGGCTATCCGATCAAGAGCCACACGGTGATCGGCCATATCCGCCATGCCAATGTCGGGGCGGTCAATCTGGCCAACACCCATCCCTTCGTGCGCGAGCTGGGCGGGCGCTATTGGAGCTTTGCCCACAATGGCCAGCTGCAGGATTTTCATCCCGAGCCGCGTTTCTACCGACCGGTAGGCACTACCGACAGCGAGACGGCCTTTTGCAGTCTGCTGGATCAGGTTCGCGAGCGCTTTCCCGAACCCGTCCCGGTGGAGATGCTGCTGCCGCAGCTGGTGAACGCCTGCGATGGTTTTCGCAAGAAGGGCGTCTTCAACTGCCTGCTCAGCGATGGCGACTGGCTGTTCAGCTTCTGCACCACCAAGCTGGCCCATATCACCCGCCGTGCCCCCTTCGGTCCGGCCCAGTTGCGTGATGCGGAAGTACGCATCGACTTCAAGGCCGAGACCACGCCCAATGATGTCGTCACCATCATCGCCACCGAGCCGCTGACCTGCGACGAGGTCTGGACCCTGCATCAGCCGGGGGAATGGCATCTCTGGTGGGATGGCGAGATCGTCACCCAGGGTCGCGTCTAGACAGGAACCTACTTCACGATGCTGCGCAGCTATATTCGTCTGCTGTTGTTTACCCTGGCCTTGCTGGTAGGGGTGCAGATCCCCGGTTTCATGCTCGACTACGAGCAGCGCGTGGATGCCCATCGCCTGGAGTCCGATCAGGCCCTGAGCGGTTTCAGGCGGACCGCGCAGCAATATTTCGAGGGCAGCCTCGACGGCCTGCTGGCGCATTACCGGGCCAGCGAGGATCCGGTCTTTCGCAGCGACGCCGACAGCCTTGGCGTACTGATGCGCCGTAACGCGCTGTTCAACGAAGAATGGCAGGCCTTGCAAGGCCCCTGGTACCAGCGGGCCTGGCACATCCTGGTACGGCCCAACGGGGAGCTGCGTGACGAGACCCTGCGGCAATATCGCTATCAGGTGGTCCTTACCCCCGAAGCCATCGGCTGGGGAATAGGGCTGGGATTGGCGCTGGCGGTGACAGTGGAAACCCTCGCGCTCTGGCTTTCCATCCTGCTCTATCCACGGCGCCCAGCCCGGCGTCTTTCCTAGACCTCAAAAAAATTTCACGTTTTCAGGCGTTTAGCTGAAAAAAGGGCTTGACGCTAAAGTCTCGCGCTGTAGAATGCGCACCCACAGCAGGCACGTAGCTCAGTTGGTTAGAGCACCACCTTGACATGGTGGGGGTCGTTGGTTCGAATCCAATCGTGCCTACCAAACAAAACCCGCACTGCTGGCGGGTAAGAAGAAGGGCGATCCGAAAGGGTCGCCCTTTTTTCGTTTGGGGATGCGATGGGAAGACGTTCAGCTGTCAGGGCTGCTGATCCGTCCCGGCGGCCTGATACTCAACGACCTGTTCGCCTTGGCCTTCTTGGTGATAGCGAAACCCTGTCGGATCGACATGATCCCCTGGCGTCTGGTGTGTTCCTCTGGGAAGGGGCCTGAGCCGAGAGCCTGGTGCTCGATCCGCATGGAAGAAGGAGCAGTGACCGGCGACTATGCCATTCCGCCGTTGCCAAGGGCTCGATAGCGGCTGCCAGACTCTGGCGAAGGTGAAGCGCTAGATATTTTGCTGTCTTGCTGTCATCGGCCAGGTGAGCGCAACAAACGCCATCCCGCCCCCCACCAGCACCAGCGCTGCACTCAAACTCCAATGCTGGGCCACGAAACCGATCGCTGCCGGACCGATGAGAATGCCGGCGTAGCCGATGGTAGTGATCGCGGCAATCGCGTGGCTTGGAGGCATCCGGGTCTGCCGTCCTGCGGCACTGAAGAGCACCGGGACGATGTTGGAGGCCCCGAGGCCAACGAGCAGAAAGCCGGCGAAGGCAAATGGCTGGCTGGGTGCCAGCACCGCCATCAGAAAGCCTGCCGCGGCGAGTAGGCCGCCGCCTACGACCACTTTCAGGCCGCCCAGCGTCTTCACGATCCAATCCCCGGTCAGACGACCAAGGGTCATGGCCAGCGCGAATACCGTGTAACCAAAGCCGGCCTGTGCCGGGGCGACGTCATGGGCATCGATCAGGAACAAGGCGCTCCAGTCCAGGATCGCGCCTTCACCGAGAAAAATCAGAAAACACAGCAAGCCGATGAAGGCAACGATCCCGCGGGGCAGTGTAAACAGCGGGGTATGCTCCGCGTCATGATTACCGTAGGGCAGCAGGCCCCTGAAGGAAGTGGCGAGTAGAGCGATCAGCAGCGCGCTGAACGCCAGGGTCGCCACCAGAGGTTGCATTCCTGCTCCCAGTAGAACGCTCATGCCGCCGGCGCCGACAATGCCGCCGACACTGAACAAGCCGTGGAAGCCGGACATCATGTTGCGACCGCTGTCCTTCTCGACCATCACCGCCTGAATGTTGATGGCGACGTCCAGAGCGCCAACGCTTGCCCCGAACAAAGCCAAGGCGATGGCCATACCAAAAATCGAATCGGCGACGGCCAGCAGAGGCAGCACGAGGGCCAGTGCCACCGAGCTGGTCGCGATCACCGCGCGACATCCGAAGCGGCTGGCGAGGATGCCGACGATGGGCATCGCGACGATGGATCCCAGGCCCAGGCAAAGCAGAAGAAGGCCAAGCGTCGAATCATCGGCGCCGATCCTCGCCTTGGCAACGGGCACCAGTGGTGCCCAGGCGGCCATAGCCGAACCTGCAATCAGAAAGCCGGCGCGGGTCGCCCATTGCTCGGTCGCTCCCGAGCGTTGTTGGGTGGCGAGTTGCACGTGTTGCATGGGAGTGCTCCGAAATAAGGCGACGGTAAAGGGTTGTCACACCTCATATCAGTGTTAGCCGAACAGGCATGATTAAGCAAGACCGCGCATAATCGTGCATTCACTGGCTGATGTTCGCGGAAGGAAATGGCTAGGCCTGAACCGGGCGACTTGGCAGCTGGGGCGTGTCAGCAGGGCCTGGCAGAGCTGCTATTGAGAGGAAAGGGGGAAAGGCGTATGCGAGGCTGGGAAAGCGAAGCCTTTACCCGGTGACAGGCTTAGGTGCCCGCCACAGGCCTACTGGCTCTTCTAAGCGACAGCTTGCGTCCGCTGAATGGGTACGTTGAGGGTGGGAGCGCTGAATGCGGTGGTCTGTCTTGCCGACGCTTCTTGCAGAAGGGGTATTGGCTTGCATCCTATCTTGCCTGACAAAGCCGCACGGCTGGTGGGTAAGAAGGGCGATCCAGTTTTCGTTTACCTGCTCGGTAGCCTTTGGTCAGCCAGGCGTGCTGGGTTCGAACAGGGCGATCTCGCGATCGCCCTGTTGTCCGCCCCAAGCCATCAGCTGCTCGGGGTAACGGTCTCGGTGAAGGAGCCCGCCGGCTGCAGCCCGTGTTTGTTCGCCGTGAAGTCCAGGGCCGTCGAGGCGTAGCGCACGCCATCCTGAGCCTGCTTGAGCGTCAGGTTGGCTTCATAGAACTTGTCGCTGGCCAGTTGCTTGGCCGCCTGATCGACGTCCGTCATGGTCTGCTTGAGTGGTGCCAGGGCGATGGCGGTGTCGATATCGACGTTGGCCAGACGCAGGGTTTCCGCGGCGCCCTTGGCGTCGCCGTGTTTGAGCTTGTTGTTGGCGTCCGCCACTGCTTTCACTTTTTGCGGGCTGGCCATATAACTGTCCTGCACCACGGTGTCACCCCAAATCGGTAGCCAGGAGGTTACGGTCGTGCTGGTGTCGGCCTTGCCCTGATTATCCTTGACCTGCAACTCACTCGCGGCTTTTTTCAGCGCCGTATTATCCGACTGTGCAAGTTTGAGTGCCTGTTGCGCATCCTTGACATGGCTTACCGCTTTCTTCGTTTGCCCTTGAAAGAGTTCCAGGCGTGCGGCGGATATATCGGTGAAGGCTCTTTGGCCTTGAGTGGACAGCGCCTGGAAATTGCCCAGTTCGCTGGGCGAGGGGGCTTGGGTAGCGGCGAAGGCCGCAGACGAGCAGGCGGCTACGACGGCGACGACCAGCAGGCTCTTTGCCAGTTTATTCTTGACGTTCATGTGCTGCCTCCAGCGGATATGCAATTGAAGTTGGGTTATCGCTCAGGTAACAGAACCTTGTTCTGTAGTGCCTAGAATCGATACTCCGCCGGATCCCTTAACACTGGATTAATAGGAGCCGAGCTTTTCTTGAATAGTCGCTGAACAGTCTTGCACTGTTAAATGCGGGTAATCTTGTCCGGCGTTAACCAAAGGCGCCTTTGGTTGAATCTCGTGTGAATATGTTTCACCTGGAAGAACTTTTGGAAGTCTGAGGTTTATACGGATCCCTCAGGCGGGTAGGGGTGTGACCGCTTGCCTCGGTCGTGGCGATCCAGGTTTTCACGTAGACTGGCGGACGATTTTTCCTGGGGCTCCACTGCCTCGCCAGGCGCGAGCATGGGCCCGCCACAACGAGGAGCGAATGATGACGCAGGGTGGTGAAGGCCGGCAGATCGGCAAGGGTGGTTGCCTGGGATTGATCCTGCTGTCGATCCTGTTCGCGGTCGTGGTCTTCGGCTCCATCATCTACGTCTATCGCCACAATGCCACGCCGGTCAGCCGCGCCAACGAGCAGCAGGCCATCGACCAGTGCCTGGCGCGGGCCAATGCCGCGGACACCTCGCCGGCGGATCGCCAGGCGCTGATGGAAAACTGCCAGGAAATGCAGAAGCAGTTCCTCAAGAAGTACCCCGACGTGGCACGTTGAGCGGGCAACCGTCCCTTGCGAGGTTGCGCCAGGTCTCAGTTTCTGAAAGGATTTCCGTCCCAAACTTTCCAGTGATCCTTTCGCGTCGCCCGGAATGCCTTGCGGCCCTGCCACTGTGCGGCGGGATTTCCAGCGGTGCGGCTGCTTACTGGCCAATCCCACCATGTGGCCCTTGGTATGGGTCACCACTGAGTTGAGGAGGCGCCATGCCTGTCATTACTCTCCCCGACGGTAGCCAACGTCCATTCGACAAGCCCGTCACCGTAGCCGAAGTCGCCCAGTCCATTGGTGCCGGTCTTGCCAAGGCCACCATTGCCGGTCGCGTCGACGGCCAGCTGCGCGATGCCAGCGATCTCATCGAGCAGGATGCCAACCTGCAGATCATCACCGCCAAGGACGAGGACGGTCTGGAGATCATCCGCCACTCCTGCGCTCACCTGGTGGGTCATGCGGTCAAGCAGCTGTTCCCGACCGCCAAGATGGTCATTGGCCCGGTGATCGACGAAGGCTTCTACTACGACATCTCCTTCGAGCGTCCCTTTACCCTGGATGACCTCTCGGCCATCGAGACGCGGATGCGCGAGCTGATCGACAAGGACTACGACGTCATCAAGAAGATGACGCCGCGCGCCGAAGTCATCGAGGTGTTCAAGGCCCGGGGTGAGGAGTACAAGCTGCGCCTGATCGACGACATGCCCGAGGAGCAGGCCATGGGCCTGTACTACCACGAGGAATACGTCGACATGTGCCGGGGCCCGCACGTGCCCAACACCCGCTTCCTCAAGGCGTTCAAGCTGACCAAGTTGTCCGGCGCCTACTGGCGTGGCGACGCCAAGAACGAGCAGCTGCAGCGTATCTATGGCACCGCCTGGGCGGACAAGAAGCAGCTGGCGGCCTACATCCAGCGCATCGAGGAAGCCGAGAAACGTGACCATCGCCGCATCGGCAAGCAGCTCGATCTCTTCCACCTGCAGGAAGAAGCGCCCGGCATGGTGTTCTGGCACGCCAATGGCTGGACCGTTTACCAGGTGCTCGAGCAGTACATGCGTAAGGTCCAGCGCGACCACGGCTACCAGGAGATCAAGACGCCCCAGGTGGTCGATCGCATCCTCTGGGAGCGCTCGGGTCACTGGTCCAACTACGCCGAGAATATGTTCACCACGGCGTCGGAAAACCGTGACTTCGCGGTGAAGCCCATGAACTGCCCCTGCCACGTGCAGGTGTTCAACCAGGGTCTGAAGTCCTACCGCGACCTGCCGCTGCGCCTGGCCGAGTTCGGTGCCTGCCACCGCAACGAGCCGTCCGGCGCCCTGCACGGCATCATGCGCGTACGCGGCTTCACCCAGGACGACGCCCACATCTTCTGTACCGAAGAACAGGTGGAAAAGGAAGCGGCCGACTTCATCAAGCTGACCCTGCAGGTCTATGCCGACTTCGGCTTCACCGACGTGATCATGAAGCTCTCCACCCGACCGGCCAAGCGCGTCGGTTCCGAAGAGCTGTGGGATCGCGCCGAGAAGGCGCTGGCCGATGCCCTGGACGCCTCGGGTCTGGAGTGGGAATACCAGCCGGGCGAGGGCGCCTTCTACGGGCCCAAGATCGAATTCACCCTCAAGGACTGCCTGGGGCGTAACTGGCAATGTGGTACCCTGCAGTACGATCCCAACCTGCCGGAACGCCTCGATGCCAGCTACATCTCCGAGGACAACAGTCGTCAGCGCCCGGTGATGCTGCACCGTGCCATCCTCGGTTCCTTCGAGCGCTTCATCGGCATGCTCATCGAGCACTATGCCGGTCTGTTCCCGGCCTGGCTCGCTCCGACCCAGGCGGTGGTACTCAATATCACCGACAAACAGGCCGATTTTGCCCAGCAGGTCGTCGGCGAATTGAACGCTGAGGGCTTCCGGGCCAAAGCCGACTTGAGAAACGAGAAGATCGGCTTTAAAATCCGCGAGCATACTTTGCTCAAGGTTCCCTATCTCCTGGTTATTGGAGACCGGGAGGTTGAGACACGATCCGTTGCCGTGCGTACCCGTGAAGGCGTAGATCTGGGCTCCATGCCCGTCGAGCGTTTCCGCGAGCTGCTCACGCAAGCGGTTTCCCGGCGTGGCCGGCAAGATTCGGAGTAATCACTATCAAGCAGCGTGACATGAGACAAGACAAGCGAGCCGCACCCCGGGCACCGATCAACGAAAATATCACCGCCCGGGAAGTTCGCCTTATTGGCGCCGATGGTCAGCAAGTAGGCATCGTCTCCATCCAGGAGGCCCTGCAGGCTGCTGAAGACGCCAAGCTGGATCTGGTGGAAATCACCGCCGACGCCGTACCCCCGGTCTGCCGGATCATGGACTACGGCAAGCACGTCTTCGAGAAGAAGAAGCAAGTCGCGGCGGCGAAGAAGAACCAGAAGCAGGCTCAGGTCAAAGAAATCAAGTTTCGTCCAGGGACGGAAGAAGGGGATTACCAGGTAAAACTACGCAACCTGGTACGTTTCCTAACCGAGGGGGACAAGGCCAAGGTCTCGTTGAGATTCCGCGGCCGGGAGATGGCCCACCAGGAGCTGGGCATGGAGCTGTTGAAGCGGGTCGAAGCTGACCTCGTCGAACACGGCGCCGTTGAGCAGCATCCTAAGATGGAAGGACGCCAACTCATCATGGTCATCGCCCCCAAGAAGAAAAAGTAACTACCAGGGCACTGGCAGGCCTTGCTGTTATGCGTAATCACTCAATGCGGAGTATCCGAACATGCCAAAGATGAAAACCAAAAGCGGCGCTGCGAAGCGCTTCGTGAAAACTGCTGGTGGCATCAAGCACAAGCACGCTTTCAAGAGCCACATTCTGACCAAGATGACCACCAAGCGTAAGCGTCAGCTGCGCGGTACGTCGCTGATGCATGCATCCGACGTCCAAAAGGTCGAGCGCATGCTGCGCCTTCGTTAATCCTGGTCAAGAATTTAAAGGAAGTTACCCATGGCTCGTGTTAAGCGTGGCGTCATCGCTCGTCGCCGTCACAAGAAAATCCTGAAGCTCGCCAAAGGCTACTACGGTGCCCGTTCGCGCGTCTTCCGCGTCGCTAAGCAAGCGGTAATTAAGGCAGGCCAATACGCCTACCGTGACCGCCGTCAGAAGAAGCGTCAGTTCCGCGCTCTGTGGATCGCTCGTATCAACGCTGGTGCTCGTATCAACGGTCTGTCCTACAGCCGTCTGATCGCCGGCCTGAAGAAAGCGGCCATCGAGATCGACCGTAAGGTACTGGCCGATCTGGCCGTGAACGAAAAAGCGGCGTTTGCTGCGATTGTCGAGAAAGCTAAAGCTTCGCTGGCTTAAGCCCCCCGGCAATCTCGCGCCTCTGGCGCGAAGCAACGTTATCAATAGGGGAAGAGCCTCATAGCTCTTCCCCTATTTTGTATCTGGAGTCCCTAGATGGAAAACCTGGATGCGCTGGTCTCCCAAGCACTGGAGGCCGTGCGGCACACCGAAGACACCAATGCCCTGGAACAGCTCCGGGTCAATTACCTGGGCAAAAAGGGTGAGCTGACCCAGATCATGAAGACCCTGGGCCACCTCACCGCTGAGGAGCGTCCCCAGGCTGGCGCGCTGATCAACGCCGCCAAGGAACGTGTCCAGGACGCAATCAACAGCCGCAAGGCGACGCTGGAGCAGGCCGCGCTGGCCGCTCGCCTCGCCGCGGAACGCATCGACGTGACCCTGCCCGGGCGCGGTCAGGCCTCGGGTGGTCTGCATCCGGTCACCCGTACCCTGGAGCGTATCGAGCGTCTGTTCGCCAACATCGGCTATGGCGTCGCCACCGGTCCCGAGATCGAAGACGACTACCATAACTTCGAAGCGCTCAACATCCCCGGCCACCACCCGGCGCGGGCGATGCACGACACCTTCTACTTCAACGCCAACATGCTGCTGCGCACCCACACCTCGCCGGTGCAGATCCGCACCATGGAGAGCCAGCAGCCGCCGATCCGCATCATCTGCCCGGGTCGTGTCTATCGCTGCGACAGCGATCAGACCCACTCGCCGATGTTCCATCAGGTCGAAGGCCTGGTGATCGATGAGGAAGTCAGCTTCGCCGATCTCAAGAGCACCCTGGTGACCTTCCTGCGCGAATTCTTCGAGGAAGAGCTGGAAGTCCGCTTCCGTCCCTCCTACTTCCCCTTCACCGAGCCGTCGGCCGAGGTGGACATCCGCCGCCCGAGTCGCGATGGCGAACCGGCTTCGCGCTGGCTCGAGGTGCTGGGCTGCGGCATGGTCCATCCCAACGTCCTGCGCATGGCCGGCATCGATCCGGAGAAGTACCAGGGCTTCGCCTTTGGCATGGGCGCCGAGCGCCTGGCCATGCTGCGCTACGGGGTCAACGACCTGCGCCTCTTCTTCGACAACGATCTGCGCTTCCTGGCGCAATTCCGCTAGCTGCCAGACGGGAGTCCTATGAAATTCAGTGAACAATGGCTTCGTAGCTGGGTGAACCCTGCGGCTACGCACGAGGATCTGGTTGCCCGGCTGTCCATGGCCGGCCTGGAAGTGGACGGCGTCGAAGCGGCGGCCGGGCGCTTCCAGGGCGTCATCGTCGGCGAGGTGGTTTCCGTCGAGCGCCATCCCGATGCCGACAAGCTCAATGTCTGCCAGGTCAGCAACGGCCAGGAATCCTTCCAGGTGGTCTGCGGCGCGCCCAATGTGCGCGCGGGCCTCAAGGTGCCTTTCGCTACCGTCGGCGCCACGCTGCCGGGTGACTTCACCATCAAGAAGGCCAAGCTGCGCGGCGTGGAATCCCACGGCATGCTCTGCTCGGCCAGCGAATTGCAGATCAGCGACGACAACGGCGGCCTGCTGGAACTGCCGGCCGGCGCGCCGGTGGGCGAGAGCATCCGCAGCTACCTGCAACTGGACGACGCCATCATCGACGTCGACCTGACCCCGAACCGCGGCGACTGCCTGTCCATCGCCGGTCTGGCGCGGGAAGTGGGTGCCCTGTACAACGCCACCGTCGAGCCCCTACAGGTCGAGGCCGTGGCGGCTACTCACCAGGAGACCCGTCCGGTCGAGGTGCTGGCGCCCCAGGCCTGCCCGCGCTACCTGGGTCGCGTGGTCAACAACGTCGACCTATCCCGTCCCACGCCGGACTGGATGGTCGAGCGTCTGCGCCGCAGTGGCGTGCGCAGCATCGACGCCGCCGTCGACGTCACCAACTACGTGATGCTCGAACTCGGTCAGCCCATGCATGCCTTCGATCTGGACCAGATCAAGGGCGGCATTCGCGTGCGTCTGGCCGATGCCGGCGAGCGCCTGGTGCTGCTGGATGGCCAGGACATCGAACTGCGCAACGACACCCTGGTGATCGCCGACCACGAACGCGCCCTGGCTATCGCCGGCGTCATGGGTGGCGAGCACAGCGGTGTCGCCGCCGGTACTCGTGATCTGTTCTTGGAAAGCGCCTTCTTCGACACCATCGCCGTGGCCGGCAAGGCTCGTTCCTACGGCTTGCACACCGATTCCTCCCACCGCTTCGAGCGGGGCGTGGACTTCGAGCTGGCACGCAAGGCCATGGAGCGGGCGACCCGTCTGCTGCTCGACATCGTTGGCGGCGAACCAGGTCCGGTGATCGAGGCGGTCAGTGACGAGCACCTGCCGCAGGTCGAGCCGATCCTGCTGCGCGCCGAGCGCATCGAGCGCGTCCTGGGTTTGACCCTGGACGATGCCCAGGTCGAGCGTCTACTCAGCGGTCTGGGTCTGGCCGTGGCCCGCCTGGAAGCCGGTCGCTGGCAGGTAGGCGTACCTAGCCACCGCTTCGACATCAGTATCGAAGTGGACCTGATCGAAGAGCTGGCGCGCCTCTATGGCTACAACCAGCTGCCGATCCGTTTCCCCCAGGCCCGCCTGGCGCCGCAGCCCCTGCCCGAGAGCAAGGGCGAGCTGAGCCAGCTGCGTCGCCTGCTGGTGGCCCGTGGTTATCAGGAAGCCATCACCTACAGCTTCATCGACGAAAAGACCTTCCGTCTGTTCGCCCCTGAGGCCCAGCCGGTAATGCTGGCCAATCCCATTTCCACCGACATGGCCGCCATGCGCTCGTCGCTGTGGCCGGGTCTGGTCAAGGCTGTGCAGTACAACCTTAACCGTCAGCAGGACCGCGTTCGGCTGTTCGAGTCGGGTCTGAGATTCGTCGGTCAACTGGAAGGCCTGGTGCAGGAAAACGTCCTCGCCGGCGCCGTCTGCGGTTCGCGTCTGCCGGAGAGCTGGTCGTCCGGACGTGAGGCGGTGGACTTCTTCGACGTCAAGGCCGATGTCGAGGCGCTGCTGGCTCAGTCTGGTGCGGGTAGCGACTTCCGCTTCGTCACGGGCGAGCATCCGGCGTTGCACCCGGGGCAGACCGCGCTGATCGAAAGGGCAGGGCAGCCAGTCGGATATCTGGGCGCCCTGCACCCGGAAGTGGCGCGCGAGCTGGACGTGGATCGCCCGGTGTTCCTCTTCGAGCTGGCACTGGATGCCCTGACCACCGGCAGCCTGCCGCGCTTTGGCGAGCTGTCGCGCTTCCCGGAAGTGCGGCGTGACCTGGCACTGGTGGTGGACGAAGCCGTCGCCGCAGGCGACCTCTTGGCCGACATCCGCGGAAACGCCGGAGAAGGCCTCAAGGAACTGCGTCTGTTCGACGTCTACCAAGGCAAAGGTATTGATCCACATAGAAAAAGCGTCGCCATCGGCTTGACCTTGCAACATCCATCGCGCACATTAACCGATGAAGAAGTCAACGAAACGACGCAGAAAATCCTCGTTTCTCTGGAAAGAAGGTTCAACGCCACGTTAAGGAAATAGCGCATGGGGGCCCTGACGAAAGCTGAGATGGCCGAACGTCTGTTTGAAGAGCTCGGTCTGAACAAACGTGAAGCCAAGGAATTGGTCGAACTGTTCTTCGAAGAAATTCGTCATGCGCTCGAAAGCAACGAGCAGGTCAAGTTATCCGGTTTCGGCAACTTCGACCTGCGCGACAAGCGCCAGCGCCCCGGACGCAATCCCAAGACAGGGGAGGAGATACCCATCACGGCACGCCGTGTGGTGACCTTCCGCCCCGGGCAGAAACTCAAAGCCAGGGTCGAGGCCTATGCTGGAACCAAGTCATAACGACGAACTGCCGGTCATACCAGGCAAGCGCTACTTCACCATCGGTGAGGTGAGCGACCTTTGCCTGGTCAAACCGCACGTGCTGCGCTACTGGGAGCAGGAATTTCCCCAGCTGAACCCGGTGAAGCGCCGCGGTAACCGGCGCTATTACCAGCGTCACGACGTGCTGATGATCCGTCAGATCCGCTCTCTGCTGTACAACGAAGGCTTCACCATCGGCGGGGCGCGCCAGCGTCTCACCCAGGGCGACGAGACCCGCGATGAGGGTTCGCAGTACCACCAGCTCATCCGCCAGATGATCAGCGAACTCGAAGAAGTCCTCGTCGTACTGAAAAAGTGAAAAAAAGCTTCCATTAATCAAAGTGTTGCAGTAAGATGCACGCCGTTCCCTAGAGGAACACAGTCGGGGCGTAGCGCAGCCTGGTAGCGCACTTGCATGGGGTGCAAGGGGTCGAGTGTTCGAATCACTCCGTCCCGACCAAATCAACGAGAAGGCTCAAGCACTTAGTGGCTTGGGCCTTTTTCGTTTTTAGGCTCTGATCAAAACAGAATCAAAATCCAAGCAGAATCGGTCAGTGGTTTGGCGCATGCCCAAAGGGTCCCCCACGGGGCCAACCAGAATCTCGCGCTATGATCACGCGATCAGGCGGTGACCAAGCCGGCTTGGTAGATCCAGCGAGTTCTACTCAATCTCGACCTAGGCTCTGTAAGAAAAGTCGTCGAGCGAAGGTCAGGCAGGGCAAAATCGGCGAGGAAGCGGATCGGACTCGCGCTCGAGGTTACGAGTGGTAAACGAGCATTCCGATCGGACTGGCGATCCAGCTGACTTTTAACGCAGCATCACCGAGCGCAGGCACTTGTCGTACAGAGTCTAATCCATATAGCGCAGGACACCCTGTGCGGCATGGTACCGTTGCGGCAACCGATACCTTCTTTCTCTCCGCAACTCAACTGACATTGATGTCGGGTCCAGAAATACTGCAGTGACGCTGCAGGTATCAGGTCTCTTGGATCAGTTGGTCTTGATGTATTAGAAGCCTGATTGAAAGGGCCCAACGCTGGCGATGGGCCCTTTTCATCACTCAACGTCCTTTGCTACGTCTACTCCCGCGGACGTCAGCTTAACGGGCGGTACCAAAGCGCGTTTTCCTTGAGTGTCTGTGGACAGATGGCCTTTCTGGATAAGTCCATGCGCTTGCAGGTCCTGGAGGACATCCATCACGGCCTCTTCGCCGTGATGGTTATCGAGGATTTCATTGCCCAGCCCTTCCGGGTGCGAGTGATACAGCCGGCGCAAGAGTTCAGCTTTGAGTTCTGCATTGATAGCCATGAGTTCTCCTCGTATGGGTGTACAGGCTATGACAAGCGTGGAGATGACCAGTGCCTGGTCAGGAGTTACCGGACATCCTCTCGGTCAGCTGAAAACGTCTTGATCATGCAGGCAGTACCACGCGTTACGGAGACACCTATTGATCTTGTCTGGACAGCTATCTCACTGAACAACCTGACAAAATTGTCATCCTGCGGTACCCGCTCCTGACCGAAAGATCAGGATAAGTTGGCGAGGTCATCTCCTGGACCTCGAATCATGTCGCGCTTTCTTTCTCTCTCCACTGCCATGCTAGGCGCCGCGTTCATCGGTCAGGCGCAGGCGGCGTTGCCGCAGCATCCCGATCTCGACCTCGCGGCTGCCCAGCGTCTGGCGCAGGCCGCGCCCTGCAGCGCCGCGCTCGCGGTGCTCGACCGCAGCGGTCAACTGATCCTCCTGCAACGCGATACCCGCGTCGGGCCGCACAACGCCGAGGCGGCGCGGCGCAAGGCCTTTACCGCACTGTCCACCCGTACCCCGTCGCAGGCGTTGGCCGAGCGCGCCCGGCAGAACCCGGATGCGGCCAATCTCGTCACCCTGCCCGAGTTGCTGCTGCTCGGCGGTGGCATCCCCCTCTACGAAGGCGACCAGCTGGTCGGCGCCCTGGGCATCGCCGGTGCCGGCGGTGGCGGGGCGGACGAGCGCTGTGCGCTGGCGGCCGCCGAACACCTCAATTTCACCTCCCATCCCTGAAGGAAATCTCCATGAAGACGTTCGTCCTGTTGTCTGGTCTGGCCCTGTCCGGCTTCGCGATTGCTGCACCCAACCCCCTGAGCGTCCATGTGCTCAACCTGGAAGACGGCAAGCCGTCGGCGGGGGTGCATGTGACCCTGGAACGCCAGGTAGGGCAGGGCTGGCAGCCGCTGGCGGAGGAGGTCACTAACGAGCAGGGACGGGTGCCGGCGCTGTTTCCCCAGGAAAAGATCTTCGAGAAGGGTGAATACCGAGTGGTCTTCAAGACCGGCGACTACTATCGCCAGCAGGGCCGCAGCGCCTTCTTCCCGGAAATCCCCGTGGTGTTCGACGTCACCCAGCCGGAGCAGCACTACCATATCCCGCTGTTGCTCAGCCCCTACGGCTTCAGCACCTACCGCGGTTCCTAGTTTGCCGGCGAGGCGTCAGTCCTCGCGCCTGCCCACCGCGCTAGTGCTAGCACAGTGCGGTTGGCGGCAAATTCCAGGCCTGTGACCCTGCCATGCGTGGTGAGGGCCGTTCGCGAGCGGTCGAGGCCCTGCGCGAATGGCGTCTCTCCGCGCGGTATTCCTGATCGTCGGAGCGGTGTCTCCGTTAAGGGGCGATCGGTCGCTCGCGAGCTCCCACGAGTGGCGCGATGTCGCTGGGGGCAGGGCGGATCTCCGGATCGTTCCAGGCCCTGGGCCGCCTCGGCTTCTGCTGGCTCACAGACAAGTCTCTTAATTGCTATGGGCACCACATTCGGTACAGGCACCTTAAGTGAGTCCTAAGCGGCAAAACGTAGCGTTGGTGGCGTCATTCACCAGGGTGCCCGGTTACTTTTTTATCGGTACCGTTGAATATGTATGACTAATAACCTTCGTCATTGCCGTACAGGGAGCTGGTGGTATGCCACTCGAGCAGCTTTCAAACTGCCTGTCCAAGGTCCTCGATGCCGCGCGTCCAGGTGGCTCGCCGCTGTGAGCCAGGACTTCGCGCCCTTGCGCAACAGTCAACGTGGCCCGGTGCTCCTACTGGCTTCCGGACCTTCGGCTGCCGAACTCAACCTGGACGCCTGGCAGGATGTGCCGATCATCACCATGAACGGTGCCATCGCCAAGCTGAGCGGGAGCGGCATCCGTCCGCTCTTCTACGTCTGCAGCGACCTGAGCTTTGCCGAGCAGCAACCTGAGCTCTATGCGCGCGGGATCGAGCAGGCGCAACGGCTGGCATTGTGGCCTGCGGCAATCGAACGGCTCCCGGAAAGCCGGCAGGCCAAGGCTCACGCGTTGCGACGAGCGCCCAGTACCCGGTTGGAACACTACCTCGGGCTGGAGCGTGATCAGGCCGAACGCACGCTCACCTTGCTCAGTCGCCGAGCGCGCGACATCGGCTTCAGCCGAGACATGGACTACGGCATCTTCGATGTCCGGACCGTTGCCTTCATCGCCTTGCAACTGGCCTATCACCTGGGCTTTAGCAAGATCTATCTGGCCGGTGTCGACCTCAATGCCCGGGCCCCACGCTTCTACGAAGGCAGCACAGGCGCGAGATCGCCCTGTGGTCTGGACGAGCACCTGTACAGCCGTATCCTGCCCGGGCTCAAGGTCATGCAGGACGTCATGACCGCCGAGGGCCGTCAGGTCTTCAACCTGTCGCGCTGCAGCTGCATTCCTGCGCAACTCATCCCACGCGCCGATCTGGCCTCCGTCGAGGCGACCTGGCTGGGTCAGCGGACCCGTCAAGCCGGCTGAGAGTGCGCGTTCAGTATTCCTGTGGCGTACCGAGAAGTCTGGACGTAAGGACGGGAAGACCTTCCTCGCGCGCTCGATCAGCGCCAACCCTGGGTAAGCCCCCAGACCACTACATAGCGCGTGGTCTTGGCCAGGGTCACCACCAGTAGAAAGCGCCACAGGGGTTCGCGCATCACGCCGGCGACCAGGGTCAGCGGATCACCGATCACGGGCGTCCAGCTGAGCAGCAGCGACCACCAGCCCCAGCGCTGATAGGCCGCCTGAATGCGGACAAGCCGTTTCGGCGATACCGGAAACCAGCGGCGTTGGCGAAAGCGTTCGAGATGGGTGCCGAGCCACCAGTTCAGCATCGAGCCGGCGACATTGCCCAGCGTCGCGGCCAGCAGCAGGAGCGCCGTGGCATAGCGCTCGGTAAGCAGCAGCCCGGCGAGGGCCGCTTCCGACTGTAGGGGTAGCAGGGTGGCCGCGCCAAAGGCGAGGGCGGCCAGGCCCAGGTAGACGCTCAGGGCTTCCAGGATGAAGCTCCGGCAGGGAACGTCATGAAGAGTCTGTCTCGGGGCGAGAGGAAGCTGCCGAGCATAGCGCGAGTGACGGGGTTACGCCTTCTCGCGACCCTGAGCCCCGGTGCTCACTCCAGCCGGGCGAGCCAATCCGCGACCGAGTCGCCACTGCTCATATCCGGTTGCACCAGGCCATCGATCATGAAGGTCGGCGAGACATGGATGCCGTTCTGCCGGGCGTACTTGCAGTGCCACTTGATGGCGTGCTGCAGGTCCGGATTGGCGAAGGCCTCGGCCAGGGCCAGGCCGCTGTAGCCTTCCAGGCGCGTGATGAGGTCATTGGGCGTGGCGTCGCGGTTGGGGCCGGTGGCGTGATCCTTGAACTCGAATTCCTCGCGATGGGCCGCCACCGCGGCCAGCACCGCCCTGGCGCTCTCCTTGCCACCTTCGAGAGTGGCGGCGGCCAGCACGCACCGCACCACCACGCCGGAGAACAGGTGCCAGGGCTGGGATTGCAGGCGGATCTTCAGGGTGATCCGCTCTGGGCCGGCCTGGGTCAGCAGGTCGTCGAGCTTGTTGAAGGCCTTGACCGAAAAGGGGCAGGTGGGCTCGAGAAAGACTTCGAAGGTGCGGGGGCCATGGCCCCAGGTGAGGGTGTCGGCGTACATCGTGTAACTCCAACGGAAGTGAGCGAGGCGGTGCGAATGAGACCATGCGCTGCCCCTGGCGTTTTCGACTGTTCAGGACGGCGCGAGACGGCTCAGGGAATGAGTCGACGCCGACGCATGTCCTCCAGGTGCGCGAGCAAGACCTCGTCGGACCTCAGGATCATCCGCCCGAAGCCGGCCTGCCGCGCCTTGGTCACGTCGAAGATGGCGTCTTTCTCGACATGGAAGATGAAGTCGCCGAAAGCGCCGGGTGCGATCCGTTCGGGATCGGCCTCGGCCAGTCCTTCGCGCTCTGCCAGCGCCTGCCAGACCGGTTTCAGTGCGGTCAGGCGCTGGGCCAGGGAGATGGGTTGCGGCTCGCCCACCTCCAGCCCGAACCAGTCGGCCAGCTGCGGCCAGACGTGACTCCAGCGGAAGACGTCGCCATTGGTGAGGTTGTAGGCGCCATCGCGTTCTTCTTCCGCTGCCCAGACCGCGGCCTCGCCCAATAGCGGCGCGGCGGTGACGTTGACCAGGGCACCGCGATAGGCCTGCTCCGTTCCGGGAAACTGCATGGCCGTGCCGGTCTCGCGACAGAGCGCGCCATAGAGGCCGATGAGGTTGCCCAGATTCATGGCTGATCCCAGGGAATGGCCGATGACGATGTCGGGCCTCAGCGCCGTCCAGCGAATGCCATCACCTTCGAGACTGCGGACGAAGTCTTCGTGGCGGAAGTAGAGATTGGGCGGGAAGTGACGACTGTCGTCCTCGCGGGCTGGCGTCTTGTAGACCCCCAGGTGAGCGCCGTAGATCTTGCCGCCCTGGACGAAGGTGATGCGGGCCAGGGGTGCTCCGGCGCTACGCACCGCGCCCACCAGGTTCTCCAGCATGGCGGCGTTTTCGTCCGCCTCCACGCCTGGATCGGGGTTCGGCTTGAGGGCGCTGTAGAAGAGATGGGTCACGCCGGCCAGATCGGCCTTGGCCGCTGCCAGGCTGTCCTGGTCCAGCAGGTCGGCGGTCAGATGAGGAAAGCGGCTTGGGCCCTGTCTCGAGCGGCCAACGGTGGTAATGGACCAGCCGGCCTTGGCAAAGGCCTCCAGCACGGCCTGGCCGATGATGCCGCTGGCACCGGCGATGAGCAGCTGTCGTTCGGTCATGGGGTCTCCGATAGGGTGTGGTGAGGCGATGAAGGGGAGACCCTTGTGCCGGGCGATTTGTCCCCGCGTCGGGCTGGACGGTAGGCGGACGAACGCTGGTGTCCTGCTCGTACAGGCAGGGGTACTGTGGCAGCACTGCCTGCTGCCGCGGAGGACCTCGCCTTGGCCAACCCGTCCCGTACGCCTGCCGCCTTTCACGCCTTGCTCAGCGAACTCGTGGTCGCCCTTGGTATGCCTGCCGCCCAGGCGACAAACCTGCAGGTCCTGGGCGATGACAGCCTGGCCTCCTGCTTCCCGGTCAGCGATCTCGCCACGGCGGTGATCGGGGTCGCCGGCCTGGCCACCGCCGATCTGCTGGCCGAAGGGGCGCCCGGATTGCCGGTACAGGTGGACCGACATCTCGCCGCGGCCTGGTTCAAGACATCCCTGCGTCCCCTGGGCTGGGAGTTGCCCGCCGTCTGGGATCCCATCACGGGTGATTACCGCACCCGTGACGGCTGGCTACGGTTGCATGCCAATGCGCCCCACCACCGCGAGCGTGCCCTTGCCGTCCTGGGCTGTGCCAACCGCCATGACGCCGTGGTACAGGCCATGGCCGGCTGGTCGGGCGAAGCCTTGGAGACGGCCATCGTCGACGCCGGAGGTTGCGCGGCGAGGCTGCGCAGCCAGGTGGAGTGGCAGGCACATCCCCAGGGGCAGGCCGTCCGCGCCGAACCCCTGATCGCCCAGGAATGGACCGCCATTGCCACCGCGCGCGACTGGCGACCTGATCCACAACGTCCCTTGCAGGACATCCGCGTCCTCGACCTGACCCGCATCCTCGCCGGGCCCATCGCCACCCGCCTGCTGGCCGGCCTGGGTGCCGAGGTGCTGCGGATTGATCCGCCTGCGTGGGACGAACCGGCCCAGGCGCCCGAGGTCACCCTGGGCAAGCGCTGCGCGCGGCTCGATCTCAGGCGGCCCGCCGACCGCGGGAGGTTCGCGGCGCTGCTGGCCGAGGCGGACATCCTGGTTCACGGTTATCGCGCTGATGCGCTGGAGCAGCTGGGTTATGGAGACGTACAGCGACGCGCGCTCAATCCCAGCCTGATCGATGTGTCCCTCTGTGCCTACGGCTGGAGTGGTCCCTGGGCACTACGACGGGGCTACGACAGCCTGGTGCAGATGTCCTGCGGCATCGCAGCGGCTGGCAGTGCCTGGCAAGGGGTGGAGACGCCGGTACCCTTGCCGGTGCAGGCGCTCGACCATGCCACTGGCTATCTCCTGGCAGCCGCTGCCCTGCGCGGGCTGGCACGGCGTCAACGGGAAGGGCAGGCATTGACGGCGCGGCTGTCCCTGGCCCGTACCGCCTTGCTGCTGACCGAGCGGCCAGGCGCGAGCGACGGATCAGCGTATCGAGGACCAGCGGAGGAGGACTACGGTGACGCTCAGGAACCCACCGCCTGGGGGCCTGCGTTGCGCTTGCGGGCGCCGCTCCGAATGGGTGAGGTCGAGCTGCAGTGGCGTCGCCCCGCGACGCGACTCGGCTCCGCCACGGCGGACTGGGGGCGCTAGCGGCAGCAGACCCCTTCTGCCACCGCTCGTTGGGTCAGTCCAGGTCGCTGGCCGAATGCCGCTCGGCCAGTTGCTCGCCCGGCTCACCCCAGGTGCGATTGACCCTACGGCCACGCTGCACCGCCGGCCGCGCGGCGATGGCCTGGGCCCAGCGCTGCACGTGCTGGTAGTCCTGCACGGAAAGGAATTCCGCGGCGTTGTACAACTGACCCAGCACCAGGTTGCCGTACCAGCTCCAGATGGCGATGTCGGCGATGCTGTAGTCCTCGCCGGCCACATAGCGGCGCTCGGCCAACAGGCGGTCGAGGACATCGAGCTGGCGCTTGGCTTCCATGGCGTAGCGGTTGATGGGGTATTCGAGCTTTTCCGGCGCATAGGCATAGAAATGCCCGAAGCCGCCGCCCAGGAAGGGCGCCGAGCCCATCTGCCAGAACAGCCAGTTCAGCGTCTCGGTGCGACCGGCGTGATCCTTCGGGATGAAGGCTCCAAAGCTGTCGGCGAGATAGAGCAGGATGGCGCCGGACTCGAAGACACGCAGCGGTTCGGCGCCGCGACGATCCACCAGGGCTGGGATCTTGGAGTTCGGGTTGATCTCGACGAAACCGCTGGAAAACTGATCACCTTCCCCGATACGGATCAACCAGGCGTCGTATTCGGCGTCGGTGTGCCCGAGCGCCAGCAGTTCCTCCAGCAGGATGGTCACCTTCATACCATTGGGCGTACCCAGGGAGTAGAGCTGGAAGGGGTGCTCGCCGACTGGCAGCTCCTGGTCATGGGTCGCGCCGGCGATGGGGCGGTTGATGCTGGCGAAGTTGCCGCCGGAGGTAGTAGGGGTCCAGACGCGTGGGGGCGTGTAGGGTTCGCTCATGGTGGCTCTGTCCTCGGTCGACACGGATGGGTAGTTCGATCATAACCGAACTATACATTGGGTCTGTTCAGTGGCTCTCAAGCTGGCGACAAACCGGATCCTGCGGCGCAGGCGTGATCGGTAGATCAGCGCTCCGTCCAGACGCCGCGCAGCCCGGGATCAGGCATTCTGTTCAGTCAGGCGCTGCACCGTCAGGCTACGGTATTGCCGCGGGGTCATGCCTTTGAGCTGGTGGAAACGTCGATTGAAGTTGGAGATGTTGTTGAAGCCGGCCTCGAAGCAGATATCGGTAACCGGCATGCTGCTGTGGGAGAGCATCTCGCAGGCCTTGCTGATGCGCAGGCTGTTGACGAATTCGACGAAGGTGCGACCGGTAGCCTGACGGAAGAAGCGGGAAAAATAGGTGGGCGTCATGCCCAGGTGCTCGGCCACTTCTTCTTGGGTGAAGTCACGCTGGTAGTGATCGAAGATGAAATTCAGCGCCCGGTTGGTGCGATCCACCGCCTGTTCGCTGGCCGTGGCCGGTTCGACGCTGCCGGACAGCAGCTGATAGCGCTCCGACGTGGCCAGCGCCTCCATCAACACCAGAAAATGGCCGAGGCGGGTGGCACCGCCGCTCTCGGAGATCTGCTGCAGCAACACCTCGGCGCGGGCGATCAATTGCGGATCCTGGAATTCGATGCCATAGCGGGCACGTTCCAGCAGCGGTGCCAGGCCGCTAAGTTCGGGAAACACCGCCGTGGCGTTATCCACCGTCTCGTTGGTGAAGTTGACCAGCATGTCGCGCTTGGCCACCACCTCGCCCTCGGCGACGCGGCTGATCCAGTTGTGTGGCAGATGCGGACCGGTCAGGAACAGGCTGCCCGGATAGAAGTTGCCGATATAGTCGCCAATGAAGGCGGTCCCCGAACTGGCCACGATCAGGTGCAGCTCGTATTCCTTGTGGAAATGCCAGCGCACCAGCGGGCAGGGAAAGCCATGCTCCCGGTAGATGACCGAGTGACCGCTCAGGTCCTCCATCAACTCGTAGGAAGGGTTGTTCTTGCGCAAGGCCTGACTCATGGACCGCCCCGTCATTGTTCTTGGTCCTGATCCTGGCCCTGTTCGCGCCACCGTGCAACCCCGCCTCACCCTGCCCGCAGGACTACCGCCGCACGCAGCTTGCCGCGACCAAAGCGACTCATCTTGTCGAATTCGGCGTGGGACACGGGAATGTGCTGGCAGTCCAGTTCGCGACGGTGCTGGCTGTGGTCGACATCGGGATCGTGCAGGTAGACGAAGTCCTCGTCGCAGTCGGTGACCAGCACCCAATGAGGTCCCTTGGCCTTGGTCAGCCGGAAGGAGCTGATCAACACCAGTGGAAAAGCGCCCTCGGCGACCCAGGCGGCCACGTCCAGGCGGGTACGGTAGAGCCGCTCGATGGGCGATTGCTTGACCTCGGCGCTGAAGTCCTCGTGCACCAGACGCATGACCTCCTTCTTCTCCTCGCTGCGCACGCCGTCGAGGAACAGCGGGCCGCGCGTATTGACCTGCAGGGTCACCTTGAAGCCGCGTCGCTGGGCGGCCAGGGCCAAGCCATGGGGGCCGCAACCACCATGGCCCGCAGTCATGTAGATGGTCGTGGCTTCGCGCCACAGTCGCAGCTCCTCGCGCCGCTCCAGCGGGCGGCCCGGCTGCAGCGCGCCCATGGCCATCAGCAGGCTGGCCGGGCCGCAGGTGAAGTCGGTGGTCTGACGATAGAAGGGCACCGGTCGGGCCTGGCCCTCGCGCGGCTGGCGGATGCGCTTCTCGAAGCGCAGCGCCTGGCTGTGGTCTTCGTAATAGTCCTCCACCGTGGCGAAGGGCAGATAGCCGTTGCGCTCGTAGAGGGCGATGGCGGCGGCGTTGTCCGGTCGGACCTCCAGGCGCAGGTAGGCGCAGTCGCGCTCCACCGCCTCGGCTTCGGCAGCCTCCAACAGGCGCTGGCCCAGGCGATGACCGCGCGCGTCCGGATCGACGGCGATGGAATAGAGCCGGGCGAGAGAAGTGTTCTGGTGGAACAGCACCAGGGCGTAACCGGCCACCTGGCGGTCGTTTTCCGCCAGGATCAGGACCGCGTTCGCACGGGTGAGCATGTAGTGGAAATTGCGCCGGGAAAGGCGGTCATAGCTGAAGCAGCGGGCTTCCAGATCGACCAGTGCCGCCAGATCGTCCAGCCCGGCGGACCTGAGCATGAAACTCATCGCGAAGGATTCTCCTGGAGCAGAGCGGGCAGCCTGGCATGGTTAAGCAACGGTTAATAGCACCCGCGTTACAACAGTTGGAGTGGTCCGGCGGCATCCGGGTTTCCACCGGGACCACGCCCCGCAACCAGGAGGTCCAGTGAGCAAGCTGTATATCGTCGTGGAACGCAAGGAAGACTGGTCGTCCTACTATCCCAGCGAAGACGTCATCACCGCCCAGGAATACCTGGAACAATCCAACGAACAGGACAATGGCAAACGCGTGCAGGTGATCAACCTCTGCCGCAGCCAGAAGTACCTCGGCCACGGCTACTACTGCTCGCTGCTCGCCGAAGCCCGGGGGCACAAGGTCATCCCCTCGGTGCGTACCATCAGCGAACTGGCGCGCAAGTCGCTCTATGGCCTGGCGCTGGAGGACCTGGACAAGCTGCTGACCAAGGCGCTGGCCGGTCATCCCTACGGTAGCGCCGACGGCTTCACCCTCACGCTCTATTTCGGCAACACCGACATCGCGCCTCTGCAGGATCTGGCGCGCCAGGTATTCGAGGCCTTTCCCTGTCCGCTGCTGCTGGTGGAATTCCGCCGCGACCGCGCTGGCTGGCACATCGGCGGCCTCAAGCTGGGCAGCATCCACAAGCTGCACGAACAGCAGGAAGATCAATTCGCCAACGCCCTTGACGGTTTCAGTCGCCGCGTATGGCTCAAGCCGGGGCGGCGCGAAAAATATCGTTTCGACCTGGCCATCCTGCATGACCCCAAGGAAGCCTTTCCGCCGTCAGATGCCAAGGCGCTGAAGAATTTCGTGCGCGTCGGCAAGCACCTGGGGCTGGACGTGGAGCTGATCGAAAAGAAGGATTACGCGCGGCTGGGTGAATTCGACGCCCTGTTCATCCGCGAGACCACCGCCATCGACCACCACACCTATCGCTTCGCCAAGAAGGCCGAAAGCGAGGGTCTGGTGGTGATGGACGATCCACGCTCGATCCTCAGATGCACCAACAAGGTCTATCTGGCCGACCTCTTGCGCGCCCACAAGCTGGACATGCCGGCGACCGAGATCCTCTACAAGGACAATCCCGGTCAACTCGAAGGCCTCGGCGAGCGGCTGGGCTTTCCGCTGGTGTTGAAGATTCCCGATGGCTCCTTTTCCCGGGGCGTCATTAAGGTCGAGGACGCGGCGCAGCTGCGCAAGGCCAGCGCCGAGCTGTTCGAGCGCTCGGTACTGCTGCTGGCCCAGGAGTTCTTCTACACCGAATACGACTGGCGCATCGGTGTGCTGAACCAAGAGCCGATCTTCGCCTGCCAGTACTTCATGTCCAAGGGCCACTGGCAGATCTACGACCACAGCGCCAGCGCCACCGAGGTCAGCGGCGATTTCCGCACCCTGGCGGTGCAGGACGCGCCCCATGCGGTGGTCGAGCTGGCGGTACGCACCGCCAACCTGATCGGCGATGGTCTCTATGGCGTGGATCTCAAGCAGGCGGGCGACAAGCTGGCGGTGATCGAGGTCAACGACAATCCCAACATCGATTGCGGGGTAGAGGATCTGGTGCTCAAGGACGATCTCTACGCCCTGGTGCTGGAGGAATTCATCCGGCGGCTGGAGTCGCAACGCGGCGGACAGCCCTGGTAACGCGCCAGGGTCGCGGAGGGGTAGGTTGGGTTGAGCGTAGCGAAGCCCAACAGTCCAGGCTGACTCCGCTATGTTGGGCTTCGACGGTAGAACCGCCTCAGCCCAACCTACGGAAACGGGCTCAGGCGCCGTGGCACTTCTTGAATTTCTTCTCGCTGCCGCACGGGCAGGGATCGTTGCGACCCACTTCCTTCAGCGGATTGCGCACCGGCTCCTGGGCATGACCATGGTTGCAGTGCGGGCCGTGGACGTGGTGCGCATGGCCATGGTCGTGATCGTGGTCGTGATTGCAATCGGGACCGTGGACGTGTTGGTTCATCTCATAACTCCGGGATGTAGGCGCCAGGCACGAACTGTCCCTGGCGAGAAAAATGGACACTGCGGCCGAACAGCCAACCGGTCTTCACCCGGCCACGCAGGCGGTAACTGATCGGCTGCTCAGGGTCTTCGAGCATGCGGCCCACGTCCTTCACGTAACGCCACAGATTGGTCTGCACCGGTACGGAGAAGCTGCGTCGACCGTTGGCGGGAACTGACGCATGCAGGTTGGCGACGCCCTGGGACAGCAGCAGATCGTTCAGGTAGACGGTGTAGGCCAGGCTACGTACGGGCAGGGCGCTGTCGTTGGGATTCTGGACGCGGAAGTGCAGCACGAAATCCTGGCTCCACAGCCGCGCACGGATCAGCTCCACGCCGGTCAGTTCGACCTGAGGCTCGTCATAGTTGCGCCCGATATAGGTACAACCGCCAAGACTGCTGAGCAAGACGCCGAGCAGGGTGATGAACAAGGCCTGGCGAAGCATGCGGCACTCCCGTTTTCTGCGCAGTTTAACAAGCACCGATTGCTGCACAAGTCGGGGCCGCTTCGGCACAGGCTAACAAAAAAACGCCTGTGCCAGGCGACCGTGCGGACTGGACCGCCCCGGCGCGACGTTGCATCCTGCACCTCTTGCCGTGATCGAGGAGGTCGTCATGTCCGCCGTGCTCTATGAAATCGCCTTCCAGGGCGAACTGGTCGCTGGCGCCGATGCGCAGCAGACCCGACAGAATCTGATGCGTCTGTTTCAGGCGGATGAACAGCGCATCGCCGTGCTCTTCTCCGGTCGCCGCATGATTATCAAGAATCGCCTCGACGCCGCCACCGCCGAGCGCTATCGCGCCACCCTGGCCCAGGCCGGGGCGTTGGTCGAGGTGGCGCCCATGGCCGAGACGGGCGAGCCGGCTGCGGCACCCGTCGAGGCGCGGGAGCCAGCCGCCACCGCGCCCACTGCGGCGTCTTCCACCGAGCGCGGGTCGTTGTCGGTCGCTCCCAGGGATGCCGTGATGGCGGCCTTCGTCGATGTCCAGGCACCGGATTTCGGCCTGGCACCGGTGGGCGCCGATCTCCAGGATGAGGCCGCACCGGTGGCGTCGCCGCGAGTCGATCTCTCACACCTGAGTCTGGCGCCGGTGGGTAGCGACCTGGGGCCGGCGTTCGAGCCGCTACCCGTAGCGGTCCCGGATACCGATCACCTGACGCTGGTCAAGGAATGAGCGCGGCCGGCGTTACAGGAAGCCGGCGCAGCACTTCTTGAACTTGGCGCCGCTGCCACACAGGCAGGCGTCGTTGCGACCCGGCAGGGGGCGTACGGTCGGATCGAGGAAGTACCAGCGTCCCTCGCGCTGGACGAAGCCCGAGTGCTCTTCATGGCGATGGGCGCCGCGCCCATCCTCCCAGCGCGCCACGAAGCTGACCCGGGCATGGGCGGGATCCCCCGGCTCGGGGCGATGCTCCAGCACCTGCAACCCTTGCCAGCGACTGCCCAAACTCCAGGCAGCCAGGGCCTCCCGGTCCAACTGCTCCTGCTGGGCAGGCGCCGTGGTGGTTACCAGGTAGTCGATCAGCCCCAGCACATAGGCGCTGTAGCGTGAACGCATCAGCCGTTCGGCATCGGGCGCCGGAGTACCGGCATGAAAGGCTCCGCAACAGTCGCCGAGCGAGCGGTCCGAGCCACAGGGGCAGGGGGCCATGGGTTGCATCTCACCACCAGTACTTGCCGAAATTCTGCGGATTGGCCCAGAACTTGGCATTGAGCCAGTCCGGGACCTGCTTGTAGTCGTGCAGATCATAGCTGAACAGGGTGACCACCTGGCCCTCGCGGGCGAAGCGCTCGCTGGCCTGCAGGGCGAGGGCGTAGAAATCCGTCACCTGCCAGTCGCTGGCGGCCAGGTCCACCAGCACCGCCAGGCGCGAAGTGTTGAAGTTGCGCAGGCCGCCGAGCAATTCGCGGCCCTGGCGCAGCGGCAGATGTTCCAGGCAATCGGCGACGATCACCAGGTCGTAGCGTTCGGCCAGCAGCGCCGGGTCATCCAGGGGCACCGCTGCCAGCACCACCTGGCAGTGCGGATGGGCCTCGGCATAGGCCTCAAGCGCTGGCAGCGGCTCGCGCGCCACACAGAGCAGGCGCTTGGGCTGGTGGTGCTCGAGCAGGCTTGCCAGAGCCTGTTGCGGGGTGCGGGAGGAGAATATGTTTGCCATTAAGGGAACCCTAATCAAATCGCGATTGACTAAGCAACCAGCGTTGTCAAGATGTGTACGCCACCATTAGTCTGACAGCGCCATAAAACGAAAGACGAGCCTAACTCGCGGCACCCGGTCTATAGGAGACCCTTCATGAGCAAGAGCATCGCAAGGACAGCTTTACCCCTCATCCTGGCAAGCACCGTGCTGGCTGGTTGTGCGGGCGGCGTACAGAAATCCGATTGGCCGGTGTGCGCAGCGGTCGGCGCCCTGGTCGGCGGCGCGGCAGGTGCTACTCAGAGCGGTAACGTCGCCGGCATGGCGGCCCTGGGTATCGGCACCACCGCTGGCGCCTATTGCTGGGTGCATGGTAAGGGCAACGAGCAGGTCGCTCGCATGGAGCCCGCTCCGGCCCCGGCTCCGGCGCCCGCACCGGCGCCCGCACCGGCACCGCTGCCCAAGCAGGAAGTGATCACCGCCCGTGACCTGCACTTCGCCTTCGATTCGGCCGAGGTCAGTCCGCAGGATCGCGCTCAGCTCGATGGTATCGCCGGCCGTCTGCGTGGCGAAGCCGCCAGCACCCGCCTGTCGATCACCGGTCACACCGACAGCAAGGGTACCGACGCCTATAACCAGCGTCTGTCCGAGCGTCGGGCCAAGTCGGTCAGCAACTACCTGATCCAGGCCGGTGTGCCGGCTGCCAGCGTCGTGTCCGTGAAGGGCATGGGCGAGCGTCAGCCGATCGCCACCAACGAGACCGCTGAAGGCCGTGCCACCAACCGCCGCGTCGAAATCCAGATCGACCGCGAGTGATGCACCGGCGGCGGACCCTGGTCCGCCGCCTTTACTTTTTCCGGCGATAGGCGTTATGGTCCGATCCATCTCGTCCTCCTGCTGGAATCCATGAAAACCCTGTCCCTTACCGGCAAAGTTCTACTCCTGCTGTTC
This sequence comes from Pseudomonas sp. MS15a(2019), assembly GCF_013277805.1. Lineage (NCBI taxonomy): Bacteria > Pseudomonadati > Pseudomonadota > Gammaproteobacteria > Pseudomonadales > Pseudomonadaceae > Pseudomonas > Pseudomonas sp. MS15a(2019). The sequence continues at coordinate 187,070 of NZ_VBTN01000001.1, forward strand.
TGGCTCGCCGCGGCCGCCGCCCTCGCTCTGCCTCTCGCTCGTCCTTTCCCCGAATTGCTCGCGCTGGTCGCCCTGGCCCTGCTGCTGCTCCATTTAGGCGAAGTCTTCGCCAGCCGTCGTGCCTTGCGTCTGCGTCGCCACCCCTGGCTCGACCGCCTGAGCCTGTTGATCTTTGGCGCCTTTCATCGCCTGCCCCCTCAGCTGCCGAGCGCCTGATCGGCCTGCGACCACAACGTTGGGCGCATCCTGACGACAGGCGCGTTATCATAGCGCCCAAGATCCATTACTGTAGATGCATACAGCGCTCGTCCGCCGGACGTGGCGCTGCTTTGCCATCGCCCGGAACCAGGCATGCTCAGCACCGAACTCAAGACCCAGATCCAGGGCGCCTACACGCGTTTCCTCGAAGCCAAGTCGCTCAAGCCGCGCTACGGCCAGCGATTGATGATCGCGGAAACCGCCAAGGGCCTGGGCGCCATCGCCCAGGACGAGGAGGGCCATCGCGAAGGTGAGCCGGCCGTGGTGGCGGTGGAGGCGGGCACGGGTACCGGCAAGACCGTGGCCTACGCCCTGGCCGCCATCCCCGCGGCCAAGGCGGCTGGTAAGCGCTTGGTCATCGCCACGGCGACGGTGGCACTGCAGGAGCAGATCGTGCACAAGGACCTGCCGGACATCCTGCGCAACAGCGGGCTGTCCTTCAGCTTCGCCCTGGCCAAGGGGCGGGGGCGCTATCTGTGCCTGTCCAAGCTGGACATGCTGCTGCAGGAGGGCCAGGCGCAGAACGCCACGGCCCAGCTGTTCGCCGAGGATGGCTTCAAGATCGATGTGGACGAGGCGTCCAACGAACTGTTCGGCAAGATGATCGAGCGCCTGGCCGGCAATCGCTGGGACGGCGATCGCGACAGCTGGCCGGAAGCCATCGAGGACGTCCAGTGGTCGCGCATCACCACCGACCACAGCCAGTGCACCAATCGCCATTGCCCGAATTTCCAGCAGTGCGCCTTCTACCGGGCGCGCGAAGGCATGACCAAGGTCGATGTCATCGTCACCAACCATGACCTGGTGCTGGCCGACCTGGCCCTGGGTGGCGGCGCCATCCTGCCGGATCCGCGCGACACCCTCTATGTGTTCGACGAAGGCCACCACCTGCCGGACAAGGCCATCGGCCACTTCGCCCATTTCACCCGGCTGAGATCCACCGCCGAGTGGCTGGAGCAGATCGCTAAGAACCTCACCAAGCTGTTGGCCCAGCACCCCCTGCCGGGCGATCTCGGCCGGCTGGTGGAGCAGGTGCCGGAGTTGGCGCGGGAAATCCGCACCCAGCAGCAATTCATGTTCACCGCCTGCGAGGCTCTGGCCGATTTCCGCGCCGGCGAGGACATGGAAGGCCGGGAACGGCCGCGCCACCGCTTCGTCGGCGGGGTCATTCCCGAAGACCTGCGGGAAATGGGCATCGAGCTCAAGAAAGGCTTCGCCAAGCTCACCGATCTGTTCACCCGCCTGACCGAGATGCTCAAGCAGGCCATGGACGGCGAGTCCAGCATTGGCCTCGCCAGCTACCAGGCCGAGGAGTGGTATCCGCTGTTCGGCAGTCTGCTGGCAAGATCCCAGGGCAACTGGGAGTTGTGGACGGCCTTTACCTGCGAAGACCCGGAAGACAGCCCGCCCATGGCGCGCTGGATGACCCTGGCGGAAACGGGATCGCTGTACGACATCGAGGTCAACGCCAGCCCCATCCTCGCCGCCGAGATGCTGCGCCGCCACCTGTGGAATGTCGCCTACGGCGCCCTGGTGACCTCGGCGACCCTGACCGCCCTGGGCACCTTCGACCGCTTCCGCATGAGATCAGGCCTGCCGCGTTCGGCGGCCACCGCCGTGGTCCCCAGCCCGTTCCGCCACGCCGAGGCCGGGGTGCTGCGGGTGCCGGATCTCAAGGCCGATCCGCGCAATGCGGCCGAGCACACCGCGGCCATCGTCCGCGAATTGCCGGCCATGCTGGAGGGCGCGCGTGGCGCCCTGGTGCTGTTTTCCTCGCGGCGGCAGATGCAGGACGTCTTCGACGGCCTGGAACGGGACTGGCGCAAGCGGGTGCTGATTCAGGGCAACCTGTCCAAGCAGGAGACCCTCAACAAGCACAGGAAGCGCGTCGATGACGGCGAGGCCAGCGTGCTGTTCGGTCTTGCCAGCTTTGCGGAAGGGGTCGACCTGCCCGGTGCCTACTGCGAGCACGTGGTCATCGCCAAGATCCCCTTCGCCGTGCCGGACGATCCGGTAGAAGCCGCCCTGGCCGAGTGGATCGAGGCGCGCGGCGGCAATCCGTTCATGGAGATCGCCGTGCCCGATGCCTCGCTGCGGCTGATCCAGGCCTGCGGTCGGTTGCTGCGTACCGAGCAGGACAGCGGCACCATCTCGCTGCTGGATCGCCGCCTGGTGACCCAGCGCTACGGCAAGGCCATCCTCAATGCGCTGCCGCCGTTCCGGCGGGAGATCCAGTAAGGGGTGGCCCTGGCTACGATAAGCCGTAGGTTGGGCTGAGACGGCTCTATCGTCGAAGCCCAACAGGCCTGACGCCGAGGCAATAGCCGTTGGGCTTCGCTACGCTCAACCCAACCTACCGCTGAACGCCTACGCAGGCAGCTCCCACTCCCTCGGGGAGAGGGTTGGGGTGAGGGCGTCCCGCTTGGCGGTATGATCAACTGCCTGATCGTGGCCCCGTGCCCGGCAATACCTCATCTACCCAGGAAAACCCATGACCGTCCACGGCTATCACGACCTGAGATTCGAATCCGTCCGCGAGGCCTTCGCCGAGTTGCTGGCCGCCGGCCAGACCCGCGGGGCGGCGTTGTGTGTCCAGGTCGGTGGTGAAACGGTGCTGGATCTCTGGGGCGGGATGGCGGACAAGGACGGCGAGACGCCGTGGCACACCGATACCCTGCTCAATCTGTTCTCCTGCACCAAGGCCTTCACCACGGTGGCGGCGTTGCAGTTGGTGGAGGAGGGCAAGCTGGCACTCGATGCCCCGGTCGCCGAACGCTGGCCAGCATTCGCTGCGGCTGGCAAGGCCGACATCACTCTGCGCCAGTTGCTTAGTCATCGCTCCGGCGTCTCCGCCTTGCGCGAACGCCTGGCGGGTGACGCCCTGTACGACTGGGACACCATGACCGCCGCGGTCGCCGCCGAGGCACCCTGGTGGACGCCCGGCACCGCCCATGGCTATGCCCCTATCACCTTTGGCTGGCTGCTGGGTGAACTGATCCGTCGCGCCGACGGCCGTGGCCCGGGCGAGGCCATCGTGGCCCGGACCGCCGAGCGCCTGGATCTGGATTTCCACATCGGTCTGCCGGCGAGCGAAGACGAGCGCGTCGCCCATATCGTACGCGGCAAGGGGGTGCTGGGTGATGCCGCCGCGCAGCGCCTGCTCAAGACCACCATGAGCGATCCGGGCGCCTTGCCGACCCTGGCCTTTGGCAATCCATCCGGCGTGCTCACCAGCACCAACAAGGCGGAGTGGCGCCGCTTCCAGCAGCCGGCCGCAAACGGCCACGGCCATGCACGCAGCCTGGCAGGCTTCTATGCCGGCCTGCTGGCCGGCGATCTGCTGGAATGGGAGACCTTGAGCGAGGCTTTAGTGGAGCACAGTCAGGGCGAAGACCGTACGCTCTTGACGCCGACCCGCTTTGGCCTGGGCTTCATGCTCGATCAACCGGACCAGGCCAACGCCACCTATGGCCTCGGGCCTCAGGCCTTCGGCCATCCGGGGGCGGGCGGCTCGACCGGCTTCGCCGATCCGGAGCGCGAGGTGGCCTTCGGCTTCGTCACCAACACCCTGGGACCCTATGTATTGATGGATCCGCGCGCCCAGGCCCTGGCACGCGCGGTAGGGGAGTGTCTTTGAGGCCCTCGGCTAGCGGGCGATGGCCGTCTCGATGTCCTTGAATTCGATCACCCGGACATAGGGCGCGATCTCGCCGCTGATGGAGAAGTGCGCGCCGATCACCGTGACCTCCACGCCTTCGTTTTCCACCAGGTATTGCACCACCTCGTGGAAATCGCCGTCGCCCGCTACCAGGTAGAGCTTCTTCCAGCCGCGCTTGGCATGGGAGCGCATCAGGTTGAAGGCCAGGCCGACATCGACGCCTTTCTGGCTCTTGGTGGTGTACTGCTCGCCCGTCACCGGATGCAGGATCGGCCCTCCGCCCGCCGAGGTAGGCCATTCGTGGGCCTTGCTCTGCAGCCAGTAGAGCTTGACCCTCAGGCCTGCACCCTTGGGCGGCGCCGAGCTGAGAAACTTGTTGAAGTTGGTCTGGGCGACGGTGGGCGGGTCGCTATCGCAGTTGAAGTAGTAGGCGTCGCCTATGGGTTCGCCCGCATCCTCTTCGATGAAGAGCCGTAGTTTGAGATAGTCGAATTTGGCGCCGTATACCGAGCCGTTCCAGGCGCTCAGGGCGTAGGCACCGTCGACAAACCAGGCGACGCCCGTTCGAGTTGTAGTTGCCATCGTATTGCTGGGACCAGGTCTTTTACCGTTGATGGGCGCACACCCGCACGCGGGATGCGCGGCGTCTATTGTGGGCTTAATTCCCGGTTTTCGCTGCAGCTAACGAGCGGCATCTTCCGATACCGCGAGCTAGAGCGGCTGCGGACGGGGGAGCGGCCTTTGGATCGCCGGTTGCGTCGTGCCAGGTCGCCAGCGCCCGCATGATCGCCTAGCCATCGCGGGTGACAACTGGCATAGGTGAGGTCACGTCACAGTGGCTTCCCGCCCATCGTTGGCGTGGGCTGCATCGACGATCAGCGCCGGCTGCAGCAGCCGGATTCGTGGTGCCACATGGTAGGCCCCGTCGTCGTTATGCCTCAGGTAGAGACGCTGGCAGCCCAGGCACCGCCATAGCGTGCTCTGGTTGTAGGGATGGAAGCGCGGAGCGATGGGGGCGGCATTCGACCAGTAGTGGGTGCCTGCCGGATGATACTCCTCGAGGATCGCCTCCTCAGGCGCGTGGCGCCCCAGGGTGCCGATCTGCGCAAAGTCCGTTTCCCGGTAGCCCACCGGCCAGGCGGTCCATCCCGAAAGATCCCGCTGCTGGCAGCGGCACGCCTGCGTGATGGCGTCGGACCTGGCGGCCAGGTCCTCGAGCGTCGCGACATCGACGAAGCCTTCCATGATCAAGCCTCCTGCTGGCCTGGTGCCTTTGCTGGAAACGGATGCGGGCTCACGGGTGACCCCTTTTGTCGCTTCGGGCCCTCGGAGAACCATCGAGTGGGGTACGCAGGACCGAGCGGATTTTCCCCTTGTCTTGAGCAAGGACACGCCACTGGTCGGCATACACGCAAATTTCGTGACTCCACCGCTTTGCCCGGCGTAGGTTTGCGGCCACAATCTCGAAACTACTTTAAGTTCACTCATGTCGCCGGCTCTGGCCGGGGCATTGATTCACTCTGTCCTCCGGCTCGCCGATGGGAAACTTTGCATGAAGCTGATCAAATCCACCACCCTCATTCTCTGCATGGGCGTATCTGCCTGCAGTTCCTTCCAGGGCACTGGCGACCAGGCCACCACGCCTGCCAAGCCGGGCACTGCTCAAGCCAGCACCGCCGCCAACGGTGGGCATTGGTGGTGGCCGTTCGGCGGTAGCGACAAGGCTGCCGAACCGGTCAAACCGGTGGCCAAGGCCGCCGAGCCCAAGGCCGACACCAAGGTCGTGGCGAAGGCGCCGGCGGCCAAGCCGGAGCAGGCCGATGCGGCGGGTGAGAAGGGCGGTCACTGGTGGTGGCCCTTCGGCAGCGAAGACGTCAAGCCCGTCGCCAAGGCGGAAGCGCTCAAGCCGGTACCGGTCAAGGTCAGCAAGGCCTGGCTGGACGAGCACGAGCAGAAGCTGCGCGTGGCCGTGGCCGGCAGCAACGTCAAGGTCGAACGTCGCGATGATGCGCTGGTGCTGGTGGCGCCGGTCGATAGCTCCTTCAACCCGGATCGCGCCGAGATGCTGCTGCCGGTGATGCTCGGCCCGCTGTCGCGCTCGGCCAAGTCGGTGAGCGTGGATGAAGACAGCGCCGTCATCGTGCTCGGTTTCAGCGACAGCACCGGTGCCGCGGCGCTCAACGACAAGATCAGCCTGCAGCGCGCCCAGGCCGTGGCGGCCATCTTCCGTCTCAGCGGCTACAGCGGCAATCGCCTGATCGTGCGTGGTCTGGCCGCCGCTCATCCGCGTGCCGACAACACCACCGCCGCCGGCCGTGCCGTCAATCGCCGGGTCGAGGTGCTGATCCAGCCGCGCGCAACCGTGCTGGCCAGCCTGCAGTCCTTGGCGGCGCGCTAGCTACAAAGCTTGTCCTGAAGCAGGCGAGCCAGGCGGGACTTGGTTAAGCTAGGTCGATACCGACCTAGCAGGAGACTTCCATGTCACCGTCCCTCGCCGATATGCGTCGCGACTACACCCGCGACGGCCTGACCGAAGCCCAGGCACCCGCGGATCCCTATGCCCTGTTCGGGCAGTGGTTCGAAGAGGCGGTACGCACCGAGCAGCCGCCCGTCGAAGCCAACGCCTGCTGGCTGGCTACCGTCGATGACGAGGGGCAGCCCCATTGCCGCGTGCTGTTGCTCAAGGGCGTCGATCCCCAGGGCTTCGTCTTCTACACCAACTACGACAGCGCCAAGGGCCAGCAAATGGCCAGGCAGCCGCGCGCGGCCATGACCTTCTTCTGGCCGGCGCTGGAACGCCAGGTGCGCATCGAAGGCCTGGTGGAGCAGGTGTCGGCCGAGGAATCCGACGCCTACTACCGGGTCCGCCCACTGGGTAGTCGCCTGGGAGCCTGGGCCTCGCCGCAGAGCCAGGTCATCGCCGACCGTCACGAACTGGAGCAGCGTCTGGCCTCGGTGCAACAGCGCTTCGCCGACGGCGAGCCGAGCCGACCGCCGTTCTGGGGTGGCTATCGCCTGAGGCCCCAGCGCATCGAATTCTGGCAGGGCCGCTCCAGTCGCCTCCATGATCGGCTGGACTACCAGCGCCTCGACGGTGAGTGGCAGCGCCAGCGCCTGGCGCCTTAAGGCGTTCGCAAGGTACCCGGGTTACAGTCACCGGAAACCTCCCTGGATGCCCTGGGTCAAGGATAATAGCGATCTGCGCCTGCATCCCTGCGGGTGCGGCCAGTGTCTTTCAACTGCCCTTGGAGTTGCCCCATGAACAGAGTCCTTCAGCTCGCCGCCTCCCTGACCGCCGTCGCCCTGCTGGCCGGCTGCGCCTCGGATCAGTCCGGCGACGTCTATTCGCGTGACGAGGCCCGGCAGGTGCAGACGGTCCGTACCGGTACCATCACCGCCCTGCGTCCGGTCACCATTGAGGGCACCAAGTCGCCCATCGGGGCCGGGGCTGGTGCCGTGGTCGGCGGTATTGGCGGGAGTGCCATCGGCGGTGGCCGTGGCAGTTTCGTGACCGCCATCATCGGTGCGGTGGCGGGCGGCCTGCTGGGCTCGGCCACCGAAGAGGGCTTTACCAAGGCCAACGGCGTCGAGATCACCGTGAAGGAAGATGACGGCGGCTCGCGTGCCTATGTGCAGGCGGTCAACAAGGGTGAGATCTTCCGCGTCGGCGAGCGGGTGCGCATCCTGACCGTCAACGGCACCAGCCGCGTCGCGCCCAACTGATTTCTCGGGCGTACCGGAAGGTACGTCCTTGCCCTTCCAGAGCGGGTGTCCGAATCGCTAGACTGCGAGTCGGACGCCCGTTTGCGTTTTCGCCCGTAAATAGTTGTCGCCTGGGCGCAATGCCGCGTCTGGAGGTCGTCCTACAATCCCCCTCAGTCACCGCCGTGATCGGCAGGAGAAATCCCGATGTCCGCTTCTCAACCCAACGTGCAACGCGCCGCCTTCGATGAGGTGATGGTCCCGACCTACGCCCCTGCCGCGTTCATTCCGGTGCGAGGAGAGGGCTCCCGCGTCTGGGACCAGGCCGATCGCGAGTACGTGGATTTCGCCGGCGGCATCGCGGTCAGCGCCCTGGGCCATGGCCATCCGGCGCTGATCGATGCCCTGACCGAGCAGGCCGGCAAGCTCTGGCACGTCTCCAATATCTACACCAACGAGCCCGCCCTGCGCCTGGCGCGCAAGCTGGTGGACCACACCTTCGCCGACCGGGTGTTCTTCGCCAACTCCGGCGCCGAAGCCAACGAGGCGGCCTGCAAGCTGGCCCGGCGCTATGGCCATGACGTCAGCGGCGGCAGCCGTTACGAGATCGTCGCCGCCACCAACAGCTTCCACGGCCGGACCCTGTTCACCGTCAGCGTCGGGGGGCAGCCCAAGTATTCCGATGGTTTCGGTCCCAAGATCGAAGGCATCCGCCATGTGCCCTTCAACGACTTGGCCGCCCTCGAAGCCGTGGTGTCGGACAAGACCTGCGCCGTCATCCTCGAACCCATCCAGGGCGAGGGCGGCGTGCTGCCGGCCGACCAGGTCTACCTCGAAGGCGTCCGCCGCCTGTGCGACGCCCAGGGCGCGCTGCTGATCTTCGACGAGGTGCAGAGCGGGGTCGGTCGCAGCGGTCATCTCTACGCCTACCAGCACTATGGCGTGGTGCCAGACATCCTCACCACCGCCAAGAGCATCGGCGGCGGCTTCCCGCTGGCGGCCATGCTGACCACCGACAAGGTCGCCCAGCATTTCAGCGCGGGCGTGCATGGCAGCACCTACGGCGGCAATCCGCTGGGCTGCGCCGTGGGCGCCGCGCTGCTGGACATCGTCGCCACCCCGGAAACCCTGGCCGGTGTCGCCGCGCGTCATCAGCGCTTCGTCGCCGGCCTGGAGCAGCTCAACGCCCGCTATGGCCTGTTCGAGCAGGTTCGCGGCCTGGGTCTGCTGATCGGCGCGGTGCTCAACGACAGCTGGAAGGGGCGTGCCAAGGACATCGTCACCGCCGCCAACGAGGAAGGCCTGATGATCCTCCAGGCCGGCCCGGACGTGCTGCGCATGGCACCAAGCCTGATCATCCCCGAGGCGGACATCGACGAAGGCCTGGCCCGCCTGGATCGCGCTCTGGCGCGCCTCACTCAAGGCTAATCTCCGGACGCGGGACGCGTACCGCTGGCATCCAGGGATGGATCCGTACACAAGGAGTTCTCATGCTGGTAATGCGCCCTGCGCGCGCGGCGGATCTGCCCCTGGTCCAGCGGCTCGCCGCGGATAGCCCGGTTGGCGTCACCTCGCTGCCCGACAACCCCGAACGGTTGCGCGACAAGATCCGCACCTCGGAGTCGTCGCTGGCGGCCGAGGTGGGCTTCCATGGCGAGGAGAGCTATTTCTTCGTGCTCGAAGACACCAATAGCGGCGAACTGCTGGGCTGTTCGGCCATCGTTGCCTCGGCGGGCTTCTCCGAGCCCTTCTACAGCTTTCGCAACGAGACCTTCATCCACGCCTCGCGCGAGCTGAAGATCCACAACAAGGTGCATGTGCTGTCGCTCTGTCACGACCTGACCGGCAACAGCGTGCTGAGCAGCTTCTACGTCCAGCGTCCGTTACTCGACACCCCCCACGCCGAGCTCAATTCCCGCGCCCGCCTGCTGTTCATGGCCGCCCACCCGGCGCGCTTCGCAGAGACGGTGGTGGTGGAAATCGTCGGCCTGGCGGACGAAGACGGCGAATCGCCGTTCTGGAACGGGGTAGGGCGTAACTTCTTCGACATGGACTACGCCGCCGCGGAGCGCCTGTCGGGGCAGAAGAGTCGTACCTTCCTGGCCGAACTGATGCCGACCTATCCGCTCTACGTGCCCCTGCTGCCCGACAGCGCCCAGGAGGCCATGGGCCAGGTGCACCCGCGCGCCCAGATCACCTTCGACATCCTCAGCCGTGAAGGCTTCGAGACCGACAACTACATCGACATCTTCGATGGCGGTCCGACCCTGCACGCCCGCACCACGGCCATCCGCTCCATCGCCGAGAGCCGCCTGGCGCCGGTGAGAGAAGGTACTCCGGCCGGCGATGAGGCACCCTGGTTCCTGGTCGCCAATGACGGCCTGGAAAACTTCCGGGCGCTGGCCACGCCGCTGCGCTGGACGCCTGGCGAAGCCGTCGTCCTTTCCCCCGAGCAGATCGCCACCCTGGAGATCGCCGAAGGCGACCGGGTTCGTCTGGTAGCGCTGTAGCCGATTCTAGCGTCTTTGGAGGTCCGATGATCGTCCGTCCCGTCACCCGTGCCGATGTGCCCGCGCTGCTGCAACTGGCGCAGGCGGCCGGCGCCGGCCTCACCACCCTGCCGGCCAGCGAAGAACGCCTGGCGCAGCGGGTGGAAAATGCCGAGCGCAGTTTCCTGCAGCAGGTTGAAGCCGCCGATGCGGACTATCTCTTCGCCCTCGAAGAGGACGGCGAAGTCATCGGCATCGCCGGGATCGCCGCCGCCCTGGGGTTGCGCGAGCCCTGGTACAACTACCGGGTCGGCCTGACGGTGAGCGCCTCGCGCGAACTGGACATCCACCGGCAGATTCCCACGCTGTTCCTGGCCAACGACATGACCGGCAGCTCCGAACTCTGCTCGTTGTTCTTGCGCGCGGATCGGCGTGGTGGCGCGGCTGGGCGCCTGCTGTCCAAGTCGCGCTTCCTGTTCATCGCCGAATTCCGCGAGTTGTTCGCCGAGCGCCTCATCGCCGAGTTGCGCGGCATGTCCGACGACCAGGGCCAATCGCCGTTCTGGGAGGGCCTCGGGCGGCACTTCTTCAAGATGGAATTCTCCCAGGCCGACTATCTCACCGGCATCGGCAACCGCGGCTTCATCGCCGAGCTGATGCCGCGCTTTCCGCTCTACACCTGCTTTCTGTCTCCAGAGGCGCGCCAGGTGATTGGCAAGGTACATCCGGACACCGAAGCCGCCCGCCGCCTGCTGGAGGCCGAAGGCTTCAACTACCAGGGCTATGTCGACATCTTCGATGCCGGCCCGACCCTGGAGGCGGAAACCGCCAAGGTGCGCGCGATCCGCGACAGCCAGCGCCTGGTGCTGGCGGTGGGCACGCCTGGCGATGACGCCGAGGTGTATCTGATCCACAACCGCAAGTGCCAGGACTGCCGCATCACCAGCGCCCGCGCGCGCCTGGCTGCCGGCACCCTGGTGGTCGACTTGGCCACCGCCCGCGAGTTGCGCCTGATGGCCGGCGCCCAGGTGCGCGCCGTGCGCCTGATGCCCTGAGGAGAGTCCATGGATAGCCTGTACATAGCTGGCCAGTGGCGCCCCGGTAGGGGCGAGGTGTTCAGCTCGCTCGATCCGTACGACGGTATCTCGCTCTGGCAGGGCGCCGCTGCGGATGCCGGCGATGTCGACCAGGCGATCGTCGCGGCGCGCCAGGCCTTTCCTGCCTGGGAAAGACGCGGCCAGGCCGCGCGTCTGGAGATCCTGCAGGCCTTCGCCCAGGCGCTGCAGCAACGCCGCTCCGAGCTGGCCCGGGCCTTGGCCGAGGAAACCGGCAAACCGCTGTGGGAGGCCGATACCGAGCTCGGCAGCATGATCGCCAAGGTGGCCATCTCGGCCCAGGCCGAAGCGGCCCGTAGCGGCGAGCGTTCGGCTAGCGTGGCGGACGCCCGCAGCGTCACGCGCCATCGACCGCACGGCGTCCTGGCGGTCTTCGGTCCCTACAATTTCCCCGGCCATCTGCCCAATGGCCATATCGTCCCGGCGCTGCTGGCTGGCAACACAGTGGTGTTCAAGCCCAGCGAGCTGACGCCGCGTTTCGCCGCCCTGACCCTGGAATGCTGGATCGCCGCCGGGCTGCCGGCCGGGGTGCTCAATCTCGTGCAGGGCGGTCGGACCACCGGCGAGGCCCTGGCCGCGCATCCGGGCCTGGACGGCATCCTCTTCACCGGTTCCAGCGCCACGGGCGCGGCCCTGCACCGCCTCAGCGCGGACCGTCCGCAGCGGCTGCTGGCCCTGGAGATGGGCGGTAACAATCCGCTGGTGGTGGCACCGGTGGCCGATCTGGACGCCGCCGTGGTGACCATCGTCCAGTCGGCCTTTCTCTCCGCCGGGCAGCGCTGCACCTGCGCGCGCCGGCTGCTCGTGCCCCAGGGTGACTGGGGCGATGCGCTGCTGGCGCGTCTGGTAAGCGTCAGCGCGGGTCTCAGCACCGGTCGCTTCGACGCCGATCCGGCGCCTTTCATGGGTACTGTCATCTCCCTCGCCGCTGCCCAGGCCCTGCTGCGGACTCAGGCCCAGCGCCTGGCGCAGGGTGGCCGCGCGCTGCTGGAGATGCGTCAGCTGGATGCGACGGGCGCGCTGCTCACCCCGGGCATCCTCGATGTCTCGGGGATCTCCGAGTTGCCCGATGAGGAAGTCTTCGGGCCGCTGCTGCAGGTCCAGCGCTATGCGGACTTCGATCAGGCCGTGGCGTTGGCCAATGCCACCCGCTTCGGTCTGGCGGCCGGGTTGCTGGCCGACGATCCGGCCACCTACGAACGGTTCTGGCAGGGGGTGCGTGCCGGCATCGTCAACTGGAATCGTCCCCTGACCGGGGCGGCCAGCGCGGCGCCCTTCGGCGGCGTCGGCGCCTCGGGCAATCACCGTCCCAGCGCCTACTACGCCACGGACTATTGTGCCTTCCCGGTCGCCTCGCTGGAGAGTGACGCCCTGAGCCTGCCTGCCCAATTGCCCCCAGGATTACACCTATGAGTCACCTCGCTCTCGCTGCTCGGGAGGTCAATTTCGACGGCCTGGTCGGTCCGACTCACAACTATGCCGGCCTGTCTTATGGCAACGTGGCCTCCCAGGCGAGCAAGCAGCAGTGCTCGAATCCCCGTGAGGCGGCGCGCCAGGGCCTGGCCAAGATGCAGGCATTGATGGAGCTGGGTTTCGAGCAGGGCGTGCTGGCCCCCCACGAAAGGCCCGACATCGCCTCGCTACGGCGCCTGGGGTTTGCCGGCAGCGATGCCCAGGTGCTGGAAAGTGCGGCGCGTGAAGCCTTGCCGCTGCTGCTGTCCGCCAGCTCCGCCTCGGCCATGTGGACGGCCAACGCCGCCACCGTCAGCCCCAGCGCCGACACCCGCGATGGCCGCGTGCATTTCACCCCGGCCAACCTGGCCTGCAAATTTCACCGCAGCCTCGAACCGATTACCACGGCGCGCATCCTCCAGGCGATGTTTCGCGATCCTGCGCATTTCCAGCACCATGCGCCGCTGCCCTCGGTGGCCCAGTTCGGCGACGAGGGCGCGGCCAACCACACCCGCTTCAGCCACGACCACGGCGCCCCGGGCGTGGAATTCTTCGTCTTCGGTCGTAGCGCCTTCGATCCACGCTATCCCGAGCCCCATCGCTATCCAGCGCGCCAGACCCTGGAAGCCTCCCAGGCCATCGCCCGTTTGCATGAGCTGAGCGAGGAGGGCGTGGTGTTTGCCCAGCAGAATCCGGCGGTGGTGGACCAGGGCGTCTTCCACAACGACGTCATCTCGGTGGGCAACGCCCAGGTGCTGTTCCACCACGAGGATGCCTTTCTCGACAGCGACCGGGTGCTCGACGAACTGCAGGCCAAGCTCGCCCGGCGCGGCGGCCAGCTGCAGCGTCTCTGCGTGCGCCGTAGCGAGATCAGCGTCGGCGACGCCGTGCGTTCCTACCTGTTCAACAGCCAGCTGCTGGATCGGCCGGGGCAGGGCGCGCTGCTGGTGGTACCCGACGAGTGCCGGCAGAATCCGGCGGTGTGGGACTACCTGCAGGCCCAGGTCAATAGCGCGGGGCCCCTGGGCGAGGTCAAGGTGTTCGATCTCAAGCAAAGCATGCAGAACGGCGGCGGACCCGCCTGCCTGCGGTTGCGGGTGGCCCTCAAGCCCGACGAACTGGCGGCGGTGAATCCAGGGGTGCGCTTCACGCCGACGCTGCACACCCAACTACTCGACTGGGTGGACCGCCACTACCGCGACCGCCTGACACCTGCGGATCTTGCCGATCCCCAGTTGCTGGGCGAAGTCCGCACCGCCCTCGACGAGCTGACCCAGTTGCTGGGCCTCGGCTCGGTCTATCCCTTTCAATTGCCCTGACGTCCGGAGCCCCCATGAGCAACCGTCTCGATCTCATCCTCGAACCCACCGCCGACGAGCAGCAGACGCTGCAGGTCCAGCGCCTGGCCATCCGCCTGGCCGGTCGCGACCTCTGGCTGGAAGCCGACGGCAGCGGCGGTCTCAACATCTTCGCCGACTCCCAGGATGACGAAGAGCAGACCCCGGTCCTGGTGCTGCGCCCTCAGGCCCTCAATGCCCTGGGCCTGTCCATCGCCTTGGATACCTTCACCGACGACGGCGATGAGAATCATGTGCATGACGCCGATTGCGGTTGCGGCCACGATCATTGAGTATCTAGTGTGGTGATTCGAAAGTTCGCGCAAGAATTGGCGAGTGATTTTTGCTTTCAGGCCAGGCGCCGCGACGAGTCATAGCAGGGCTATGGCGAGGAGGGGCAACGCCGCTTGGAAGCAAAAAGCGCCGCCAAAATTGTGTAGACAACTTCTGAAACGCCACACTAGCCCCGACACGTCGCTCAGCGGAGTAGAGCATGGCTGCATCTGAACGTTATCGGTTGGCGCTTGGCCGCCTGCTGGACCTGACCCTGGCCGGCCGCGAGCCGACCGAGAAGATTCAACTGACTGCCGACGGCACCCGTCTCCACTGGCTGACCGAAGGCGTGCTGGAAGTCACTCCGCCGGTGGCGCGCGACAACCACCTGGACCTGCTGCTCTCGGCGGGTATCCATGGCAACGAGACGGCGCCCATGGAACTGCTCGACGAGTTGCTCGGCGGCATCGCCAGCGGAGCCCTGCGTCCTGCCTGCCGAATGCTGTTCATGTTCGGCAATCCCGATGCCATGCGCCGCGGCACCCGCTATGTCGAGCAGGATCTGAATCGCTTGTTTAACGGTCGCCATGCCCAGGCCGAAGGCTCCGAGGCACAACGTGCCAACGATCTCGAGCGCCTGTCCGCGCAGTTCTTCAGCAAGCCTGATCGGGCCCGACTGCACTACGACCTGCACACCGCGCTGCGCGCCTCGGCGCTGCCGCGCTTCGCCCTCTATCCGTGGAGCGCCGGGCGCGAGCATTCGGAAGCCGAGTTGCAGCGTCTGGAAGCCGCCGGCATCGAAGCCGTGCTGCTCTATGACAAACCCGGTATCACCTTCAGTGCCTACACCTACGCCGAGTGCCAGGCCGAAGCCCTGACCCTGGAGCTGGGCCAGGCGCGTCCCTTCGGCGAGAACAGCGAACTCGACCTGAGCCGCCTGCGGTTGCTGCTCGAAGCCCTGATCGAAGGCCGTGAAGCCGAACTGCCGCCGCCGGATTCCTCGCTGCTGAGATTCCGGGTCGCGCGCCAGGTGTACAAGTCCAGTCCGCGCTTCCAGCTGCACCTGGCCGACGACGTGGCCAACTTCTCACCGCTGCGCCAGGGGTCCCTGCTGGCCGAGGACGGCAGCGAGCGCTGGATCGTCGACGAGGCCGAGGCACGCATCATCTTCCCCAACCCCAAGGTCGCCGTCGGCCTGCGGGCCGGGCTCATCGTGGTCCCGGCATAAGGAGCGACTTGCATGATCGATCTGCGCAGCGATACCGTCACCCAGCCCACGCCGGCCATGCGCCAGGCGATGCTGGACGCAGAACTCGGCGATGACGTCTATGGCGAAGACCCGACCGTTACCCGACTGGAGCAGCGTCTGGCGGGCGATCTCGGCCTGGAGGCCGGACTCTTCGTGCCCAGCGGCACCATGAGCAATTTGCTCGGCCTGCTGGCGCACTGTGAGCGGGGCGACGAATACCTGGTCGGCCAGCAGGCCCACACCTACAAGTACGAAGGCGGGGGCGCTGCGGTGCTCGGCTCCATCCAGCCGCAGCCCATCGAGATGGCCGCCGACGGCAGTCTGGACCTCGACCTCGTGCGCAGCTACATCAAGGCCGATGACTTCCACTTCGCCCGCACGCGATTGCTGGCGCTGGAAAACACCATGCACGGCAAGGTCCTGCCGCTGGCCTATCTGGCGGCGGCACGCGCCTTCACCCGGGAGCACGGTCTGGCCCTGCACCTAGACGGCGCGCGGCTGTACAACGCCGCGGTCAAGCTGGGCGTGCCGGTGCGCGAGATCAGCCAGCATTTCGATTCGGTGTCGATCTGCCTGTCCAAGGGTCTCGGTGCACCGGTGGGTTCGGTACTCTGCGGCGATGCCGAGCTGATTGCCAAGGCGCGTCGCTGGCGCAAGGTGGTCGGCGGCGGTATGCGCCAGGCCGGCATGCTGGCAGCGGCGGGGTTGCATGCGCTCGACCACCAGGTCGAGCGCCTGGCCGAAGATCACGCCCATGCCGCCCAGCTCGGCACTGCCCTGGCCGAACTCGGCTACCAGGTGGAGCCGGTGCAGACCAATATGGTCTACCTCGCCATGGGTAACGAAGCGCCCGCCCTGCAGGCCTTCCTCGCCGCACGCGGCATCCGCATCAGTCTGGCCCCACGCCTGCGCCTGGTCACCCATCTGGACGTCAACGCTGCCGATATCGAGGCGGTCATCGCCGCTTTCGCCGCCTACCGCCACCGCTAAGTCTTCCGACGACGTTTTTCCTGCGCAACCGGGGCGACACCGGGGCGCAGGCGTCGATATACTCCCAGGCATGCGTGTCCGTTTTCCGCACGTGCCGCGTCTGCGGCGCCCGCTCCGTTCGTCTCGTCTGCGATCCAGTCGGATGCCCGTCACGCGCGTCGAAAAGCCCATTGTCTGGAATGAATATGAAAAGCGCCGAAATCCGTGAAGCCTTCCTCCGCTTCTTCGAAGAGAAGGGGCACACCCGGGTCGCCTCCAGTTCGCTGATCCCCGCGAACGATCCGACCCTGCTGTTCACCAACGCCGGGATGAACCAGTTCAAGGACTGCTTCCTCGGCATGGAAAAGCGCAGCTACACCCGCGCCGCCACCAGCCAGAAGTGCGTGCGCGCGGGCGGCAAGCACAACGACCTGGAGAACGTCGGTTACACGGCGCGTCACCACACCTTCTTCGAGATGCTGGGCAACTTCAGCTTCGGCGACTACTTCAAGCGCGACGCCATCACCTTCGCCTGGGAATTCCTCACCTCGCCCCAGTGGCTGGGTCTGCCCCGGGAAAAGCTCTGGGTCACCGTCTACGCCACCGATGACGAGGCCTACGACATCTGGACCAAGGAAGTCGGGGTGCCCGCGGCGCAGATGGTGCGCATCGGCGACAACAAGGGCGCGCCCTATGCGTCGGACAACTTCTGGACCATGGGTGACACCGGTCCCTGCGGTCCCTGCACCGAGATCTTCTTCGACCATGGCCCCGAGATCTGGGGCGGCCCGCCCGGTTCGCCGGAAGAAGACGGCGATCGCTACATCGAGATCTGGAACAACGTCTTCATGCAGTTCAACCGCACCGCCGATGGCGTCCTGCATCCGCTGCCGGCGCCCAGCGTCGACACCGGCATGGGTCTGGAGCGGGTGAGCGCCGTGCTGCAGCACGTGCATTCGAACTACGAGATCGACCTGTTCCAGCAGCTGCTGGCAGCCTCCGCCGAGGCCATCGGTTGCGCCAACGACGACGCCCCGTCGCTCAAGGTGGTGGCCGACCACATCCGCTCCTGCAGCTTCCTGATCGCCGATGGCGTGCTGCCGTCCAACGAAGGCCGTGGCTATGTGCTGCGCCGCATCATTCGGCGTGCCTGCCGCCACGGCAACAAGCTGGGCGCCAAGGGCACCTTCTTCCACAAGATCGTCGCCGCCCTGGTGGCCGAGATGGGTCAGGCCTATCCCGAGCTGGTCCAGCAGCAGGCGCACATCGAGCGTGTGCTGCGTACCGAGGAAGAGCAGTTCGCCAAGACCCTGGAGCAGGGCCTGAAGATCCTCGAACAGGATCTGGCGCAGCTGCAGGGCGACACCATCCCCGGCGACGTGGTGTTCAAGCTCTATGACACCTACGGCTTCCCGGTCGACCTGACCAACGACATCGCCCGCGAGCGCAACCTGAATCTCGACGAGGCCGGCTTCGAACGCGAGATGGAGGCCCAGCGCGAGCGGGCCCGTTCCGCGAGCGCCTTTGGCGTGGACTACAACAGCCTGGTCAAGGTCGAGGGCGAAACCCGTTTTCTCGGCTACGACACCACCAGCGCCTCGGGCACCATCGTCGCCCTGTACCGTGCCGGTCAGCCAGTGGACAGCCTGGCCGAAGGCGAAGAGGGCGTGGTCATCCTCGACCAGACGCCGTTCTACGGTGAATCCGGTGGCCAGGTCGGCGATACCGGTTTCCTGGAAAGCGCCGGCGTTGGCTTTGCCGTGCGCGACACCACCAAGACCCAGGGCGCCTTCCTGCACCATGGCGTGGTGACCAAGGGCAGCCTCAACGTCGGCACCGCGCTCATGGCCCAGGTGGATGCCGGTCGCCGCCAGGGTATCGCCCTGAACCACTCCGGTACCCACCTGCTGCACGCCGCGCTGCGCCAGGTGCTGGGCGACCATGTCCACCAGAAGGGCTCCCTGGTCAACGACCAGCGCCTGAGATTCGACTTCAGCCACTTCGAGGCCATCAGGCCCGAGGAGCTCAAGCGCATCGAGACCATCGTCAACGAAGAGATCCGCAAGAACAGCGCGGTGACCACCGAGGTCATGGCCATCGACGAGGCCAAGGCCCGTGGCGCCATGGCGCTGTTCGGCGAGAAGTACGGCGACGTGGTACGCGTGGTCGGCATGGGCGGTGAATTCTCCGTCGAGCTGTGCGGCGGTACCCACGTCGCCCAGACCGGCGACATCGGCCTGCTCAAGCTGGTCAGCGAAGGTGGCGTGGCCTCCGGCGTACGCCGCGTGGAAGCCATCACCGGCACCGCGGCCCTGGCCTACCTCAACGGCGCCGAGGAGCAACTGCGCGAAGCCGCCAGCCTGCTCAAGGGCAGTCGCGACAACGTGCTGGACAAGCTGGCCGCGCTGGTCGAGCGCAATCGCCAGCTGGAGAAGGAAATCGAGCAGCTCAAGGCCAAGGCCGCCAGTGCCTCGGCCGGTGACCTGGTGGACCAGGCGCAGGATGTGAAGGGCGCCAAGGTGCTCACCGCGCGTCTCGACGGCCTCGACGGCAAGGCGCTGCTGGCGCTGGTCGACCAGCTCAAGAACAAGCTGGGCAGCGGCATGATCCTGCTCGGTGGCGAAGCCGACGGCAAGGTGGTGCTGGTGGCCGGCGTCACCGCCGACCTGACCGCCAAGCTCAAGGCCGGCGAGCTGATGAAGCGCGCCGCGGCCGTGGTCGGGGGCAAGGGCGGTGGTCGTCCTGACATGGCCCAGGGCGGCGGCACCGATGCCAGCCAGCTCGCATCGGCCCTGGCCTGTGCCGGCCAGTACGCCGAGGAAAGCCTCTAAGAGCGCTGCGGGTCGCCGGGGAGGGCGGCCCGCTTCCTCCCTCAACAACATGAATCAGATTTTTCTGCGGACGGGCAGCAAGCAATGGCATTGATCGTACAGAAATTCGGCGGTACCTCGGTGGGTACGGTGGAGCGTATCGAGCAGGTCGCCGACAAGGTGAAACGCTTCCATGAAGCGGGCGACCAGATCGTCGTGGTGGTGTCGGCCATGAGTGGCGAGACCAACCGCCTGATCGGCCTCGCCAAGCAGATCATGGAGCAACCCGATCCGCGCGAGCTGGATGTCATGGTCTCCACCGGCGAGCAGGTCACCATCGGTCTGCTGACCATGGCGCTGCTCAAGCGCGGCGTCCAGGCGGTCTCCTACACGGGCAGCCAGGTGCGCATCCTCACCGACAGCGCCCACACCAAGGCGCGCATCCAGCAGATCGACGATGCCCGCATCCGCGCCGACCTCAAGGCGCGCAAGGTCGTGGTCGTAGCCGGCTTCCAGGGCGTCGACGAGCAGGGCAACATCACCACCCTGGGCCGTGGTGGCTCCGACACCACGGGCGTGGCCCTGGCGGCCGCGCTGAAGGCCGACGAATGCCAGATCTACACCGACGTCGACGGCGTCTACACCACCGATCCGCGCGTGGTGCCCCAGGCCCAGCGCCTGGACAAGATCACCTTCGAGGAAATGCTGGAAATGGCCAGCCTCGGCTCCAAGGTGCTGCAGATCCGCTCGGTGGAATTCGCCGGTAAATACAACGTGCCGCTGCGCGTGCTGCACAGCTTTCAGGAGGGTCCGGGCACCCTCATTACCCTTGATGAAGAGGAATCCATGGAACAGCCGATCATCTCCGGCATCGCCTTCAACCGTGACGAAGCCAAGCTGACCATTCGCGGTGTGCCGGATACCCCCGGCGTGGCCTTCAAGATCCTCGGCCCGATCAGCGCGGCCAACATCGAAGTCGACATGATCGTGCAGAACGTCGCGCACGATAACACCACCGACTTCACCTTCACCGTGCACCGCAACGACTACCAGGCGGCGCTGGAGATACTCAAGCGCACCGGCGTCGAGATCGGGGCCCGCGAGTCCGTGGGCGACAGCAAGATCGCCAAGGTCTCCATCGTCGGCGTCGGCATGAGATCCCACGCCGGCGTGGCCAGCCAGATGTTCGAAGCCCTGGCCAAGGAGAGCATCAACATCCAGATGATCTCCACCTCCGAGATCAAGGTGTCGGTGGTCATCGAGGAGAAATACCTCGAGCTGGCCGTTCGCGCGCTGCACACCGCTTTCGAGCTCGACGCCCCCGCACGCGGCGCCGAGTGACCCGCCAAGCGAGGTCCCTGCCACAGGGGCCTCATCTATCGCGGCTCTTGCGGAACTTTACTTGCATGGACAGAGGTCAATAGCGACTAGAGGGTCCATTCAGGGATCGTTTCGGTTCATACGTGCAGACTGAGTTAAAGCTTAAGGAGAATGGAATGCTTATTTTGACTCGTCGGGTTGGTGAGACCCTGATGGTGGGTGACGAAGTCACCGTGACGGTACTGGGAGTCAAGGGCAACCAGGTCCGCATTGGCGTCAATGCACCCAAGGAAGTCGCGGTTCATCGCGAGGAAATCTACCAGCGCATCCAGAAGGAAAAGGACCAAGAACCAAACCACTGATTTTTTTTGAATTTTTCTCTTTGCAAACGGGCAAACCTTCGATATAGTTTCGCCCCGTTGCGGTGAGGTGGCCGAGTGGCCGAAGGCGCTCCCCTGCTAAGGGAGTACACCTCAAAAGGGTGTCGAGGGTTCGAATCCCTCCCTCACCGCCATTTGCTTCAAACTGGCTCCGCTGTACTGACCGATAGGTAAGTACCTGATAAACAAGCAAATTTGCTTGACACGTCAGAAACGGAAGCTAGAATACGCAGCTTCAACGCACTCGTAGCTCAGCTGGATAGAGTACTCGGCTACGAACCGAGCGGTCGGAGGTTCGAATCCTCCCGAGTGCGCCAAATCGACGAAGCCTCTGGCTTCAGCAGTACCAGCGGTGTTCTGGCTAAACTCACCGAAACGCACTCGTAGCTCAGCTGGATAGAGTACTCGGCTACGAACCGAGCGGTCGGAGGTTCGAATCCTCCCGAGTGCGCCAAACATGAAGAAGGGCCTGCAGCGATGCAGGCCCTTTTTTATTGTCCGCGGATTCATGCCAGTATCCGCGACCGATGACCTGGCCAGGATCCCGTTCGGCCTGGCCTTCCGTCTTTCGACCTTGCCCACGAGAGGGTCTCATCATGCAGTGGGACAGACCGACGCCCCATCTCCTGCCGCTGCGCATCGGTGCCGAGCACATCGACGGCCTGGGCCATGCCAACAATGCCGTCTACGTCAGCTGGCTCGAACAGTGCGCCTGGCAGCATTCGGCGGCCCTGGGCCTGGACCTGGCCACCTTCCAGCGCCTGGATCGCGCCATGGCCGTGGTGCGCCACGAGATCGACTACCTCAGCAGCGGTTACCAGGACGATGAGCTGGTGCTCGGCACCTGGCTGGTGGACTGGGATCGCCGTCTGCGCATGACCCGGCAATTCCAGCTGCAGCGTCCCGCCGATGGCGTGACCCTGCTGCGCGCCCGGACGACCTTCGTCTGCATCGAGCTGTCTTCCGGCAAGCCCAAGCGTATGCCACCTGAGTTCCTGGCCGGTTACGGTCAGGCGCTGCCCGGCGAGGACGTCTGACATGGAGATCGCCCTGGCGCCCATGGAGGGACTCGTCGACGACATCCTGCGCGAGTTGCTGACCGAAGTCGGTGGACTCGACTGGTGCGTGAGCGAATTCATCCGCGTCTGCGATCGCCTGCTGCCGGCAGCAGCCTTCGCCAAGCTGGCGCCGGAGCTAGGGCAGGGTGCGCGTACGCCATCGGGCACCCCCATGCGCGTGCAGCTGCTGGGCTCGGATCCGGCCTGCCTGGCCGACAATGCGGCCTTCGCCTGCACCCTGGGCGCACCGGTGATCGACCTCAACTTCGGCTGCCCGGCCAAGACCGTCAACAAGTCCCGCGGCGGCGCGGTGCTGCTCAAGGAGCCGGAACTGCTCAACCGGATCGTCGAGAACGTGCGTCAGGCCGTTCCGGCGCACATTCCGGTCACCGCCAAGATGCGCCTGGGCTATGACAGTCCGAACAGCGCCCTGCCCTGCGCCGAGGCCCTGGCGGAAGGCGGCGCGGCGCAACTGGTGGTCCATGCACGAACCAAGGTCGAGGGCTATCGGCCGCCGGCGCACTGGGAGTGGGTGGCGCGGGTGGCCGACCGGGTGTCCGTGCCGGTGCTGGCCAATGGCGAGATCTGGACCCTGGATGATTACTGGCGCTGCCGCAGTGTCAGCGGTCAGGCCTCGGTCATGCTGGGCCGCGGCCTGGTCTCGCGACCGGATCTGGCGCTGCAGATCGCCGCTGCCGTACGCGGCGAGGAGACGGCTGCGCAAAGCTGGGCCGAGATCCTGCCGCGAGTGCAGCGCTTCTGGGTCATGGCGCAGCGCAAGCTGGCGCCGCGCTACGCCCCAGGGCGCCTCAAGCAGTGGCTGGGCATGCTGACGCGCAGCTATCCCGAGGCGGCGGCTCTGTTCGCCCAGGTGCGGCGTGAATCCGACTGCGCCCTGATCGACCGCCTGCTCGGCATGGCCGGGCAAAACCCGGCCGATCTTGATCTCGATCAAGAACGCTGGCTGCAACTCGTCTAGTCTGCAGGGAGTGGTGACGACGGAGCGTCGTCGCTCGAGCACGCAAGGCACTTCAGGCGACCCCCGGGTCGCCTTTTTTTCGTCCGGGCGACCCGCTGGAACTTCGCCCGGGTCGCGCGGCCTATGCTGGATCCCCTGCAGACCGAGAGCCGACGTGCGCCTACCCTGGACGGTCTTTCTCGCACCCACGCCGGCGGCGCTCCTCTTTGCCGGCAAGACCCTGTTCGCCGCCGGACTGGCGCTCTGGCTGGCCTTTCGTTTCAGCCTCGAGCAACCGGTCTGGGCCTGCATGACGGTGACGATCGTCTCCCAGCCGCTGTCCGGCATGGTGCTGGCCAAGGGATTGTTCCGCCTGCTCGGCACCCTCGCTGGCACCTGCATGGCGGTGGTACTCATGGGCTTCTTCGCCCAGACCCCCTGGCTGTTCCTGCTGGCCCTGGCGGGTTGGATGGCCCTCTGCACGGCCGCCTCGACCCTGCTGCGCAACCATGTCGCCTATGGCTTCGTGCTGGCCGGCTATACGGTCGCCATCATCGGCCTGCCCGCCATCGCCCATCCGCTGACGGTGTTCGATCAGGCGGTGGCCCGCTGTACCGAGATCTGCCTGGGTATCGTCGTGGCCTCGGCGGTGAGTGCGCTGTTCTGGCCGCAACGGGTGGAGCAGAATCTGGCTGTCCAGGCACGCCGCACCTGGGAACAGGGCGTGGCTGCCGCCCGGGCGGAGCTGGCGGAGGCCCAGGACGCCACCCAGGGCCTGCTGGCCATGCTCGGCCAGGTGGTGGCGGTGGACGCCCAGCGCGACCATGCCTGGTTCGAAGGCCAGCGTGGCCGGCAGCGTGCCCGGGCGCTGCGCCTGCTCTCGCGCGACCTGCTCAGCCTGCTGCGCACCGCTCGCGGCGCCATGCGCCAGTGGCGTGGCCTGGACGAGTCGCGAAGGGGCGCGCTGCAGCCCTGGCGCGACGAACTGCTGGTGACCCTGGCCGACCCCCAGGCTCCCGCTCTGGAGGCCCTCCTGCAGCGTCTGCGAGAGGCTGCCGGCACCGCCCCGGAGCTGGACAACGACCAGCGCTACCTGCTGGCCCGCTTCGCCATCCTGCTGGACAAGATTTTGCTCGCCGGTCGAGCCCTGGACAGCGTCCATACGGCGCAGCTCAGCGCCGTGGCGCCCTCGGCATTGGCCCGCCATCGCGATGTCCAGACGGCGCTGCTCTATGGCCTGCGCAGCGCCTGTGCGCTGCTGGCCGTGGGCGTCTTCTGGCTGGCCAGTGCCTGGCCCTCGGCGCCGGGTGCCATGCTCATGGCCGGCGTCATCTGCAGTCTGTTCGCCAATCGCGACAACGCCGCGACCATAGGTCTCGGGTTCCTGCGCGGCATCCTCTATGCCGCACCGGTCGCCATCCTCGTCAGCCAGGTGCTGTTGCCGCAGATCAGTGGCTATCCGCTGCTTTGCCTGGTACTGGGGGTTCCGCTGTTCTTTGCCGCCCTGGGGATGGCCGGTCCACCCAGCGTGGTGGGCACCGCGACGGCCTTCGCCATCCACCTGCTGGTGCTGGTTTCGCCCAACAATCACGGCCAGGTGGAAATGGGCGCCTTGCTCAACCAGTTGCAGAGTCTGCTGATCGGGGTGGGCGCAGCGGTGCTGATGTTCCGGCTGATCAGCCTGCGGACGCCGCGGCGTACCAGTCGCCGGATCCTGGAGGCCACCACCTACGACCTGCAGCGACTGACCAGGGTCCCTCTGGCCAATGCCGAGACCTGGTTCGGTGGACGCATGGCGGATCGCCTGTTGCTGCTGGCGCGGCATATCGATCAGCTGTCGGCGGGCGAGCGCGGGCGCTGGGAGCAGGGATTGCTGGCGCTGGACCTGGGCAACGAATTGCTGCACCTGCGCGCCTGCCTGGCCGATGCCCAGGGCGAGGTGGCGCGGGCGCGGGATGCCTTTCTCGCGCGCTTTGCCGAACAGCTGGAAGTGGGCTTCGGTGACCTCCAGCCGGGCGCGCTGGACGCCGCAGCGGAGCGTTTGCGCCAGGCGCTGGACCAGGCGCCGGACGATGAGCCGCATCGACTGGCGCGCGGTGCCATCGGCCAGCTCCAGCAGACCTGGCGCAGCTGTTGTCTAGAGGCGGTAGTGGAGGAGGGCGCGGATGAATCTGCATGAATGGGCCATCGGCGGGGTCTACCTGGGGCCGCTGTTCGTCTATGGCGTCCTGGCGCTATTGCTGACGGCCCTCTCGCTGTGGCTGTTGCAGCGCAGCGGCCTCGGCCGCCATCTCTGGCACGGCGCCCTGTTCGGCTGCGCGCTGTTCGTGCTCTGGCTGGCCGGCATCGTGGCCGTGCTGGCCACCTGAGCCCTATGACAAGAGGATCGCAAAGGCGATGCACAAGACCCTGCGTGTGGCGATAACCCTGATCGTGGTACTGCTCGCCATCCTGGCCGGCACCTGGCTGTGGCATTTCTATCTCTATACGCCCTGGACGCGCGATGCGCGGGTACGGGCCGATGTGGTGGTGGTCGCGCCCGACGTGTCCGGCTGGGTGACCCGTTTGGCGGTGGTGGACAACCAGCTGGTAAAGCGCGGCGATCTGCTCCTGCAGATCGACCAGCAGCGTTATCAGGCCAATCTCGCCCATGCCAAGGCGGTGGCCGAGACGCGCCAGCAACAACTGCGTCTGCGCGAGAGCGAGGCGGCCCGGCGCCAGCGCCTGGGTACCAGCGCCATCAGCGCCGAGGACCGCGAGACCGCCCAGGTCAATGTGGCCGTCGCCCGCAGCCAGTACCAGGAAGCCCTGAGCGACGTGAACCTGGCCCAGATCAACCTGGATCGCAGCCGGGTGCTGGCGCCGCGGGAAGGGCGGATCACCAACCTCAGATTCGCCGAGGGCAACTATGTGCAGACCGGCCAGGCGGTGATGGCGCTGGTGGATACCAAGTCCTTCTACGTCATGGCCTATTTCGAGGAGACCAAGATCCCCCATATCCACCCCGGTGATGCGGTACGGGTGCGCCTGATGAACCAGGCGGCGCCGCTGCAGGGGCAGGTGGCGAGCATCAGCAGCGGCATCACCGATCGCAATGCGGCCAATGATGCCCAGTTGCTGGCCAACGTCGAGCCGACCTTCAACTGGGTGCGCCTGGCGCAACGCATTCCGGTGCGCATCGAACTGCTGGACGTACCGGCGGATATCCACCTCAGCGCGGGGATGACGGCGAGCGTCTCGGTGCTCGATGGCGAGGGTCACCACCCGCTGCAGGGCTGGCGTCGGCTCTGGGATTACTGAGGTCGGAGAAGGTACGACTAAAGTCGTCTGGAAGCCTTACCGGGCGGGCCTAGAGTAGAGCTCGACGCTCCCGTCATGCTGTAAGGAACAACAATAATGAATGACAGCACCTACCGGCGGATTGAAGCCAGTCCGCGTTTCCAAGAACTGGTGACCAAGCGCGGGCGCTTTGCCTGGACGCTCTCCGCCATCATGCTCGGACTCTATTCCGCCTTCATTCTCCTGATCGCCTTCGCCCCCAGGGTCCTCGGTACCCGTATCCATGCGGAGACCGCCATGACCTGGGGTATCCCCCTGGGCGTCGGTCTGATCCTGTCGGCCTTCGTCCTGACCGGTATCTATGTACGCCGGGCCAATGGCGAATTCGATCGGCTCAACGCGGAAATCCTCCGGGAGGTGCAGCCATGAGACGTCTTTCCCTGGCCGCTGCACTGCTGGCCCTCTCGCCTTCGCTGTGGGCGGCCGACGCCATCAGCGGCGCGGTCCAGCGCCAACCCCTGAACGTCTCCGCCATCCTGATGTTCGTGGCCTTCGTCGGCGCCACCCTGGGTATCACCTACTGGGCCTCCAAGCGCAACCGCTCGGCGGCGGACTACTACGCCGCTGGCGGGCGCATCACCGGTTTCCAGAATGGTCTGGCCATCGCCGGTGACTACATGTCGGCCGCCTCTTTCCTGGGCATTTCCGCCCTGGTGTTCACCTCCGGCTACGACGGCCTGATCTACTCCATCGGCTTCCTGGTGGGCTGGCCGATCATCCTGTTCCTGATCGCCGAGCGCCTGCGCAACCTGGGCAAGTACACCTTCGCCGACGTGGCGTCCTATCGCCTCAAGCAAAAGGACATCCGTACTCTGTCCGCCTGCGGTTCGCTGGTGGTGGTCGCCCTCTACCTGATCGCCCAGATGGTCGGTGCCGGCAAGCTGATCCAGCTGCTGTTCGGCCTGGACTACACCCTGGCCGTGGTGCTGGTGGGCATCCTCATGGTGCTCTACGTCCTCTTCGGCGGCATGCTGGCCACCACCTGGGTGCAGATCATCAAGGCGGTGCTGCTGCTGTCCGGCGCCAGCTTCATGGCCTTCATGGTGATGAAGCACGTCGGCTTCGACTTCAACCGACTGTTCGCCGAAGCCATCGCCGTGCATCCGAAAGGCGAGGCCATCATGAGCCCCGGCGGCCTGGTGAAGGATCCGATCTCGGCCTTCTCCCTGGGTCTGGCGCTGATGTTCGGCACCGCCGGCCTGCCGCACATCCTGATGCGCTTCTTCACCGTGAGCGACGCCAAGGAAGCCCGCAAGAGCGTGTTCTACGCCACCGGCTTCATCGGCTACTTCTACATCCTGACCTTCATCATCGGCTTTGGCGCCATCCTGCTGGTCAGCACCAACCCGGCCTTCAAGGACGCCGCCGGCGCCCTGCTGGGCGGCAACAACATGGCGGCGGTGCACCTGGCCAACGCCGTGGGCGGCAGCATCTTCCTGGGCTTCATCTCGGCGGTGGCCTTCGCCACCATCCTGGCGGTGGTGGCCGGTCTGACCCTGGCCGGTGCTTCGGCGGTCTCCCATGACCTCTACGCCAGCGTGATCAAGAAAGGCAAGGCCAACGAGAAGGACGAGATTCGCGTCTCCAAGATGACCACCGTGGCGCTGGGCGTAGTCGCCATTGCCCTGGGCATCCTCTTCGAGAAGCAGAACATCGCCTTCATGGTGGGCCTGGCCTTCTCCATCGCCGCCAGCTGCAACTTCCCCATCCTGCTGCTCTCGATGTACTGGAAGCGCTTGACCACGCGGGGCGCCATGATCGGTGGCTGGCTCGGCCTGATCACCGCGGTGGCCCTGATGGTGCTCGGCCCGACCATCTGGGTGACCATCCTCGGTCATGCCAAGCCGATCTACCCCTATGAATACCCGGCGCTGTTCTCCATCGCCGTGGCCTTCATCGGCATCTGGTTCTTCTCCATCACCGACAAGTCGGCGGCTGCCGAAGAAGAGCGCGCGCGCTTCTACCCGCAGTTCGTGAGATCCCAGACCGGCCTGGGGGCCAGCGGCGCCGTCTCGCACTGATAGATACCTGCACCAAGACCGAGCCCGGATCCCTGATCCGGGCTTTTTTTTGCCGGGAACACCGGTGGATCGAGGGATGGCAGAGGTCGCCTGACGACTTCGGAATTTTCCGCCGCTGGCGCGGGTCCATGGAACAGGCCCGTCGCTTCGTAGCAACCTGTTACGACGGCGGTCGACCCCTGGCCTTCATGGAGAATGGCAGATGACTCTCTCGACCATCCTGGTTCTGGTGCTGCTGGTCCTGCTCATCGGCGGACTTCCGGTGTTCCCCCATTCGCGCAGCTGGGGCTATGGCCCGTCCGGCATCGTGGGCGCCATCCTGGTGGTCCTGCTGGTGCTGCTCTTGCTCGGCATGATCTAGGCCGTAGCCGCGGCCTGAAAATGCCCCACAAGGGTGCATTGGACAAAGGTCTTGCCCAATGCGGTGCAGCGCGGTAACGTCGGCTTTCCGGCCTGCCTTGCCGAGTGCTGTAAACAAAACCGGCGTCTGCGTGAGCAGACGCCGGTTTTGTTTTGCGCGTCAGTTGGCGACCGCGCCGTCCTGGCGGCTGCGCAGATAGAGATCCAGCACGACCTCGTCCAGGATGGAGGAGGCACCCCAGGGACGGCTGCTGTTGAGGATGGCGACCACCACCCAGTTGCGGGCATTGGCGTCCCGGACGAAGCCTGCCAGGGCGCGCACGTTGTTCAGGGTGCCGGTCTTCATGTGCGCCTGGCCGGTCAGCGGCGAATTCTTCATGCGTTTGCGCAGGGTGCCGTCCATGCCGGCCAGCGGCAGCGAGGAGATGAACTCCGGCCCATAGGGGCTCTGCCAGGCCGATCTGAGGATCTCCGCCATCTCCCGCGCGCTGACCCGCTCGGCGCGGGACAGGCCCGAGCCGTTCTCCATGATCAGGTGGCTGGCATTGATGCCCTTGCGCGCCAGCCACGAGCGGATGACCCGCAGCGCCGCCTTGCCGTCGTCGGCATCCGCCGAGGTGCGAAATTGCGCGCCGATGGACAGGAACAGCTGCTGGGCCATGGTGTTGTTGCTGTACTTGTTGATGTCGCGAATGATCTCCACCACATCGGGGGAGAAGGCCCGCGCCAGCACCTCGGCGTTGCGCGGCACGCTGCCCTCGCGGGTGCGGCCCTTGATGCTGCCGCCCAGCTCCTGCCAGATGGCCCGCACCGCGCCGGCGGTGTAGGCCGGGTGATCGAGCAGCGACAGATAGCTCTGGGCGTTGCAGCCGTCCGGCAACTGGCCGCTGACGATGAGGCTGGTGCTGCCATCGGCCTGGGGCACCGGATTGAAACGCACGTCCGGCCAGGCGGGGCAGCCGCTCTTGCCGGTCGCACGCATCTGGTTATCGATGTTGACGTTGGTCAGCGGTGGATCCATGGAGACGCTGACGCGGCCATCGGCCGAGCGCACCACCATGCGTACCGATTTCAGGTTCACCAGCAGCGAATCCGGGCCCACCAGGAAGGTCTTGTTCTCGTCTTCGCCGTCGTCGTTGAAGGCCGGCAGATTGGGCTTCACGAAGCGACCGCGATCCAGCACCAGGTCGCCGGTGACCTCCAGCACGCCATTGGCGCGCAGGTCGCGCATGAGCAGCCAGAGGCGCTCCATGTTCAGCTTGGGATCGCCGCCACCCTTGAGATAGAGGTTGCCGTTGAGGATGCCGTCCTTGAGGGTGCCGTCGGTATAGAACTCGGTCCTCCACTGGTAGGTGGGGCCCAGCAGTTCCAGGGCGGCATAGGTGGTGATCAGCTTCATGGTCGACGCCGGATTCACCGAGACGTCGGCGTTGTAGTAGTCGTTCTCGCCCGGGCCGTCGAGGGGCAGCATCACCAGCGACAGATCGCTACCGGGAATCTTGTTGGTCTGCATCGCCTTTTCGATTCGCGGCGGCAGGTAGGAGGTATCGGCACTGACGGGCAGGGAAAAGCCCAGGGCGCAGCAGCTCAGCAGCAGGCCCAGAGATCGGAAAGTCTTTCGCATCGGGACACACACCTTGGCAGGGTACCGGCCTAGTTGAAGAGAAAAGGGGCCGATAGACGTAGGAGTGCGGGCATTATGCAGTAAGGAGGGCAGGACGAGCCAATCCCAAGGGGCAGCACGCAGACAAAGAAACGACCGCTTTGGCGGTCGTGTCTGGAAAGGGCGGGATCAGTTGTAGCCCGTGGCGTCCTTGGTACGGTCCGGACTGTTGGGCGAGGGCGGATCGCGTCCGTCGTCGGTCTTGGCGTGCTCGGTGCGCAGGGGCTTTTCGTCCTTGGGCAGTTCGCGTTCGTCGGCTTTGCGCTTTTCTTCGGCCATGGGATCCTCGTCTGCTTGATTGCCGGTCAAGGTGTGACCGGTGCAGGCGTTTCGCCGTTCCCCTGGGGCGAGGAGTGGTCGGCGAACATGCCGGCGGCCTGCAATTGCCGCAGGGCCTCGTTGACCTGGCGCGCGAAGGTGTCCTCGATGGCGGTGCCGGCCTGATGGCTGGCGGCCAGGGGCAGGAACCAGACCCCCATCCAGGTGCGCACCGAGCTGGCATTGCGCACGCGGGTGGGCGTGCTGCCCCCCGGCGCCAGCCACTCGGCGGTCAGTACATAGTCGTCCCTGGCGGTACCCGGGACGAGAAAGAAGGTGGCACCGGTGATCAGGCCGCTGGCAATGGCCGCGGCATAGGAGGTGCTGTTGTAGAGCTTGAGGCGCAGCAAGGCATCGTCCGGCCTGCCGGGCTCCGGCACCAGGATGATACGGTCGAACAGCTGGGAGTGCTCCAGGACCTGGCGCAGCCTGGGCTTCAGGCCTTCGCGGGCCACGGCGATGGAGGTCGCCTCCTTGGCGTCTTCGACCTCGCCTCGATAGAAATTGAACTCCACCAGGACATTGGGGCGCTGCTGTCGCTCGCTCGCGGGAGCGCGGAACGGCTGGGAAGGGAGTTCGTCACCGGGAAAGGCGGCGCAACCGGCGAGCAGGAGCAGGCAGAGCAGGGCAGCGAAGGTTTTCACAAGACGCACCTCATCCCTAGGTCGCTATTGCGAACGTTGGTTGGCCGACGTCCGCGCAAAAAAAAGCCCAACCGGGGGTTGGGCTTTTTCGAGAAGGCGGGTGATTAGATCACCTGCACCTCATCGGCCTGCAGGCCTTTCTGGCCTTGCACGACCAGGAAGGAAACGGCCTGGCCTTCTTGCAGGCTCTTGAAGCCGTTACCCTGAATGGAACGGTAGTGAACGAACACGTCCGGGCCGCTCTGGGGGGTGATGAAGCCGAAGCCTTTCTCGTCGTTGAACCACTTGACGGTGCCAGTTTGGCGAGTAGACATGGATTTCTCCTTGAATAAGATGACGTTGTTGTCCGTAGGACGACAGTTTTGAAACGAGGAGAAACCCATGCCGCGAAAGCTGGCCCTGATGTACTCCAGGTTCTCGACAGGTGAGCCGCTTTGTAGAGACAGCCTCACCTGACAGCGATGGATGGTCTCAGACTGGCTTGCGCAAAACAAGACCTTTGAGCTGCCCGATGTTGACTTTACCGACCATGGTCGAAGTGGTGGCTAGAGCGGGCAAACGGCTGTTGGCGCAGGGGAGGCGTATCGCAATCCTGGGCATGGGCCTGTCGGCTGCCGAAAAGGATCCGTGCTGAATCGTTTCCCTGACGCAAGGTGTCGTTGGCCGAGTCGCTGGGCAGTGCATCGTGCCCGGCAATCAGTAGTGCGTGAGGGCTGATTATTCAGGTTTTCAGGAGCCTGTGAGGATCTGTCTCTTCCACCCTATCGTGTTGCCCACCAGCATTCTGCCAAGGCCATCGTTCGGGGTTCCAGGCGGCGCGATTCGGCCAGCTGAGGTTTATCCAGAGTCTTTTCGTGACCGGGATGGTACTCAAGCGCGGTTGGTACCTAGGAGCGGGTCCCGGCTACGGGAAAGTTTTCAGCCGGTCGAAGCGGACGCTCAGCGGTCGCGGGCGAAGGCTTTTCGTTTTCGCTGTCGCCATAGGCCAGTGGTGTCGAAACGGTGACGGCCTGCTCAATGCGGGTAGTGGCTAGATGCTATTATTTCGTTCGATTCATTACCCCGAACCGCAAGGGTTCAAGGATTTACCGTGAAAAACGGTT
The DNA here is from genome assembly GCF_013277805.1 of Pseudomonas sp. MS15a(2019). Classification (NCBI taxonomy): domain Bacteria; kingdom Pseudomonadati; phylum Pseudomonadota; class Gammaproteobacteria; order Pseudomonadales; family Pseudomonadaceae; genus Pseudomonas; species Pseudomonas sp. MS15a(2019). The sequence goes on from NZ_VBTN01000001.1 coordinate 219,546, forward strand.
TCGAATGCGCAGGACGCGCATTGGGCCACGGACTCGCCGGATACCGGGTCGAGCTTCGTCGCCTGAACCTCAATGAAATACTGGTAGCTGTCTACCATGCCCAGCAGTCGATCAAGCTGACCCAGCGAATAGTGACCAACGAGCAGGCTACCAATCCGTTCTTGCTGAATGCGGTGGTGGCAGCCATGCGTGTCGAGGCTGACACCGTTGGTCTCTTCATCGAGATTCCACTCGCCGATGATTGCCTGACCGCCTGAATCTGGCGCTCACTGGATGCGGGTTGAGTCGGTGGGAAGGCATCTATCGAGCAAGCGCCGATCACTTTCATACAAGCAGCGCTGTCAGGACGTCAGCAGGCTCCATCTGCTGTGAACGGCAGGTAGGTCTCCAGCAGGGCATGGCGCCAAACCGTGCCGGGATAGCGTCGCATCGGGTCGAGGTTTGCTACCCGGGCGACACCCGGCGGCCATCAAGGCTTCGCACGATGCTGAGCGATCCTTTCAAGGGGCCCGGGTAGCGAGCAAGCAGTGGCTTTGCTGATCGCGGTAAAATGCACCGCTTTCTACAGGAGTCTCCACTCATGGCCTTGTTGGGTCGCTTCAACAGCTTGCAGATTTTGCGCAATACCCCCATCGGCCTGTTCCTGGATGCCGGCAACGACGGCGAGGTGCTGCTGCCGCGTCGCTATGCGCCGAGGGACGAACCCTGCGCCGAAGGCGACTGGCTCAACGTCTTCCTCTATCTGGACAGCGAAGACCGCCTGATCGCCACCACCGAGAAGCCGAAGGTACAGGTCGGCGGCTTCGCCAGCCTGCGGGTGGTAGAGGTGGGTCGGGTAGGGATCTTCCTCGACTGGGGTCTGCCCAAGGACCTGCTGTTGCCGCACTCCGAAGAGAAGCGGCCGCTGCAGGTGGGCGATCACTGCGTGGTGCACGTGCACCTGGACACTCGCACCCGGCGGATCGTCGCCACCGCGCGGCTGGATCGCTATCTGGATCGCGAGCCGGCGCGCTACAAGGTCGGCCAACCAGTACCGCTGCTGGTCGTCGAGCAGACCGACCTCGGCTATAAGGTGATCGTCGACAACAAGCACTGGGGGCTGGTGCATCGCAACGAGGCCTTCAAGCCGCTGCGCCTGGGCCAGCGCGAGCGCGGCTTCATTCGCGAGATACGGGCGGACGGCAAGATCAGCCTGACCCTGCAGCCCCAGGGTGCTGCCGCCGGTACCGATCTCGCCGAGCAGATCATCAGCCTGGCCAAGGCGCGGGGAGGGGTGCTGGAGCTCAGCGACAGCAGTCCGCCGGCCCTGATCCATCAGCTGTTCGGTGTCAGCAAGGGCAACTTCAAGAAGGCCATCGGCCATCTCTATCGCCAGGGCCGGATCGTTATCGAGGACGACCGGATTTCTGTACGCGAGGACGCCGCGGACTAGCGCCCCGACGGGGTGTCAGATCGCTGTCATGGCTGGGTTGCACCAGGGATTCGGGATCGAAGGCGCGCGCGCGCTCGTCCGGTCCGGCTTCGCGCTCCAGGTCGCCGACCAGGCGGGTGATGCGATCGGCCAGCTTTTCCGAACTCAGGCTCTCGCGTAACCGCTCGACCATGAGTGGCAGGGCGAAGGGCGAGGGATGGTCCAGGGTAACCAGGCGCAGGGGCAGGGCGCCGGTCCGGGTCAGGGTCTGCTGCAAGCGGTCGGCATCGAGTTCCTGACGCAGCACCTCGGTCTGGGCCTGGCCGAGCAGCAGGTTGTCGGGATCGTATTGGCGAAACACCTGATAGAAGAGGCTGCTGCTGGCCTGCAACTGGCGATTGCTCTTGTGCGCCCCTGGGTAGCCGGAAAAGATCAGCCCGGAGATGCGGGCGATCTCGCGAAAGCGGCGCTGGGCGAGTTCGGCGGCGTTGAGGCTGGCCAGGGTATCGCTGACCAGGTTGTCGGTGGTGAAGAGACTGGCATCGAGCAGCTCCTGCCAGTCCAGGCTGACCGGCGAGACCAGTTCCAGGCCATAGTCGTTGACGGCGATGGAAAAGGTGCAGGGGCGCCGCTGCGCCAGGCGCCAGGCCAGCAGGCTGGCCAGCCCCAGGTGGGCATGGCGCCCGGCGAAGGGATAGAGGAACAGGTGCGAGCCTTCGCGGGATTCCAGCGTCTCGGCGAGCAGGTAATGAGCGCTGGGCAGGGCCGACCACTGCCGTTGCACATCCAGCAACGGTTGCAGCAGGCGCATCTCCGGGCTCTCGTAGCGTTGCGCCTCGGCGTCTTCCAACAGCGCCAGGACGTGCTTGGCGAGGGTGTCGGAAAGCGGCATGCGACTGCCGCTCCAGCGCGGGATGGCGGCCTTGCGCCCGCTGGCGCGGCGCACGTACACCGTCATGTTCTCCACCCGCACCAGCTCCAGGGTGCGACCGGCGAAGAGAAAGTGATCGCCGGGTCGCAGCCGGGCGATGAAGCCTTCCTCGATGTTGCCCAGGCGATTGCCACCGCCGCCCTTGGACCAGAACTGCACATTGAGGCTGGTCTCGCTGACGATGGTGCCGATGCCCAGCCGATGCCGCTTGGCCAGCTGCTTGTCGGGGACACGCCAGATGCCCTCGGCGTCCGGTTCGGCGCGGCGGTAATCCGGGTAGGCCGACAGGGAAGCGCCCCCGTTGCGAACGAAGGCCAGTGCCCAGATCCACTCGCCGTCGCTGAGGTGGCGATAGGCCCAGGCACTGCGGATTTCCGGCAGCAGGTCATCCGGTTCGAAGCCGCCCCCCAGGGCCACGGTCACCAGATGCTGCACCAGGACATCGAGGGGCTTGACCGGGGCCGCGCGGGCCTCGATCTCCCCGGCCGTGATGGCGCGGCGGGTGGCGGCCGCATCCAGCAGGTCGAGGCTGTAGGTAGGCACCAGGGTCGCGCGGGAAGCGCGCCCCGGGGCGTGACCACTACGGCCGGCGCGTTGCAGGAGGCGGGCGATGCTCTTGGGCGAGCCGATCTGCAGTACCCGCTCCACGGGCAGGAAGTCCACGCCGAGGTCGAGGCTGGAGGTGCAGATCACCGCCTTGAGCTGGCCATTCTTAAGGCCGCTCTCCACCCACTCGCGGGCCTGTTTCTCGATGGAGCCATGGTGCAGGGCGATCAGGCCGGCCCAGTCCGGACGCGCCTGCAGCAGCGCCTGGTACCAGAGTTCGGTCTGGGCGCGGGTATTGGTGAAGACCAGGGTGGTGGGACTGTCTTCCAGTTCGCGGATCACCTGCTGCAGCAGGCGCATGCCCAGGTGCCCGGCCCAGGCGAAGCGCTCGACGCCGCCCTGGGGCAGCAGGGTATCCACCTGCAGGCGCTTGTCCTGGCGGCCCTGCACCAGGTGTCCCGGTTCTCCGGCCAGCAGCACGTCCAGCGCGTGAGCCTGGTTGCCCAGGGTCGCCGACAGGCCCCAGGTCTGCAGGCCGGGGTTCCAGCGGCGCAGGCGGGCCAGGGCGAGTTGCGTCTGGGTGCCGCGCTTGTTGCCGAGTAATTCGTGCCATTCATCGATGACCACCAGGCGAACCTGGCCCAGGGCTTCCTGGGCGTCCTCCCGGGACAGCAATAGCGACAGGCTCTCGGGCGTGGTCACCAGGGCCGTCGGCAGCCGGCGATTCTGGCGGGCGCGCTCGCTGCTGCCGGTGTCCCCGGTACGCAGGCCCAGGGTCCATTCCAGCTCCTCGTCGAGCACCGGGCGCTCCAGGGCGCGCAGGGTATCCGCCGCCAGGGCGCGCATGGGCGTCAACCAGAGCACGGTGAGCGGCGGTGGCGCCTGCTTGCGCTTGCTGGGCAGGCCCTTGGCCGTGATCGGCTTGGGCGCGACGAAGGCATCCAGGGCGGCCAGCCAGACGGCGTAGGTCTTGCCCGAGCCGGTGGTGGCGTGCAGCAGGCCGGACTCCCCGGCGGCGATGGCCTTGGCCACCTCGCGCTGGAAGGGAAAGGCCTTCCAGCCCTGGGCGGCCAGCCAGCGACTGCCGGGGCCCTTGCGCGTACGGGGTACGGTGGCCATCGTGGCGCTCCTTAGACCGGGTTCGAACGCCCGGTCATCTCGGCCGCCATGGCGGTGGCGTAGCTGTCGGTCATGCCGGCGATGAAGTCAATCACCCGCATGAAGGCCTGGTGCAGGGTCCAAGAGGGATCCGGCGCGCTGTTGCCCAGCAGGTCGAGGATGCGCCGACTCTTGAAAGAGGGCTCGCGCCCGCGATGTTGTTCCAGGGCCGCGCCGCAGAAGGCGTTGAGCAGGATTTCCAGGGTGGTGTAAGCGCCGATCTCGTGCAGCGTCTTGCGCTTGTCGTGGAAGATCTTTTCCCGGGCCAGCGCCTTGGCGCGCTGCACGCAGAGCTTGGCCGGGCCGGCCATGTGTTCGACCAGGTCATCGCCCAGGGTGCCGGCGAGCAGGGCGTCCTGCTGGTCGACGAAGGCGCGGGCGGTGGCGTTGGTCAGGTGTTCGATGGCCTTGCCGCGCAGGATGGCCAGCTTGCGCCGCCGCGAATCCTTGGGGCCGAGCTGGCGATAGGTTTCCGGCAGGTCGTCGCCGACCAGGCCCAGCAGCAGGGCCTCCACCTCGGCATAGTCCAGCAATTCCATCTCCAGGCCGTCTTCCAGGTCGATCAGGCCGTAGCAGATGTCGTCGGCGGCTTCCATGAGGTAGACCAGCGGATGCCGCGCCCAGCGCTCCGGGCCCAGCAGCGGCAGCTCAAGCTTCTCGGCGATCTGCTCCAGCAGCGGCAGCTCGCTCTGGTAGCAGCCGAACTTGTGCTTCTTGTAGCCGGGCGCCGCGGCATAGCGTGACGTCCAGGGGTACTTGAGATAGGTACCGAGGGTCGCGTAGGTCAGGCGGGTGCCACCGTCGAACTGGTGGTATTCGAGCTGGGTCAGCACCCGGAAGCCCTGGGCGTTGCCCTCGAAGTGCAGGAAGTCCTGGCGCTCCGCCTCGCTCATGTCGTCCAGCCAGCCACGGCCGGCGGCCTGGGTGAACCAGTAGCGGATGGCGTCTTCGCCGGAATGGCCGAAGGGCGGATTGCCGATGTCATGGGCCAGGCAGGCGGATTGCACCACCATGCCGAGGTCGCTCGGATCGCACCACTCGGGCAGGGCGCCTCTCAGACTCTCGCCCACGCGCATGCCCAGGGAGCGGCCGACGCAGCTCACCTCCAGGCTGTGGGTCAGGCGGGTATGAATGTGATCGTTGCTGGTGACGGGATGCACCTGGGTCTTGCGTCCCAACCGGCGGAATGCGCCGGAAAAGATGATGCGATCGTGGTCCTTGTGAAAGGGGCTGCGCCCCAGTTCATCCGGGCTGTGCAGGGGTTTGCCCAGCCGTTCGCGGATAAGAAGTGTCTGCCAGTCCAAGGCCGTCCTCGAGCTATCACCGATAGGGGGAGCGCCGACGATTGCCGTTCGGCGCTTCTGCGTTCTGACCTCGGCAACATACGATCATCACCCCTTACTTGGCAAAGCCCGGCAATTGACTGGCATCCAGGTCGATCAGCAGCAGGCGCTGGCCGCTTTCCAGGAACTGGCTGGCGGTCAGGCAGTACTGGTTGGTGGTGGCATCGCGATAGACCGTCGAAAGCGCCAGGCGGCGCTCGTTCCAGCCTTCGGCCAGCAGGGCATAGAAGTAGGGGCGCCAGGACCAGTTGTGATTGAGGTAGCGGCGATTCTCGCGCCAGAACATGCCGTTCCACTCCAGATTCGGGGTGATCTGGGTGCCGGTGCGGTCGCACTGGTAGATGCGCAGCAGCCCGGGAAACGCCTGGGGATCGGGCAGGGCGCTCAGGGGACCGCCGTGTTCCGCCCAGGGTCTGAGCTGGGTGACGAATTCGGCTAACTGCTGGCGCAACTCCAGCAGCCGGGTCTGCTGGGCCAGCTTGCCGTCGACGAAGCGACTGCGCAGGGCGGCGAAGCGCTGCTGATGGCTGTCGCTTGCGCCCAGCTCGGCGGTGGCCTCGGCGAAGAGGAAGCCCTGCACATAGCGCGCACCGCACTCCAGGGCGAAGTCGAGTTCGGTCTCGGTCTCGACGCCCTCGGCGATCAGCCAGCAACCGGTTTTCTCGGCCATCTGCGCCAGCGCCTTGACCGCCTCGCCCCGGGGGCCACCCCGCGCGGCGGCCTGGAATAACCGCATGTCCAGCTTGAGGATATCCGGTTGCAGATCCAGCACCCGATCCAGTTGCGAATAGCCGGAGCCGAAATCGTCGATGGCGATGCGGATGCCGCGTTCGCGATAGCGGGCGACGGCCTGGGTCAGGCTCGGCAGATCGCCGGCTGCCTCGGTGATCTCGTAGACGATGCGCGTCGGCGCGATGCCGGAGCGCTCCAGCTGCGCCAGGCTCGGCAATTCGGCACCGCGTTCCAGTTGACTGATCCAGCGCGGCGAGAGGTTGAGGCTGAGAAACCAGTCATCCGGGGCGCTGGCGAAGCGCTGCAGGGCGTCTTCCCGCAGGGTGCGGTCCAGCTGCAGCAGATCCGGGGTCGGGGTATGGGGATCGGCAAACAACGGGCCGACAGAGGTGTAGGTGCCATCGGCCTGCCGCAGTCGGCCAAGTGCCTCGACGCCGGCAATGCGTCCAGTCGCCGTATCGATGAAGGGTTGGAAGAAGGCAGTGGGTTGACCTCGTAGCACGGTGATTCCTTATCGTCTGACCGCAGTGGAATGCGTGGCGGGATAGCCAGCATGCGATAAGGATGCCACCCGTGAAAACGGCTCCCTGGGGAGCCGTTCGTTCTAACGAGGCGGTGGCAGCGGCTGGTCCGCCTGTTCGCGGTGCCGATTCTGCAGGCGATTGACGATGGGATAGAGCGCCAGACCGATACGGGCCAAGCGACCCACGGCACCGAGGCGCTTGCCGAACAGCGACAGGAACACCGTGGCACCCAACATCAGGGGCTTCTTCGCTGAACTGGTCACCTTGTCCCGATTGGGTCGTACCAGATCGCCGATGAGGCTGATGGGATTGTGCAGGGGCTGAGCGTTGTAGATCAGCTGCTGGCGATACATCTCCATGCGCAGCCTGACCAGTTCCTTGCGCTTGGCCTGGCTGGTGGCGGAGCTGAGCGGCTGGTTCATGGCAGTAGGCGCTCCCGGTTGCGATTGAGTTCTTCCAGGGTGGCGTGGAAAGGGGCGGCACCCTTGACCAGGCTCAGTGCCCGCAGGATGCAGATCACCAGCGCCACGGCATAGAAGGCGCACAAACCCAGGGTCGCGGTCATGCGGTAGGTATCCCAGAAGGCGATGATGATGGCCGCCGAAACACCTACCAGCACCAGCAGACCGAAGATCAGACTCAGGCCGGTAAAGAGGAACAGCTGGAAGGTACGGACCTTCTCTTCCTGGACCTCGATGCCCAGCAATTCCAGGTGGCTCTGCAGCAGGCCTACCACCGCGCCGGCGAGACGCTTGACCGATGGCTTGGGCGCCTCGTCAGGCAGCTCCCGTGGAGGAGAGGAGGTGTCCATGATGATCCCCCAGGCTTAGCGGCGCGAGGCCAGCAGGCCGATCAGGAAGCCAACGCCGGCGGCGATGCCAAGGGCCTTGAAGGGATTGTCGACCACGTATTCCTCGGTGGTCTCCTTGGCGGCGACGCCCTGGCGGTAGAGGTCATCCTGCTTGGTCTTGAGCACGTCGCGGGAGCGCTCCAGGCTGGAGCTCAACTTGGCGCGCAGTTCGTCCGCCTGCTCACCGGCCATGCTGGCGGTGTGCTTGAGCAATTGCTCGGCGTCTGCCAACAGAGTGTGGAATTCATCGGTCAACGCCTGCTCGGCCTCGCCCAGATGACGACGGACCCGGTCAGTGTTCTGCTTGTGTGCCTGCTCATGGATGTCAGCAGCAAGCTCGTCTTTGATCACGGGAGGGGTTTTGTCGTTCATGGCGCGCTCCTGATAGGCGATGGGTATCCGTTTCAGCCCTTTCGAGTGAGGGCTCCGACCAAAGGTTCCGCGGGCCAGAGCCGTCGTCAAGGGCGCGCTAGGGCGCTACAGGTCCAGGCACACAGCGGACGAATGGTCATACCTTACCCATTTCGCCCCTTTAAAAGTTCCCCGCTGATCGTCAATTAGAAGAGCTGGCTCACAAAACGGCGTGCTAGCGCCATTGGTCGTCTTATTCAAGTAGAGCGCTAGAACTTTGCTGTTTCTATCACTGTCAGTTGCGTCGTATTTGATCATCCATGCACTTCTAGACAAATAACAGGGGGAAGAATGGAAAACGCCATTGATAGACTGACCGCCGCTTTCAGTACTTATAAATGCTCGGTTACGGCACCCCGCCCCGATGGCAGTATCGTGCTGACGGTGCAGGATCAGCAGTGTGACGACGCTCGCGTGAACCGAGTGGTCAGTGCCCGGCAACTGGGCGAGAGCCAGCTGCTGAAAACGGTGATTGACGAGGTTCGCAAGGATGTTTCGCTGCGGGCCGGCGCCCTGGCGCCACAGTCCATGGCGGTGCTGCGTGCCACCGGCGCCAATATGCTGAGATATTCCGAGTAAAGATTCTGCATCAGAACGCTTCAGCGCGAGACTTGCAGTACGAATGCCTGGGTATTCGTTGGTCTCGAACGTTGAAGAGTTAAAGAGGGCAAACAAGCCCTGAGCGTTTTTCCCGCGACTTTTCCCTTAGCTCTTGCACTTCAACAGGCGGCATCCCGCACAGGGAAGTTGAGTGGCAGGTAGCTCATACATAGGGCAGGTGACGTCCACTACACCCCAGGACGGAAAGCCCTGTCCAGCCTGCACGGCGGCCAGCCGTGCACTGGCGATCACACCATTGAGCAGATCCTCTTCTCGATACAGCGCCTGGCGCAAGGCCGGCGAGCGATAGAGGATGCGTCCGCATCTGTCCAGCAGGGTGAAGGAAAATCGACCGGTACGGTCCGGCAGGGTCGGCCAGACCTTGAGCGGTGCCAGCTGTTGGTCGAGCCGCGCACAGGTCAGCTGGTACAGCGAAGTCTGGGCGGATTGCAGAGTCGGTACCGTCTCCACGCCATCCAGTAACGTCGTGGGATTCGCCGTCTGCACGGGACTGCTGATCAGGCCTTCCATGGTTTGCATAGATCCTTGCTCAGTTCGCGACGGTCAGACGGTTGACGGTACCGCTGCCGCCTGCCAGCAAGGCCGTAACGCCGTGACCTTCGTCGATGGCGATACCCAGCCGGATGCTGTCGATCAGCCGCGCGAGGCGATTGTGGTCGTGCAGCTGCTGCTTGCTGATCAACCGCTTGACCTTGACGCCACTGTCGTCCGACAGCGTCAGACTGACGCTGCCGTCGAGGCGCTCGATGCGGAAATTGACCCGGAAGTCATGCTCGAAGGCTGCGGCGATGAGTTGGAAGGGGTTGTCCATGACGTACCTGACTGGCGTGAGCGGGGTCAGTGCCATTGACTTCAAGGGACAAGGGTAGTTCTGGGAGAGATCCCAGAAGTATGACCGGCGGCCCGTTTCAGCCGCCCACCTGAAGCTCGCGCTCGTTCCAGCACTGCTCGAAAGCCGCTTGCCAGTCGGGTAGCGGCTGGCCCAGCACCGCGGCCAGCTTTTCGGTGGACAGGCGGGAATTGATCGGGCGATGGGCCGGGGTGGGATAGGAGCTGCTGGGGATGGGATTGAGGCGTGCCTTCAACTGACCGGTCTCGCCCAGGCGCCGAGCGATCTGCTCGGCGAAACCGAACCAGGAAGTGGTGCCATTGGCGGTCAGGTGATAGGTGCCCCAGAGATCGCCCTTGTCGCTGTGGGCCAGCAGGCGGTCAGTGGCATCGGCGATGGTACGCGTCCAGGTGGGCGCGCCGATCTGGTCGTCGACGATGTTCAATTCGTCGCGCTCGCTGAGCAGCCGTACCATGGTGCGCAGGAAGTTGTTGCCCTGCCAGGAATAGACCCAGCTGGTGCGCAGGATGAGGTGACGCTCGGCGTGTTCGCGCACGGCATTCTCGCCGGCCAGCTTGGTCCGCCCATAGACATTGAGCGGGCAGGTCGGATCCTCTTCCCGATAGCGGCCGTCCTGGCTGCCATCGAAGACATAGTCGGTGGAGTAGTGGACCATCGGAATGCCGAGCTGTTGGGCCGCCCGGGCGAAGACCTGGGGTACCCGCTCGTTGATCAGGGTAGCGGTCTGGGCATCGTTCTCGGCGGCGTCCACGGCGGTATAGGCAGCGGCATTGATGATGACGTCGGGCTTTGCTGCCAGGACGCGGTCATGAAGCGCGTCCAGCTGGGTGAAATCCACCTGGGCCCGGCCAACCACGGTGACCTGGGCCTTGGCGGCCAGCAGCACTTGCAGTGCCTGGGAAAGTTGTCCGTGTTGACCCGCGATGAAGACGTTCATGAGACTGAGCTATTCCAGAAGGCTGACGCGTCCATGCCTGTTTGACCGGTTGGGCGTCGCCGTGACAGCCCTGAGCGAAAAGGGGCAGTCTACCCGATGACCGGCAGAGGACAAGGCTAGCCTTTGGCCTGCCTGCCGCTCTGAGCGGTGGCTCTAGCCTGCGGGCTGTCCCTGGGCCTCGGGTACGAAGGAGCCTGAAAAAATTTGTTTCACGAATACTTGACAATTGTGCGACCGCTGACAGGTTTCCGTTGGTCATTTTTTCAGTGAGTTGTGCACAACCTGTGCTAGCGCTTGTCAAGCCCACTCGACGCCAGGGTTTTCCCAACCAAAAATCCTGCTTTTGAATTAAGTTGTTGATTACGTTGAACTTATCAAAGTGATTAAAAAATGATCAACTTGTTCGGGGCGCCCGCAGAGCAAGGCTCCGGGTTCTTTTCCACCATGTTTTCAACAAAGTTATCAACAGAAGCTGTGGATTGTTCCGTGGGATGAGGGCCGCATAACCTTAATCGACGCTGAACGAAAGACCTATCCAAGGCAGCGTTCAGCAGTGCTGTCCAGGTCAACCGGACAGGGCCAGCTGACGACTCAACAGGGCACGCAACGAGGCCGGCTTGACTGGTTTGGGCAGGAAATCCAGCCGCGCCTGGCGGACCTTGGCCAGGCATTCCGGGCGGCCATCGGCGCTGATGACGATGCCCGGGATATCCTGCCCCAGCCTCTGGCGGATCCATACGGCGACATCCGGACCGGTATCGGCGTCGCTCAGGTGGTAGTCGACGATGAGCAGGCGCGGCACCAGGCCCTGTTCCAGCAGGGCGGAGCATTCTTCGCGACTGCGCGCGGTCCAGACTTGGCAGCCCCAGCGACCCAGCAGGCTGCGCAGGCCCAGCAGGATGCTGTCCTCGTTGTCGATGCACAACACCGGATCACCGGCCAGGGGCTGGGCCGCTTCGCTGGCGGTCGCGGCTTGGATGGCCAAGGCGGGCGCCAGGGGTACCTTGACGCTGAAGACGCTGCCGTGGCCCGGCCAGGAGCGTACCGAGAGTTCGTGGCCGAGCACCCGGCAGAGGCGGTCGGCGATCGCCAGACCAAGGCCCAGGCCCTTTTCCGCTCGGGTCTGGTGGCTGTCCAGTCGCTTGAATTCCTCGAAGATCAATTCGAGCTTGTCCGCCGGGATGCCAGGGCCGCTGTCCCAGACCTCCAGGCTCACGCTCTGGCCCTGACGACGCACCCCGAGCAATACCCGGCCATGGGCATATCTCAGGGCGTTGGTGAGGAAATTCTGCAGTACCCGACGCAGCAGCTTGCTGTCGCTGTTGACCACCAGCTGACTGCCGCGGATGCGCAGGCTGGTGCCCTGATCCTGCGCCAGGGCCTTGAATTCGACGCCCAGGGCGTCGAACAGAGTGGCCAGCGGGAAGGGCGCCGGCGTGGCCAGGATGCGCCCGTTCTCCAGGCGAGAGATGTCCAGCAGATCGGCGATCAGGTCTTCGCTGGATCTCAGGGCACTGTCCATGTTGCGTACCAGCTCCTGGGCCTCCTGGGCCAGGCCGTCCTGGTGGGCGAGGGCGGCGGTGAACAGGCGCGCGGCGCTCAGGGGTTGCATCAGGTCATGGCTGACCGCGGTGAGAAAACGACTCTTGGACTGATTGGCCGCTTCGGCATGAGCCTTGGCTTCCTCCAGGGCCTGGTTGAGTTGGGACAGTTCGCGGGTACGTTCCTCGACGCGCTGCTCCAGGCCCTCGTTGGCTTCGCGCAGGGCGCGCTCGGCCTCGCGGAAGGCGGTGATGTCGGTAAAGCTCATCACGAAGCCGCGCCCGGGCATGGGGCTGCCGATCAGCTCGATCACCCGGCCATTGGGAAAGGTGCGTTCCGAGGTGTGGGGGATGCCCTGGCGCATCCGTTCCACCCGGCGGGCCACGTGCTCGTCGGCATCGCCCGGTCCGCAGAGGCCGCGCAGGGCGTTGTAGCGGATGATCTCGGCGATGGGCCGGCCAACCTGGATCATGCCGTCGGGATAGTCGAACAGTTCCAGGTAGCGCTGATTCCAGGCCACCAGGCGTAGCGACTGGTCGACCACGCTGATGCCCTGGGAGATGTTCTCGATGGCGCCCTGCAAGAGCGCCCGGTTGAATTCCAGCACCTCCGAGGCTTCGTCGGCAATGCGCACCACGTCGTCGACCTGCATGTCGCGGCCTTCGATGGCGGCCTTGACCACCGCGCGCGCGGAGGAGGCGCCGATCACCCCGGCCAGCAGTCGCTCGGTCTGGGCGATCCATTCGCTGTTGGCGTTCATTCCGGGGTGATAGGTCAGGCCGCTCTGCTCGGCGAAGCGGCTGAAGCTCAGGCGGGCGCGCTCATCACCCACGAACCGGGCCGCGAGCAGGCGCAGGTCCTCCAGCTTGACCGCCAGCAGGGCGCGATTGCGCGGTCGGGGCAGGGCGTACTGGGCGATGAAGCGCCCGGCCTGCCAGTATTCCGAGACCCGGGTGCGCGAGAGCAGCGATACCAGGGCGAACAGCAGGAAGTTGCCGGCCAGGGACACCAGGGCGCCGACGGTGGTCGGCTGCAACGTCCGCTCACCCGTGGGCTGCTCGAACCAGGCCAGGCCGGGAAAGGCCCCCAGTGGCCATTGCAGGCTGGTGGCCACCACCGGCAGCACCATCAGATAACCCCAGAGCAGCGCCCCGGCGGTGAGCCCGGCAAAGACGCCGCGGCGATTGGCGGCCTTCCAGAACAGCGCCCCGACCATGGCCGGTCCGAGCTGGGCGATGGCGGCGAAGGCGATCTGGCCGATGGTGGCCAGGCTGGCATTGGAGCCCAGCAGGCGATAGCTGCAGTAGGCCAGGACCAGGATGACCACGATGCTGGCGCGGCGCACCGTGAGCATCCAGTGGCTGAACACCGCATGGGGACTCTCCACCTGGCCCCGGCGCTTGAGCAGCCAGGGCAGGACGATATCGTTGGAGATCATGGTGGAGAGCGCGACGCAGGCGACGATCACCATGCCGGTGGCCGCCGAGGCGCCGCCCAGAAAGGCCAGCAAGGCCAGCCAGGGCCGCTCCTGGGCCAGCGGCAGGCTGATGACGAAGGAGTCGGGCAGCACGCCGCCGGGCAGATGCAGCTGGCCGGCCAGGGCGATGGGGATGACGAACAGGGCGGCCAGCGCCAGGTAGAGCGGAAACACCCAGCGCGCCAGGTTGACGTCCCGGGTATCGGTGTTTTCCACCACCGTGACATGGAACTGGCGCGGCAGGCACATCACGGCGATGAAGGCCACGCCGGTCTGGATCAGCAGGCCCGGCCAGTCCAGCGTCTCGCGCCAGTATTCCTGCAGCTGCGGCGCCTGCTGGGAGCGGGCGAGCAGGTCGCTGAAGCCATCGTGCAGGTCGTAGGTGACCCAGAGGCCGACGGCGAGAAAGGCGGCGAGCTTGACCAGGGATTCGAAGGCGATCGCCAGCATCATCCCGCGATGGTGCTCGGTGACATCCAGGTTGCGGGTGCCGAAGAGAATGGCGAACACCGCCAGCACCAGGGAAACGAACAGCGCCGTGTCCTGGGCGCGGGTGCTCAGGGATTCGGCATTGATGCCGGTCAGCAGGTTGACGCCGATGACGATGCCCTTGAGCTGCAGCGCCAGGTAGGGCAGGACGCCGACCAGGCAGATGAGCGCGACGACGATGGCCAGGGTCTGGGACTTGCCATAGCGGGAGGCGATGAAGTCGGCGATGGAGGTGATGTTTTCCTTCTTGCTGATCAGCACCATCTTCTTGACCAGTTGCGGCGCCAGCAGCAGGAAGAGAATGGGGCCCAGGTAGATGGGCAGGAACGACCAGAGCTGGTCAGCGGCCTGGCCGACCGCGCCGAAAAAGGTCCAGCTGGTGCAGTAGACGGCCAGCGACAGGCTGTAGACCCAGGCCCGCAGGCGCGGCCTGAGCGGTGGGCGGCGATCGCCATAGAAGGCGATGGCGAACAGCAGGGCCAGGTAGCCGAGGGTAACGGTGATGATCAGCCCGCTGGGCAGGGACATGGCGACTCCAGACATTCCAGGCGCCCATCGCGCCCGGACAAAGTGTCGCACCTTGGGGTGCCAGACGTCAGTTCTGGCGCGCGATGGGATGACGGTGGGTTGAGCCAGACGGCCGGCCCTGTTAGGTTGGCGGGCTGATTCAAGCGAGAGAGACCGTCATGTTCCAAGCGCAGCCCATTTCCCTGCAACGTGGTGCGCTGCGCCTGGACCCCCTGGCGGAGGGCGACGTGCTGGAGCTGGTCAGCCTGGCCGAGCGCAATCGCGAGGCGCTGCACTACCTGAGCGGCCCCCTGCGGCCGGATTGGTATCGTCAGGCGCTGGCCGAGGCGCGCGAGGGGCGCGCCTTGCCCTTCGCCGTGCGGATCGCCGACCGGCTGGTGGGCACTACCCGCTTCGCCGACTTCCTGCCGGCACTGCCCGCCGCCGAGATCGGCTGGACCTGGCTCGACAGCGAGCAGCATGGCAGCGGGCTCAACGGCAACATCAAGTACCTGATGCTGCGCCATGCCTTCGAGCACTGGCAGCTGGTGCGCGTACAGCTCAAGACCGCGGCGACCAACCTCAGATCCCAGGCTGCCATCGAGAAGCTGGGCGCGGTCCGTGAAGGCCTGCTGCGTCATCATCGGCGGCTGGCCGACGGTCGTCTGGACGACACCGTGATGTACAGCATCACCGACCGCGAATGGCCCGAGGTGAAGGCGCGGCTGGAGGCTTCCTTCAATTAGGCACAGGGCCTGGGCTACCGCTCGTCGGCAGCGCTAGGACCGCGAGGGGCCTATGTCGCTTGTTTGGCGTCAGTAATCCAACGCGAAGTCCTTCCAGACCAACAGTTTTCCGCGAAATGGCCGACATGCCTGCTCAATGGCAAGAATTCGCCCGTCTCCTTTTGCGGATCGCTGTATGTCTTCACTGTCGCCTTCCTCTGCGCTGCGCACCCTGCGGGTCGTCTGGCCCTTCGTCATCATCCTGTCCTGCCAGGCGCTGGTCGCCATCGTCAGCCTGCAACTGCTGTCGACGGTGCGTGCCTATGTCTCGGCCGAAAGCCTGTGGAGCAAGAGCCTCGGCAACGCCATGCTGGCGCTGGGTGCCTACCTGGACGAAGGGCAGGCCGAGGCCTACCACGACTACCTGGCCTCCATCAGCGTCAATGACCTCGACCGCGCGGCGCGCGAGGCGCTCGACAGCGGCGACCCGCCTGCCGAGGCGGCGCGGTTGCTGCGCCTGGCTGGCAATCACCCTGACGATATCGACGGCCTCATCGCACTCTTTCAGATGGCTCGCCATGTGGAGCCCTTCGAAGGGGTGATCGCCCGTTGGCAGGTCACCGATCCCTACATGGACGAATTCCAGGCCCTGGCACGCACCGGCTTCGAGTTGATCAAGCTGCATGGACCGGGGCCGGCGCTGATTCCGCTGAAACGCCAGCTGCTGGATCTGCACGACCGGATGATGCCGGAAACGGTGGCCTTCTCGGAGCGTCTGGGGGTGGCGTCACGCCAGCTGGTCGCGGCGCTGTTCATCGCCAATGTCCTGGTCGGCGCCTTGCTGGTGCTGCTGGCGCTCTGGCGCATGCACAGCCTGGTGCAGCAGCGCTGGCGCTCCGAGCAGGCGCTGCAGGCCGAAAAGGAACACATCCAGGTCATCCTGGCCTCCCTTGGCGATGCGGTGCTGGCCCTCAATGCCCAGGGGCGGCTGCTCTATCACAATCCGGCAGCCGAACGCCTGCTGGCGCGGCGGGAGCTGGTCGCAGGCACGCCCGTCACCCACCTGTTCGATATCCAGACCGAAGACCAGCCGCCCTCGAACCTGCCCTTGGCCGAGCGGCTGCGCAGTCCGGACTGGTTGGCGGGCAACGAACCCCTGGCGCATCAGCTGGTGCGCGTCGATGGCACCCGGGTGCCGGTGGCGCTCACGGTGACCGCGCTGCCACGGGGCGAATCGGGTACCGGCGTGGTGCTGGTGATGCATGACCAGACCCGCGAGCGGGCCTTTCTGCATGAGCTGGCCTGGCAGGCCAGTCACGATGCCCTCACGGGATTGGTCAATCGCCGTGAATTCGAGACCCGGCTGGAACGCCTGCTGGCCCGGCAGGACCTGGCGCGAGCCTCCTTGATGTTCATCGATCTGGATCAGTTCAAGATCGTCAACGACACCTCCGGGCATTTCCATGGCGATCGTCTGCTGCGCCAGCTGTGCGAATTGCTCGGGCAGCAGCTGAGGGAGGAAGACTGCCTGGCGCGCCTGGGCGGTGATGAATTCGGCGTCTTGTTGGAGAACCGTGCGCCGGCTGAAGCCGAGGCCGTGGCGGAGCGTCTGCGCTGCTGCGTGGGCGCGCTGCAGTTCGAGGCGGCCGGGCAGGGCTTTCGCGTTGGCCTGAGCATCGGCGTGGTGCATCTGGGTGGTCAGGCTCTCGCACCGGAGGAAGCCCTGCGCCTGGCGGACCTGGCCTGTTACGCGGCCAAGGACAAGGGCCGCAATCGCATCCAGGTCTTTGCGCCGGGTGACGTGGAGCTGGACCAGCGCCATGGCGAGATGGCCTGGGTGCAGCGATTGCACCGGGCGCTGGCCGAGGACAGATTCCGCCTGTACGTTCAGCCGATCCTCGGGCTGGGTGGCGAGACGGCCACGGATCGCCATGTGGAGGTGCTGCTGCGACTGGAGGAGGGCGACCGCTTGATCGCACCCGGTGCCTTCATCCCGGCGGCGGAGCGCTATGGGCTGATGCCGGACCTGGATCGCTGGGTGATCGCCGCGGCGCTGGCCCGTTTCGCCGAGTTGCCCAGCGGACTGCTCGATACCCTGGCCATCAACCTGTCCGGGCACTCCCTGGGCGAAGCGGGATTGGCGGATTTCGTCAGGGAGCAGCTGCAGCGCTGGCAGATCGCGCCGACGCGGATCTGCTTCGAGATCACCGAGACCAGCGCCGTGGCCAACCTGGATGCGGCACGCCAATTCATGGACGAGTTACGCGGCCTGGGGGTGCGATTCTCCCTGGACGACTTCGGTGCCGGGATGTCGTCCTTCACCTATCTCAAGCATCTGCCGGTGGACTACCTGAAGATCGATGGCAGTTTCGTTCGCCATCTGCTGGAAGATGCGGTGGACAGCGCCATGGTCGAGGCGATCAATCGGCTGGGGCATCTCACTGGCAAGAAGACCATCGCCGAGTTCGCCGAGAACGCCGCGGTGATCGCGGCCCTCGGCGCTCTGGGCGTCGACTATGCCCAGGGCTATGGCATCGCCCGGCCGCAGCCCTTCACCGAGGACACCTGCCAGGCGCTGGTCCGGCAGGTGTGGCACGAGCCCTCAGGGGCGGGCGTCGTCGTCCTTGAAGCGGCGGAAAAGGGTGGCCAGGAGCGCCCCGGAGATGTTGTGCCAGACGCTGAACAGGGCGCTGGGCACCGCTGCCAGCGGTGAGAAATGCGCGGTGGCCAGGGCGGCGCCGAGCCCGGAATTCTGCATGCCCACCTCCAGTGCCAGGGATTTGCGCTGGGCCACCGGCAGCTTGCAGCACTTGCCGGTGAGATAGCCGAGCAGGAAGCCGAAGCCGTTGTGCAGAATCACCACCGCCATGATCAGCAGGCCGGACTCGGCGATGCGCGCCTGACTGGCGGCTACCACGGCGGCGACGATCACCACGATGCTGACCACCGAGGCCAGCGGCAGCACCTCCACCAGGGCGCCGACACGATGACCGAGCAGGCGCTGGGCGACCAGGCCCAGGGCGATGGGCAGCAGCACCACCTGCAGGATCGACCAGAACAGACCGCCAAAGGAGATCGGCAGCCAGGTGGAGGCCAGCAGCCAGATCAGCGCCGGGGTCAGCAGGGGGGCGAGCAGGGTGGTCACGGCAGCGATGGCCACCGACAGGGCCAGATCGCCCTTGGCCAGCCAGGTCATCACGTTGGACGCCGTGCCGCTGGGGCAGCAACCGACCAGGATGACGCCCACGGCGATCTCCGGCGGCAGGTGGAACAGCTGGCAGAGCGCCCAGGCCACGCCCGGCATGATGACGAAGTGGGCTACCACACCCAGCAGCACTCGCCAGGGGTGGCGACCGACGGCGGCGAAGTCCTCGACCTTGAGGGTCAGGCCCATGCCGAACATGATCACCCCCAGCAGCGGCACGATGGCTACGCTCAGCGGCTTGAACACCGCGGGGGCGAAGAACGCCAGCAGGGCGGCGAGCAGCACCCAGAAGGCGAAGGTATTGCCGACGAAGCGGCTGAAGGCGGCGAGCGCGCGCATGGGTTGAACTCCTGTCGAAAAGGCAGAAAAAAGGCCGGTCTCTGCCGGCCTTGGAGGCTGTCCACGTGATCGGATGAGCCTTGTGACTCAAGCGATCACGCGCAGGTCGTCATTACAGACCCTGGGGCAACTCTTCGCCACCCAGGGCCTCGATCAGCTGTGGCAGGAATTCCGCCAGGGTCATCATCATCAGCACGAAGCTGGCGTCCTGCTGGCCGAGGGCGTCTTCCCCGCCATCCTGTTCGGCCTGATCCTGCAGGAGGTCCTCGAACTTCAGGCGCTTGATGGTGACCTTGTCGTCCAGCAGCAGGGCCAGCTTGTCCTGCCAGGCCAGCGCCAGCTTGGTAACCAGCTTGCCGGCGCCCAGGTGGTTCTGGATCTCTTCGCTGGTCAGGTCCTGCCCCTTGCAGCGCACCACGCCGCCGTCTTCGCCGGCATCGCGCAATTCGCACTCGTCGAGGATGTAGAGGCCATGGGTGGCGTCACCGGCCTTGACCCAGTCGGTGAAAGTGGCCATCGGCGCCTGCTTGACGCCCAGCGGCCGTACCGGCAGCGAGCCCAGGGCATCGCGCAGGGTGGAGAGCAGGTCCTCGGCGCGCTTGGCGCTGGAGGCGTCGACCAGGATCCAGCCCTGCTTGGGATCGATGGCGGCATAGGTGGTCTGGCGCCGGATGAAGGCGCGGGGCAGGAAGGCCTGGACGATCTCGTCCTTGATCTGCTCCTTCTCCTTCTTGTAGACCTTGCGCATCTGCTGGTTTTCGATCTCGTCGACCTTTTCCTGCACGGCTTCCTTGACCACGCTGCTGGGCAGGATGCGTTCTTCCTTGCGCGCGGCGATCAGGAAGAAGCCCTGGCTTTCGTGCACCAGCGGCAGGTCCGGGCCCTTGCCGAAGGGGGCGACGAAGCCATAGGTGGACAATTCCTGGCTGGCGCAGGGGCGCGCTGGCTTGGCGGCGAGGGCGGCTTCGAGGGCTTCGGTCTCGAAGGCGACTTCCTGGGTGAGACGGTAGACGAGCAGATTACGGAACCACATGGTGTCACTCCCAAAAACGAAGCGCGCATTATCCGCGTCGCTCGCCCCGGAGGCCAACCCCGGATCGCGGTGGTCGTCGGGAATGCGCGCTTTCTCCAGTTGCCTGGAAGGGCAGCGCTAAGCCTTTGGAAGTGCTGGGAAATTTTTTTTCAAAAAGGGGTTGCCAGGTCGTAAACCCCTCCGTAGAATGCGCCCCACTTCGAGAGCAAACGGGTGATTAGCTCAGCTGGGAGAGCATCTGCCTTACAAGCAGAGGGTCGGCGGTTCGATCCCGTCATCACCCACCACTCGAGGTAATGCGCAGCGGTAGTTCAGTCGGTTAGAATACCGGCCTGTCACGCCGGGGGTCGCGGGTTCGAGTCCCGTCCGCTGCGCCATTTAAAGGTTGTCTGGTCCTGAACGCCAGCAGCCATCGAAGAGCGGCCCTAGTGGCCGCTTTTTCGTTTGGGCGCGATTTTTTCTGGTCGTGTCCTCTGGTGTCTTCCTTCCTTTCCTAGCGCTCCGGTCGAGCGATCTGCCAGCAGGCGGGTCGAGCGTGTGTGTAGATGCGTGTAAAACGCCGTGCGGTTTTCCACCCTGCGGCTGTTGTTGGGCTTCGACGATGAAGCCGTCTCAGCCCAACCTACGAAAGGGGGCGTCCTTGTAGGTTGGGCTGAGCGCAGCGAACCCCAACACTGCCCAGGGCTGAACTCCGGCTGTTGGGCTTCGACGATGAAGCTGTCTCAGCCCAACCTACGGCAGGAGTGCGTCCTTGTAGGTTGGGTTGAGCACAGCGAAGCCCAACACTGCCCCGGGCCGAGCTTCGGCTGTTGGGCTTCGACGATGGAGCTGTCTCAGCCCAATCTACGGCAGGAGTGCGTCCTTGTAGGTTGGGCTGAGCGCAGCGAAGCCCAACACTGCCCAGGGCTGAACTCCGGCTGTTGGGCTTCGACGATGAAGCTGTCTCAACCCAACCTACGACAGAGGTCGTCCTTGTAGGTTGGGCTGAGCGCAGCGAAGCCCAACACTGCCCAGGGCTGAACTCCGGCTGTTGGGCTTCGACGATGGAGCTGTCTCAGCCCAACCTACGACAGGGAGCGTCCTTGTAGGTTGGGTTGAGCGTAGCGAAGCCCAACATTGCCCAGGGCCAAGCTTCGGTTGTTGGGCTTCGACGATGGAGCTGTCTCAGCCCAACCTACGGCAGGAGTGCGTCCTTGTAGGTTTGGCTGAGCGCAGCGAAGCCCAACACTGCCCCGGGCCGAGCTTCGGTTGTTGGGCTTCGACGATGGAGCTGTCTCAACCCAACCTACGACAGGGGGCGTCCTTGTAGGTTGGGTTGAGCGCAGCGAAGCCCAACAAGGTGGTCAGCCCCTTACCGCATCCAGTACCGCTTCCAACGGATGACGCAGGCGGCGGTCGTCGAGGCGCTTGACCTGGCTGCGGCAGGAGTAGCCGGTGGCCAGGGCTTCGCCCTGTTCCGCCGGTACCGCCAGGGCGCGGGCCCAGGACTGGTCGTAGATCACCTTGGAGGTCGCGAGATTCCGCGCCTCGTGGCCGTAGGTGCCGGACATGCCGCAGCATCCGGTGCTTTCCGGCTTGAGGCCCAGACCCAGGCGTTCGAACACCTGCTGCCACTGGCTGACGCTGGCCGGGGCGTTGGTCTTTTCGGTGCAGTGGCCGAGCAGGCGATAGACCTTGTCACCGACTACGTGCTGCTCTTTCGGCAGCACCTGCAGCAGCCATTCCTGGGGCAGCAGCACCTCGGGCATCCGGGCGATGCCGGGGACCTTGGGGTATTCCTGGCGATAGACCAGGGTCATGGCTGGATCCAGGCCCACCAGCCTGACGCCGAAGCCGGCCAGGCTGGCGAGTCCTGCCGCGTTGCGTCGCGCCGTGCGCTCGAAGGCGCCGAGGAAGCCCTGCACCTGCAGCGGCTTGCCGTTGGCGCGATAGGGCGCAAGAAAGACGCGTTGGCCCAGCCGCGCGGCCAGTTCGAGAAAGGCCGCGGTGAGCGGCGTCTCGAAGTAGCGGGTGAAGGCGTCCTGCACCAGCACGATGGTCTTGGCGCGTTCTTCATCGCTCAGGGCCAGCAGCCGCTCGGGGGTGGCGATCTGTACCTGCCACTGCTGCATGACCGGCACCAGGTCGAAACGGCTGAGCAGGGGGCTGTCGACCATGCCGATGCGCTCGGCGAACAGCCGCTGGATGGGTGTGGCGCCCATGACGGCGTTGTAGAGACCGGGGGCGCGGGCGAACGCCGGCAGGCTGAATTCCAGCGAACCGATCAGGTAGTCGCGCAGAGGGCGCAGGTAGCGACGGTGATAGAGTTCCAGAAAGCGCGAACGGAATTCCGGCACATTGACCTTGATCGGGCACTGGCCTGCGCAGGACTTGCAGGCCAGGCAGCCGGCCATGGCGTCGTAGACCTCGTGGGAGAAATCTGCCTCGGCCTGGCGGCCGTTGCGCCAGCGCTGGGGCAGAGCCTTGAGCCAGTTCAGGGCGCCACGCGGGGCCGGAGCCAGGACATCGATGCCGGCCTGGCCTTGCAGGCGCAGCCATTCGCGGATCAGGGAGGCACGGCCTTTCGGCGAGTGAATGCGCTGGCGGGTAGCCTTCCAGGACGGGCACATGGCGTCGTCGGGATCGTAGTTGTAGCAGGCGCCGTTGCCATTGCAGTGCATGGCGGTGCCGTAGCTCTGCCAGACGCGCTCGTCGAGGGTGCGGTCCAGTTCGCCCCTGAGGGTCACGCCATCGACCTTGAGCAGCTCGGCGCCACTGGCGAGGGGCGTAGCGATCTTGCCCGGATTGAGCTGGTTGTGCGGATCGAAGGCACCCTTGAGCGCCTGCAGCGCGGGATAGAGGTCGCCAAAGAA
Source organism: Pseudomonas sp. MS15a(2019) (assembly GCF_013277805.1). Taxonomy (NCBI): domain Bacteria; kingdom Pseudomonadati; phylum Pseudomonadota; class Gammaproteobacteria; order Pseudomonadales; family Pseudomonadaceae; genus Pseudomonas; species Pseudomonas sp. MS15a(2019). The sequence goes on from NZ_VBTN01000001.1 coordinate 242,029, forward strand.
CGCTGGCGCATATTCCGAGCGCACGCCCTTGCCGTGTTCGCCCCAGAGCAGTCCGCCGTATTTCTGCGTCAGTGCGGCCACCTGATCGGAGATCGGCCGCACCAGCGCCGCCTGGCGCGGGTCTTTGAGATCCAGCGCCGGACGCACGTGCAGCACCCCGGCGTCGACGTGGCCGAACATGCCGTATTGCAGGTTGTGGCCGTCGAGCAGGGCGCGGAATTCGGCGATGAAATCAGCCAGGCGCTCCGGCGGCACCGCGGTGTCTTCGACGAAGGGCTGCGGACGGATCTCGCCCTGGACATTGCCCAGGAGCCCCACGGCGCGCTTGCGCATGGTGTAGACGCGGGTCACGGCATTGCGGCCGATGGCCAGGGTGTGGCCCAGGCGCTCGACGGTGGGGTCCTGGCGTAGGTGCTCCAGAAAGCCCTGGACGCGGGCGTCCACTGCCTCGGGATCGTCGCCGCTGAATTCCACCAGGTTGATGCCCAGGGTGGGGCGCTCCACGTCCTCGGGAAAGTATTCCGCCACGCTGTGCCAGACGATGTCCTGCATGGCCAGCAAGAGCACCTTGGAATCCACCGTCTCGATGGACAGCGGCTTCAATTCGATCAAGGCGCGGGCATCGCGCAGGGCGTCCATGAAACTGGCGTAGCGGACGTTGACCAGCACCGAGTACTTGGGAATCGGCAGGACGTTGAGCTTGGCCTCGGCGATGAAGGCCAGCGAGCCCTCGGCGCCGCACAGCACGCTGTTGAGGTTGAAGCGGCCGTCCGGCTCGACCAGGTGCGCCAGGTCATAACCGGTCAGGCAGCGGTTGAGCTTGGGAAAGCGCGCCTCGATCAGCGCGGCCTGGTTCTCGGCGATGTCCCGTGCGCAACGGTAAACCGCGCCGGTGCGGTCCTGGCGGACACAGAGGGCGTCCAGCTCGGCGCTGTCCACCGGGCGACTTTCCAGGCGTTCGCCGCCGATCAGGTAGGCGTCCAGTTCCAGCACATGGTTACGGGTCTTGCCGTAGGTCACGCTGCCCTGGCCACTGGCGTCGGTGTTGATCATGCCGCCGATGGTGGCGCGGTTGGAGGTGGACAGCTCCGGGGCGAAGAACAGGCCGTGGGGCCGGAGCGCCGCGTTGAGCTGGTCCTTGACCACGCCTGCTTGCACCCGCACCCAGCCCTCAGCGGCGTTGATCTCCAGGATCCGGTTCAGGTGGCGGGAAAGGTCGACCACGATACCGTCGGTGAGCGACTGGCCATTGGTGCCGGTGCCGCCGCCGCGCGGGGTCAGAACCACGCCCTGGAAGCGCGACTCGCCCATCAGTTGGGCCAGTCGCTGGACGTCGGCGCTGTCCTTGGGAAAGACCGCGGCCTGCGGCAGGCGCTGGTAGATGGAGTTGTCGGTGGCCATGACCGTACGGCTGGCATGGTCCGGTGCGATCTCACCCTGGAAGCCGCTGGCGGCGAGGGCGCTGAGGAAGTCGGTGTAGGCGGCGGCGAGGGGCGCCGGGGCCGGCAGGCGGGCGATCATGTTCATCAGGCGGGCTCTCTGGCGGCGGATGGCCGTTTCCTTCAGCGAACGAAGGAATGGCATCGACCTTTTCTGGCTATAGTAGGCATTCTCACCACAGCGCGCCGGGGCCACAACCGAAGATTCCGCCGCCTATGCCGGAAGATCCTGAATGAATCACCGTCGCCTGACGCCCTCCATGTCGCTGCTGCTGGCCTTCGAGGCGGCGGCGCGCCATGAGAGCTACACCCGGGCGGCCGAAGAGCTGTCGCTGACCCAGAGCGCCGTGGGCCGCCAGGTGCAGGCGCTGGAGCAGTTGCTGGGGCTGACGCTGTTCCGCCGCGAGGGCCGCCAGATCGTCCTGACCGATGTGGGCCGGGCCTATAGCCGTGAACTGGGCCTGGCCTTGGGACAGATCCGCAGCGCCACCCTGCAGGCCATGGCCTTCGCCTCCGGGCAGGGCACCCTGCGCCTGGCGGTGCTGCCGACCTTTGGTTCCAAGTGGCTGTTGCCGCGCCTGGGCGATTTCTATGCCGCTCACCCCGGCATGCTGGTGCACCTGCACTCGCGCATCCAGGCGGTGGACTTCGCCGCCAGCGAGATCGATGCCGCCATCAGCGTCGGCAGCGGTGACTGGCCAGGGCTTTGTGCCCATCCGCTGCAGGCCGAGCAGCTTGTGGTGATTGCCAGCCCGACGACGCTGGCCGCGTTACCGGAGGCGACGCCGGCGACCCTGGCTAGCCAGTTGCTCCTGGGCGTGGCCAACAATCCCCAGGCCTGGGGTGAATGGTTCCGCCACCATGAGCTGCCCCATCGGGCCATGCGCCCGGGGCCGAGTTTCGAGCTGACCTCGCACCTGATCCAGGCGGTGCGCGCCGGCATCGGCATCGGGCTGGTGCCGCGGGTGCTGGTGGAGGACGAACTGGCCCAGGGCGAGCTGCTGGCCTGCGGGCCGGCGCTGGTCAGCCGGCGCAGCTATTACCTGGTCTATCCGCCGCGCAACGAAGGGCTGCCGTCGCTGCAGGCCTTTCGCCAGTGGCTGCTGGCCGAGATCAACGAAGGAGAGGGACAGCCATGAGCAAGCCGGGACAGCGGGTACTGGCCGCGCTGCGGCAGATGATTCTTTCCGGCGAGCTCACGGCGGGCGAGCGGCTGGCGGAGATCCCCACCGCCGAACGCTTCGCCGTGTCGCGCATGCCGGTGCGCCTGGCCCTGCGCACCCTGGCCCAGGAGGGCTTGCTGGAAAGCAGCGGCGCCCGGGGCTATCAGGTGAGGGCACTGACGGGCGCGGATCTGGAAGGCGCGGTGGAGGTGCGCGGTGTGCTGGAGGGCCTGGCCGCGCGCCAGGCGGCCGAGCGCGGCCTGGATGCGGCCACGCGCGCCACGCTGGAAGACTGCCTGCGCCGTGGCGATCGATTGTTCGCCAAGGGGCATGTGCGGCTGGAGGACCTGGAGGAGTATCACGATCTCAATCGGGCGTTCCACCAGGCCATCGTCGCGGCCAGCGGCAATCCGGCCATTGCCGTGGCCCTGGGACGCCACGAGCACCTGCCCTTCGCCTCGGTGAGCGCCCTGGCGGTGGATGCCGAGGATCTCGAGCGCGAGTATCGCCGCTTCAATTTCGCCCACCTGCAGCACCATGCGGTGTTCGACGCCCTGGTGCGCGGCCAGGGCGCCCGCGCCGAGGGGATCATGCGCGAGCATGCCCAGGCGACCCTGGGCTATGCGCGGTGGTTCGGTGGGGAAGAGGGCGAGGCGGGGGCGATGAAGGTGCTGGTGTAGGGCGGGCCCTCACCCCGGCCCTCTCCCAAGGGGAGAGGGGGAGGTAGGGGTAGGGCGGGCTCGGTTTGTCAGAGATCCAGCACCAGGCGCTCGCCCTTGGCGCGGGAGCAGCAGGGGGTGAAGCGGTCGTTGGCGGCGTGCTCGGCCGCGGAGAGAAAGAGGTCGCGGTGTTCGGGTTCACCGGCCAGCACCGGGGTCAGGCAGGTGCCGCAGAGGCCCTGGCCACAGGATACCGGCAGGACGACACCCAGGTCCGCCAAGACCTCGACCACGCTGCGCTCGGCCGGTACCTGCACGCGGCGACCGCTGCGCGCCAGTTCCACCTCGAAAGGGCGTTGCTCGCCCTGGGCCGCGGGATCGGCGGCGAAGTATTCGCGATGGATCTGGCCGGGTTGCCAACCCTGGGCCTGGGCGGCGTCCACCACGGCGGCCATGAAGCCGGCCGGGCCGCAGACATAGAGGTGGTCGTCCGGCGCCGCCGGGCCGAGCAGGTGCTGGAAGTTGGGTCTCAGCGCCGGATCGTGCTGGTCGAAGTGGACCCTGACCTGGTCGGCATAGGGCCGCGCCTTGAGCCAGGGGATGAAGGCGGCGTGGTCGCGATCCCGCACCAGGTAGCGCAGGCTGAAGCGCGCGCCCTGCTGATAGAGCTGCTCGGCCATGGCCAGGATCGGGGTAATACCGATCCCGCCGGCCAGCAGCTGGGTGCGGCGGGCACTCGGTACCAGCGCGAAGAGGTTGCGTGGCTCGCTTACCTGCAGGCGATCACCTACCTGCAGCCGATGCATGGCTTGGGAGCCGCCGCGGGAATCGGCGACGAGCAGCACGGCGATGCGATAGCGGGTCGGGGCGGGTTCGGGCGTGGCGCACAGCGAATAGTGGCGCACCAGGCCGTCGCCCAGGGTGATCTCCAGGTGGGCGCCGGCGGCGAAGCCGGGCAGCGGGCCGCCGTCGGCCCGGGCCAGGTCGAACGCCAGGATGGTGGGGGCCTCGCGTTGCACGGCGGTGACGATCAGATCGAGCATGACTGTCTCCTAGGCGATCTGCCGGACCGGGATGCCGGTGGCGGCCTGTTCCGCGGCCAGCAGGCGGTCGATGATCTGCCGCGACTGCACGCCGCCGGCATCGATGTTGAGCTTGAGCAGCCCGCGCTCGGGATAGCGCAAGAGGTTCTGCTGCTGGCGTTCGAGCATCTCCAGGTCTTCGCCGAAGATCTTGCCCTGGCCCTCGCGGATGCTGGCGGTGAGCTCGGCGTCCTCCGCCTTGAAGTTGCGTGCCATGCCCCAGAAGTACCAGATGGAGGTCTCGGTCTCGGGGGTGATGAAGTCCACCACCACGCTGGCGGCCTTGACCGCCGCCGGGGCGTCGTAGCCACCATGGCCGGCATGGGCCACGCCCACCTCGATCATCACGTGGCTGGGCGGAGTGAAGCGGCAGATCTGCCAGCGATCCACTGGGACGTCATCGGCCAGGCCATTGCCACGTAGCGCCATGCGCCAGAAGGGTGGGGCGGAGATGTTTTCCATGTGCCGGCTGGTGATGACCTCGTCGCCTTCGACGCGGGTGGCCGGCGGCGCCTCGTCGATCTCCTTCTGGCCGATGCTGGAGGCATGGACGTAGGTCTCGTGGGTGAGATCCATGAGGTTGTCGATCATCAGCCGGTAGTCGCACTGGATATGGTAGAGACCGCCGCCATAGGCCCAATCGGGGCTTTCGGCCCATTCCAGATAGGGAATCAGGGCCGGATCGGCCTTGGCCTGGTCACCTGGCCAGACCCAGATGAAGCCGTGCCGCTCCACGGCGGCATAGGGGCGTACCGCGGGAAAGACGCCGACCCGCTGGCCTGGCATGCCCAGGGTCTTGCCGCCGCAGCCCATCTCCAGGCCGTGATAGCCGCAGACCAGGGTGCCGTCGCGGACGAAGCCCAGGGACAGCGGCGCGCCACGGTGCGGGCAGAAGTCTTCCAGGGCCACCACCTGGCCGTTGGCATCGCGATAGAAGACCAGGGGTTCGCCGCAGATCTGGCGCCCCAGGGGTTTGTCTTGGACTTCGTCGGGGGTACAGGCGACGTACCAGGCATTCTTCGGGTACATGATCGGGACCTCTTGTTGTTGTCTATTGGATCCAATAATCGATTGAGGTCATCCAGGGTGTCAATGCGGCTAGTCGGTAGCCAAGAGCGATTGCTGCTCGATAATCGCCCAGTAAATACCCGTCGCTTAGAGCCAATCCGGTCCCGAATGGCCTTGATTGAATGGGTTTTCCAGTGTTGAAGCGGCTGGTGACACCGCCACGGGTGGGACTCGGATAGGCCGAGGCATCTTGTGAATTGGATCCATATTTGCCAGCTTAAGCAGGCTGAGATTCCAACAACAAGAACCCAAGGATGCTCGCCATGTCAGTACTCGTCGCCGTCTTTCCGTCCACGCCCGGGCGCGGCACCTGTCGCCGCCGTCACCTGCTCAGTGCGCGAGGTGGGCTATGACCGACCTGCGCGAGATCATCGACCAGGGATCCATGCGTGGTTTCCAGTACCTGGCGGTGCTGGTCTGCATCCTGCTCAACATGATCGACGGCTTCGATGTGCTGGTGATGGCCTTCACCGCGGCCTCGGTATCCCGCGAGTGGGGGCTCTCCGGCGCCCAGGTGGGGCTGCTGCTCAGCGCCGGTCTGGTGGGCATGGCGGCCGGTTCGCTGCTGCTGGCGCCACTGGCCGATCGCTGGGGCCGCCGCTGGCTGATCCTGGTCTGCCTGCTGCTCTCGGGGCTCGGCATGCTGCTCTCGGCGTTGGCCGGATCACCTCTGCAACTGGCGCTGCTGCGTGGCCTGACCGGATTGGGCGTGGGCGGGGTGCTGGCCAGCAGCAACGTGATCGCCAGCGAATACTCGGCGCGCCGCTGGCGAGGTCTGGCAGTCAGCCTGCAGGGCATGGGCTATGCGCTGGGGGCGACCCTGGGTGGACTGCTGGCGGTCTGGCTGCTGTCGCACTGGGGCTGGCGCGCGGTCTTCTGTGCCGGCGGTCTACTCACCCTGGGGGCCATCCCGCTGGTGCTCGTCGGTCTGCCCGAGTCCCTGGATTTCCTGCTCACGCGCCAGCCAGCCGGCGCCCTGGTGCGGGTCAATCGCCTGGCCAGGAGACTCGGCCAGCCCGAGCTCGCCGTGCTGCCGCCGCGGCTGGAAAACTCCACAGCGGGCGGTACTGTCGGCCGGCTGCTGGCGCCTGCCTTGCGGCGCACGACCCTGCTGGTGTGGACGCTGTTCTTCCTGGCCATGTTCGGCTTCTACTTCATCATGAGCTGGACGCCCAAGCTGCTCACCACCCTGGGGCTGTCCGAGCAGCAGGGGGTGGCCGGTGGCGTCCTGCTGAGCGTGGGCGGCATCTTTGGCGCCGCCCTGGTGGGTCTACTGTTCGCCCGCCTGCCACTGTCCCGGGCGCTGGGCGGCTTCATGCTGACCACCGCGCTGCTGCTGGTGGTCTTCGCCCACCTGGGCAGTTCCTACCTGGGTGCCCTGGCCATGGGGCTGCTGATCGGACTGTTCGCCAATGGCTGCGTCGCCGGCCTCTATGCGCTACCGGCGCTGGCCTATGCCGCCGAGGTGCGGGCCACCGGGGTGGGCTGGGGCATCGGCATCGGTCGCCTGGGCGCCATCCTCTCGCCGGTGGTGGCCGGGTTGCTGCTCGACCAGGGTTGGCCACCGCTGCGGCTGTATCTGGTCTTTGCCGGGGTGTTCGTCGCGGCGGGGCTGCTGCTCCTGCTGACCCGGCCCGAGCAACGACATACCGCCACGGAGCTGAGTCGGCGGCAGGGCGAGGCGCTGGGCTAGCCGCTTTTGGCAAGGTCATCGTTTTGCCAAAAATAGTTAATTGACTTAACTAATTCCCTGGCGTAGCTTCGGCTCCATACCCACCCAACAACAAGAGGCACACGCCATGGGCAGTTACGACGGACGTTGGCAGACGGTCAAAGTGGACATCGAGGACGGTATCGCCTGGGTGACGCTCAATCGTCCGGAAAAACGCAATGCCATGAGTCCCACCCTCAACCGCGAGATGGTCGAGGTGCTGGAGACCCTGGAGCAGGACGCCAGCGCCGGCGTGCTGGTGCTGACCGGTGCCGGCGATGCCTGGACCGCGGGCATGGACCTTAAGGAATACTTCCGCGAGACCGATGCCGGCCCCGAGATCCTGCAGGAAAAGATTCGCCGCGAAGCCTCCCAGTGGCAGTGGAAGCTCCTGCGCATGTACGCCAAGCCGACCATCGCCATGGTCAACGGCTGGTGCTTTGGCGGCGGCTTCAGCCCGCTGGTGGCCTGCGACCTGGCCATCACCGCCGACGAGGCCACCTTCGGCCTGTCCGAGATCAACTGGGGCATTCCCCCGGGCAACCTGGTGAGCAAGGCCCTGGCCGACACCGTGGGCCATCGCACCGCCCTCTACTATGTGATGACCGGCAAGACCTTCAGCGGTCCCGAGGCTGCCGCCATGGGCCTGGTCAACCAGAGCGTGCCGCGCGACCAGTTGCGTGAGGTGACCACCGCCCTGGCGCGTGAGCTGCTGGACAAGAATCCGGTGGTGCTGCGTGCCGCCAAGGTCGGCTTCAAGCGCTGCCGCGAACTGACCTGGGAGCAGAACGAGGACTACCTCTATGCCAAGCTCGACCAGTCGCGGCTGCAGGATCCGGAGGGCGGTCGCGAGCAGGGCATGAAGCAGTTCCTCGACGACAAGAGCATCAAGCCTGGGCTGCAGACCTACAAGCGCTGAACCGCCACCGCCCACCCGTACAACAACAAGAGGTAGCGTCATGGTCGAGGTATCCCTGCTCATCGGCGGCGCCAGCCGCCCGGCCGGCGACGGTCGTAGCTATCAGCGTTGCCATCCGGTGACCGGCGCGGTGGTCTCCACCGTGGCCGCCGCCACCCCGGAGGATGCCGACGCCGCCGTCGCCGCGGCCCAGGCCGCCTTCCCCGCCTGGGCCGCGCTACCGCCGGGCGAGCGGCGCCGCCGGCTGCTGGCCGCGGCCGACGGGTTGGCCGCACGCAGTGACGAATTCGTCGCCCTGGCCGGGGAGACCGGCGCCATGGCCAACTGGTACGGCTTCAATGTCCACCTGGCGGCCAACATGCTGCGCGAAGCGGCGGCCATGACCACCCAGATCCAGGGCGAGGTCATTCCTTCCGATGTGCCTGGCAGCTTCGCCATGGCGCTGCGCCAGCCCTGCGGCGTGGTGCTGGGCATCGCCCCCTGGAACGCCCCGGTGATCCTGGGCACCCGCGCCCTGGCCATGCCGCTGGCCTGCGGCAACACCGTGGTGCTCAAGGCCTCGGAGCAAAGCCCGGGCGTGCACCGGTTGATCGGCCAGGTGCTGCAGGATGCCGGCCTGGGCGACGGCGTGGTCAATGTCGTCACCAATGCTCCGGAGGATGCCCCGGCCATCGTCGAGCGGCTGATCGCCAACCCGGCGGTGCGGCGCGTCAACTTCACCGGCTCCACCCGGGTGGGTCGCATCGTCGGCGAACTGTCGGCGCGCCATCTCAAGCCGGCCGTGCTGGAACTGGGCGGCAAGGCACCGCTGCTGGTGCTGGAGGACGCCGATCTGGATGCCGCGGTCGCCGCGGCAGCCTTTGGCGCCTACTTCAACCAGGGGCAGATCTGCATGTCCACCGAGCGCCTGCTGGTGGACAGCCGCATCGCCGACGCCTTCGTCGAGCGCCTGGCGGCCAAGGTGCGCACCCTCAGGGCCGGTGATCCCAGCGCGCCCGACTCGGTGCTGGGCTCGCTGATCGACGCCAGCGCCGGCACCCGTATCAAGGCCATGATCGACGACGCCGTGGGCAAGGGCGCCCGGCTGGTCTGTGGCGGCGGGCTCGACGGCAGTATCCTCCAGCCGACCCTGCTGGATAGCGTCACCGCCGAGATGCAACTCTATGCCGAGGAATCCTTCGGACCGGTCGCGGTGGTGATCCGTGCCGAGGGCGACGAAGCCCTGCTGCGCCTGGCCAACGATTCCGAATTCGGTCTCTCGTCCGCCATCTTCAGTCGCGACACCGCCCGCGCCCTGGCGCTGGCCCAGCGGGTGGAGAGCGGCATCTGCCACATCAACGGCCCCACGGTGCACGACGAGGCGCAGATGCCCTTCGGCGGCGTCAAGTCCAGCGGCTACGGCAGCTTCGGTTCGCGCGCCTCCATCGACCACTTCACCCAGTTGCGCTGGGTGACGCTGCAGACGGGGCCGCGCCACTACCCGATCTGATCCGCGTCCGCCGTCCCTCGCTCCTGTCGCGACAACAATAAGAGGCGCCCTTGGGCGCCAGCCCAGAGGAGAATTCAAGGTGAGTCACGTCACGCACACCCGCGCGCCCGCTGATCAGCCGCTGCGCTATCGCCCGGTGACCCTGGGCCACCCCGGCGTCACCGTGGAAGAGCGGGATGGACTGCTCTACATGGCCTCCCAGGAAGCCCTGACTCCGCCGCCGCCGCGACTGCTGGACCGGCTGCTGCACTGGGCCACGGTGGCCCCGGACCGCACCTTCTTCGCCGCACGGGAAGCCGGCGGCGCCTGGCGCGACTTCTCCTATGGCGAGATGCTGCAGCGGGTGCGCCAGCTGGCCGCCGCGCTGTTGGAGTTCGGCCTCTCCGCCGAACGCCCGCTGGCGATCCTCTCCGGCAACGATCCCGAACATCTGCAATTGGCCATGGCGGCCCTCTACGCCGGCATTCCCTTCTGCCCGGTGTCACCCGGCTATGCACTGCTGTCCCAGGATCACGCCAAGCTGCGCCATGTCTGCGGCCTGCTGCAGCCGGGACTGGTGTTCGTCAGCGATGGTCCGGCCTTCCAGAAGGCGCTGGACGCCGTGCTGCCGGCCAACGTGCCGGTGATCGCGACCCGGGGTCAGGTACAGGGGCGCATCAGCCTGGCCTTCGAGTCGCTGCTCGCTCGCGGTGAATTGGCCGCGGCCGAGCGTGCCTTCGCCGCGACCGGCCCGGACAGCATCGCCAAGTTTCTCTTCACCTCGGGTTCCACCAAGTTGCCCAAGGCGGTGACCACCACCCAGCGCATGCTCTGCGCCAACCAGCAGATGCTGCTGCAGACCTTTCCGGTGTTTGGCGAAGAGCCGCCGGTGCTGGTGGACTGGCTGCCCTGGAACCACACCTTCGGCGGCAGCCACAACCTGGGCATCGTGCTCTACAACGGCGGCACCTTCTATCTGGACGAAGGCAAGCCGACGCCCCAGGGCTTCGGCGAGACCCTGCGCAACCTGCGCGAGGTATCACCCACCGCCTACCTGACGGTGCCGCGCGGCTGGGAAGAGCTGGCCAATGCGCTGGAAAGTGACGCCAGGTTGCGCGAGCGCTTCTTCGCCCGCATGCGGCTGTTCTTCTTTGCCGCGGCGGGGCTGTCGCAAAGCGTCTGGGATCGTCTGGATCGCATCGCCGAGGCCCACTGCGGCGAACGCATCCGCATGATGGCCGGCCTGGGTATGACCGAGGCCTCGCCCAGTTGCACCTTCACCACCGGACCCCTGTCGGTGGCCGGCTACGTCGGGGTACCGGCGCCGGGGTGCGAACTCAAGCTGGTGCCGGTGGACGGCAAGCTGGAAGGGCGCTTCCGCGGGCCGCACATCATGCCTGGCTACTGGCGCGATGCCGGCCAGACCGCCGCCTGCTTCGACGAAGAGGGGTTCTACTGCTCGGGCGATGCCCTCAAGCTGGTCGATCCGGCCAACCCGCAACTGGGCCTGATGTTCGATGGCCGCATCGCCGAGGACTTCAAGCTGTCGTCCGGGGTGTTCGTCAGCGTCGGTCCCCTACGCAATCGCGCGGTGCTGGAGGGCACGCCGCTGGTGCAGGACGTGGTGGTGGCGGCGCCGGATCGCGAGTGTCTGGGACTGCTGGTCTTCCCGCGCCTGGCGGATTGCCGGCAACTGGCCGGGCTGGACGACGGCGTCGATGCCGCCACGGTACTGGCCAGCGCGCCGGTGCAGGACTGGTTCGCCGCCTGGCTCAAGCGCCTCAATCGCGAGGCCTCGGGCAACGCCAGCCGCCTGGAATGGATCGCCCTGCAGGAGGAACCGCCATCCGCCGACCGTGGTGAGATCACCGACAAGGGCTCGCTCAACCAGCGCAGCGTCCTGACCCATCGCGCGGAACGCCTGGAAGCCTGCTATCGCGGAACGGCGCCGCTGTTGATCAGGGCGTGACGATAGGTACCGGGGTCCCCCTCACCCCAGCCCTCTCCCCGAGGGAGAGGGGGCGTTCGGTGCAGGTTGGCTTTCCGTAGGTTGCGGCTGAGCACAGCGAAGCCTAACAGGGCGCTGCCCCAGACGCTGCCAATCTCCCTCACCCCAACCCTCTCCCTGATGGAGAGGGGGCGATCGGTGCAAGCTAGCTTTTCGTAGGTTGCGGCTGAGCGCAGCGAAGCCCAACAGGGTACTGCCCCAGACGCTGCCAATCTCCCTCACCCCAACCCTCTCTCTGATGGAGAGGGGGCGATCGGTGCAAGCTAGCTTTTCGTAGGTTGCGGCTGAGCGCAGCGAAGCCCAACAGGGTACTGCCCCAGACGCTGCCAGTATCCCTCACCCCAACCCTCTCCCCGAGGGAGAGGGGGCGATCGGTGCAAGCTGGCTTTTCGTAGGTTGCGGCTGAGCGCAGCGAAGCCCAACACCCGGCGATCAACCTTCAGCCCAGCTCTCCATTGAGCTTGCGCAGCAGGCGCAACAGCTCGGTTCGTTCGGCGTCGTCCAGCGGGGCGCTGGCGGCACGGTCGCTGGCAGCGGCGCGTTCCTTAAGTTCGCCCACCAGGGCGCGGCCCTGCTCGGTGAGGTGCAGGGCGTAGGCGCGGCGATCCTGGGTGCCGCGCACCCGCTCGGCCAGGCCCTGGCGTTCCAGCTTGTTCAGCAGCAGGACCAGTTGCGGCGGCTCGATGGCCAGGCGCCGGGCCAGGTCGGCCTGCATCAGGCCCGGTTCCTGTTCGAGGATCACCAGGGCGGTGAACTGGGCAGGGCGCAGGTCGTATTCAGCCAGGCTGTCCACCAGGTGCTGGAACATCTTCATCTGGGCGCGGCGCAGGGCATAGCCTACGGCGGTGTCCAGCCAGGGAGTGGCGGCAGGGTCCAGGGGCGTGGCGTCGTCGGGGGAACTCATCGGCGGGAAGGGCTTCCGTCGGAGATGGCGAGAGGAGGGTATCGAGGGGTCATTCTAGTCCAGATCCCGTCTCGCGCGTCGATGGCGATAGGCGAACTGGGCACGACTCAGGCCGAGCAGTCGTGCCGCGGCGGCCACGTTGCCGTGGCTGTGCGCCAGGGCTTCGTCGAGCAGCTCGGCTTCCAGCTGGCCCAGGTGCAGCGGGCGTTCGCCAGCCACGCCGAGGCGCTCCAGCCAGCCGGCTGTCTGCGGCGCCGGTTCCAGGAGGTCGGCCGGCAGCGGCTCGCCGCGAAACAGGTGGGGCAGGTCGATGAGTTCACCCGGATCGCTGGCGATCACCCCGCGCTCCACCAGATTCTGCAATTCCCGTACGTTGCCGGGAAAATCGTAGCGCAGCAGCGCCTTGAGGGCGCGCATGGTCAGCCCTACCGGCGGACGTTCGTAGGCGGCGCAGAAGCGGCGCAGGAACAGATCCACCAGCAGCGGTACGTCGTCGCGGCGGTCCCGCAGGGTTGGGATGCCGATGGGATAGACGTTGAGTCGGTAGAAGAGGTCTTCGCGGAAGTCGCCACGGCGCACCGCGTCGCGCAGGTCCAGATTGGTGGCGGCGACTACCCGTACGTCCACCCTGAGGGTACGACTACCGCCGACCCGCTCGATCTCGCGCTCCTGCAGCGCGCGCAGCAGCTTGCCCTGGCCGGGCAGACTCAGGCAGGCGATCTCGTCGAGGAACAGCGTACCGCCCTGGGCCCGTTCGAAGCGCCCGGCGCGGGACTGGTTGGCGCCGGTATAGGCACCGCGCTCCACGCCGAACAATTCGGCTTCGATGAGATTCTCGGGAATGGCCGCGCAGTTGAGGGCGACGAAGGGGCCGTCGGCGCGGTGGCTGAGACGGTGCAGGTGGCTGGCGAACAGCTCCTTGCCCACCCCGGATTCGCCGGTGAGCAGCACCGTGGCCGGGGTCGGGGCGACCCGTTGTAGCGCCTGGAAGGCGCCGTTGAAGGCCGCCGAGGCGCCTACCAGCGGCTGGCCGTCGACGGCGTGGGGCAGGGGCGCGGGCAGGCGTTCGGTGGCAGTCCTCTCAGGGGTACCATCGCCCGCGGCATTGAGATAGCGCAGGTCCTCCGCCACGTCGGGCCAGCGTTCGGCATTGCGGCCTTCGACCCGGCAGACATGGTGGCCCATGGCCCGGCATTCCACCTCGCGAAAGATCACCAGGCGGCCGAACAGGCTGCTGACGTAGCCGATGGCATAGCCGATCTCCATCCAGCAGGCCGGATCGCTGCCCTGGCCATGGGCGATCTGGTGCTCGTCGCATTCGGCCGAGTGGTGCCAGAGGAATTCGCCGCCATAGCGGCCCTGGTCGACATCGAATTCGAAATGCAGCGGCTCGACCCGCACCAGCCCCTCCAGGCCGTGCAGGCGGGTGCCGGCCGCGAAGATGGCGGCGGCGTCGGCCTGGGGCCAGCGCTTGCGCACCAGCTCGGCGTCGCGCACCCCGGACAGATAGCCGACCCGGGTCAGCAGGCCGCGGGCGCGTTCCTGACCCAGGGCGCCGATCAGCTCGCGCCGCAGGGCGCCAAAGGCGGAGGCGTGCACCAGCAGCATGCGCTGGTCGTTGAGCCAGATGCGCCCATCTCCGGGCGAGAAGAACAGGCACTCGGCCAGTTCCGCCTGGGTCGGGCTGGCGCTGCCGTCCCAGGCGGCGCTGTCGCCCCGGTACAGGCCAGGGGTGACCTGCTGCAAGGCGTTGAGGGACAGGCGTTCGGACCGGGCCATGGCACGACTTCCCAGGTGAATTGCGCAAATGCGCAATCGAGAAAAAGGTTATACCTCATAACTTTATCTTTTGAGCAAGGCGTTTGCCGGGTAGGCCGGGTGTCTTTGCCCACCTAAATCAGCAAGTCCCTGATTGAACGGCTCTTTCTCCTGCCAGCCCGGGCTGGGCACAGCCCTTGCTCCGTTGTCTGTGCCCACCGCGGCCCGATAACAACAAGGAGAAGGCTATGAGCAGACCATCCACGCCGTTCCTGGACGGCGCACCCTGGCGCGAGCGGATTTTCGATGGCGACTGGATCGCCGCCCAGGGCGGCACCCTGGAGGTCATCGAACCCGCCACCGGCCAGCCCCTGCATCGCACGGGCCTCGCCAGCGTCGCCGACATCGACCAGGCCTGCGCCAAGGCGGCCCAGGCGCAACCGGCCTGGGCCGCCTGGACGGCCCGGCAAAAGGCCGCGCTGTTCCTGGCGGCCGCCGCGCAGCTCGAATTGAATCGCGCCGAACTGGCACCCCTGATCGCCCGGGAGACCGGCGGCATCCTGCCCAAGGCCGAGCTGGAGCTGCGCGAAGCCGGAGTCATCCTGCAGCAGGTCGCCGGCCAGTTGCTGCAGCCCCATGGCGTGGTTCTGCCCAGCGAGCGTGGTGCCCTGTCCTATGCCCGCCGCCTGCCCCATGGCGTGGTGGGGGTGATCTCGCCCTTCAACTTCCCGCTGATCCTTTCCCTGCGCGCCGTGGCCCCGGCGCTGGCCTGCGGCAATGCCGTGGTACTCAAGCCGGATCACCAGACGCCGGTGAGCGGCGGCGTGCTGATCGCCCGACTGTTCGAGGCCATCGGCCTGCCCAAAGGCGTGCTGCAGGTGCTGCCCGGTCGCGCCGAGACCGGGGCAGCGCTCTGCGCCCATCCCCAGGTGCGGATGATCGCCTTCACCGGCTCGACCCAGGCCGGGCGCCAGGTGGCGGAAAGCGCCGGACGCCATCTGAAGAAGGTGGCGCTGGAGCTGGGCGGCAAGAATCCGCTGATCGTGCTCGATGACGCCGATCTCGACCGCGCCGCCAGCTGCGCCGCCTGGGGCAGCTTCCTGCACCAGGGCCAGATCTGCATGGCCACCGGCCTGATCCTGGTGCACCAGCGCATCGCCGCCGCCTTCAGCGAACGCCTGGTCGCCCGCGCCGCCGCCCTGCGCCTGGGTGACCCCCTGGCGCCCAGCACCCAACTCGGCCCGCTGATCAACGACCGGCAGTTGCGACGGGTGCAGGGCATCGTCGCCGACAGCCTGGCCGCCGGTGCCCGGCTGCTGCAGGGCGGTCATCACGAAGGCCTCTTCTATGCCCCCACGGTGCTCGCCTACGTCCGCCCCGGCATGCGGGCCTTCGATGAGGAAGTCTTCGGCCCGGTGGCCAGCGTGGTGACCTTCGCCGACGAGTCCGAAGCCATCGACCTGGCCAACCGCACCCCCTATGGCCTGGCGGCCGGTGTGCTGTCCGGCTCCCTGGCGCGGGCCCGGGCCCTGGGCGAACGGCTGGAGTGCGGAATGCTGCACCTCAACGACCAGACGGTGAACGACGAGGTGGTCAATCCCTTCGGCGGCCGTGGCCAGTCCGGCAATGGCGGCAGCGTCGGTGGCCTGTGCAACTGGGACGACTACAGCCAGTGGCAATGGGTGACCGAGCATAACGAGCCGCCACGCTATCCCTTCTGAGAGCCTGCTCAAAGGCTGCTGCGCGTCGGCCAAACCGCGTTGAACACGACCTGGGTCGCCAGCCCGATCGGAATGCTCATTTACCACTCGTAAACCCGAGCGCGGGTCCGATCCGCTTCCTCAGCCGTGTTCGCCTTGTTTGGCTCTAGCTCGCAAGCCTTTGAGCAGGCTCCAAACCCTTGTTTCACCCCCAATAACAACAAGAGGAAAATCCCATGACCCTGAATGGCAAGACTCTAGTGATCACCGGCGTGGCCTCCGGCATTGGCGCCGAGTTGGCGCGCCTGGCACGCTTCCAAGGCGCCACTGTGATCGGCGTCGACCGCAATCAGCCCCAGTTCAGCCTGGACGACTTCCACCAGGCCGACCTGGGCGATCCCGACAGCATCGCCGCCCTGGTCGGTCGCCTGCCGGCGCACCTGCACGGCCTGTGCAACATCGCCGGGGTACCGGGCACGGCACCCCGGGAGGCAGTGGCCCGGGTCAATTACCTCGGCCTGCGGTTGCTCAGCCAGCAACTGGTCGCGCGGTTGGGGCAGGGCGGGGCCATCGTCAACGTCACCTCCATCCTCGGCGCCGAATGGCCGCAGCGCCTGGAGCGGCACCGCGAACTGGCGCAAATCGCCGACTTCGCCCAGGCCCAGGCCTGGCTGGAGGCCCATCCGGTGGAGCAGGCCACCTGCTACCAGTACTTCAAGGAGGCGCTCATCGTCTGGAGCTTCGTGCAGTCCCAGACCTGGTTCCGCGAATTCGGCGTGCGGCTGAATTGCGTGGCGCCGGGCCCGGTGTTCACGCCCATCCTCGGTGACTTCGTCAGCATGCTGGGTGAAGAGCGGGTCGCCCGCGACAGCCAGCGCATCCTGCGTCCGGCGCTGGCCGACGAGGTGGCCGCGGTGATCGCCTTCCTCTGCAGCGATGCCTCGCGCTGGATCAACGGCGCCAATCTGCCAGTGGATGGCGGCCTGGCCGCCAGTTACGTCTGACCCGGATCGCCGCGCCTGCCCAGGTGCGGTGATCGCGTGTTCCCACAACAAGAACAATCCCAGGACGACGTCATGCGCACACTTTCCCGATTCGGTCTGCTGGCCGCGGCCAGTCTCGCCTCCACGCTGGCTCAGGCCTACGACCTGCCCGGTCTCAACCTCGGTTCCACCAGCTTCTATGATGGTGCCCCGGCACCGGACGGCCCTGGCTGGTACCTGGCGGAATACCTGATCTATGGCAAGACCAGTCGCTTCAACGATCAGAATGGCCGCAAGCTGCCCCTGCCCAAGCAGGACCTGACCACCTTCGCCCCGGTCACCCAGCTGATCTACCTGGGGCAGCCGCTGGCCAACGGTGCCATGCCCGGCTTCACCGCCATCCTGCCCTGGCTGGCCCATGCCGATGTCGACGATGGCCTCGGCGGCCAGGCGCTGAGCGCCCGCGAAGGGGTAGGGGACCTGACCCTGGGCGCCTTCCTGCAGTTACCCACCACCACCCGCCCCGACGGCGGACCGCGCTGGGCGCAGCGCATCGAGGCCGAGATCGTCGCCCCCACCGGCCGCTACGACCGCGACCGAGCGATCAATCCGGGCAGCAACTTCTGGTCCTTCAATCCCTATTACGCCACCACCTACTGGCTGACGCCCCAATGGTCGGTGACCGGGCGCTTCTGGTACCTGTGGAATGGCAAGAACGACCAGCCGCTGCGTAGCTTCGGCGCTGTCTCGGACACCCAGGCCGGCCAGGCACTGCATGCCAACTTCGCCACCCAGTACGCGCTGAACGACCGACTCAGCATCGGCCTGAGCGGCTATTGGCTCCGGCAGATCACCGATACCCAGGTGGATGGCCATGACGTCAGCGGACGCCGGGAAAAGGTCTGGGCCTGGGGTCCGGGTTTCACCTACGCCTTTTCCAGACAGAACCTGGTCACCGTCAACAGCTACTTCGAGCAGGACGCCGAGAACCGCACCGAGGGACGCAAGTTCGTCGTCAACTTCCTGCATCGTCTTTAGGCAGTGGTTACCGCCTTTCAGCGTTTGAAAGGGATACCGTAAATCTGCTGAGTAGGCGGAGCCGGCGGCTGCGCCTGGGGGTGGGGCACCATGTGCCAGGTCTCGTCACGCGGCCGGCGGTCGATGTAGATCGGCACCGGCTGATAGAGGATGCCGCCGCTGCGCACCTGGGTTTCCTGGCGAAAGCTGGAAGAGGAGGAAGAGCTGCCGACCACGGTGACGTCATCGACCGGGCGCTGACGGCTGCTGGCCGGCGCGGGGACTACGGTGATCTCGCGCGGCGCAGTGGCTGGCGGTGGCGTGGCGGGTTTTGGCGGGGGAGTGAAGCCGTTGCTGTCGGGCAAACGCTGCAGCGGAATGGTAGTGATCTGACTATTCGTCGGACAAGCGCCCTGGGTATAGGTCGTCTGGCCCTGGTCGTCCACGCATTTGTAGACATCCTGAGCGGCCACGACGCCACTGGCGAGCAGCAGGCCATAGAGTAGCGAACGCATGATGAGGCCCTCCGGGCACTCGAAGTGTCACCTGCAGGATACAAGATGCCCGTCATGGCTCCCAGCGGCGGTGCACGTCCCCGTGCAAGCCTGCGGCTAATCGTCAGACCTTAGAGTTAGGTCTGATGCCGGTGGAGCGTATAACATCTTGAAACATTCTTTTCAGGACAGTGACGCGTGAAGTGGTTCGTGATCGGCGGTTTCTTTCTCTGTGTGTTGTACGTGCATTTTCGCGGTCGGGTGCGTCATCGATTCCTGCGTCAGCTAGGTGATCATTCGACGGTGCTGGCACCGCTGAACACCTTCATGTTCCTGACGTCGCGGGTACCCAACCAGCCCTATCACCCGGTGGAACGCTTTCCCGAGCTCCAGGTGCTGCAGGACAACTGGCAGCTCATTCGTGACGAAGCCCTGGCCCTGCTGCGTGCCGGCCAGATCAAGAAAGCCGCCGAGCACAACGATGCCGGCTTCAACTCCTTCTTCAAGAGCGGCTGGAAGCGCTTCTATCTGAAGTGGTACGGCGACAGCCATCCTTCCGCCATGCAGCTGTGCCCGCAGACCACCGGATTGCTGCGGGGCATCGGCACGGTCAAGGCGGCCATGTTCGCCGAGTTGCCGCCCGGGTCGCGGTTGGTGCGCCATCGCGATCCCTATGGCGGCTCCCTGCGCTATCACCTGGGCCTGGCCACGCCCAACGACCCACGCTGCTTCATCGAGGTGGACGGCCAGCGCTATCACTGGCGCGATGGCCAGGCAGTGGTGTTCGATGAAACCTTCATCCACTACGCCGAGAACACCACCGAGCAGGATCGCATCATCCTGTTCTGCGACATCGAGCGACCGCTGCGCTATCGCTGGGCCGGTGCCTTCAACCGCTGGATAAGCGGTACCCTGCTGGCCTCGGCGGCCTCGCCCAATGACGCCAGCGACCGCACCGGTGGCCTCAACCGTGCCTTCCGGCACCTCTATCGCATCCGTCAACGCGGCAAGGCGCTGAAGAAGCGCAACCGCTTCCGCTACTACCTCGAACAGTGGCTGTTGCTGGCTGCCTTGATCGGCGTGGTGATCTGGATCTGACCGATCCCCTCATCGACGCGGACACCGGTTCGACTTGACCCCGATGCGGATCGCCTCTAATACTGTATGCATATACAGATTGAGGCGATGGCCATGGATAACACCCCTGCAGGTCTGGCGGCATGAGCGGCGGCGGCGCCAGCCTGGCCCGGCTGTTCGAGGAGCGGCGGCTCTGGAAGGGGCAGACCAGTCCCGAGGCCCGGCGTAGCCGGCAGCCCACCGGGGTCGCCGCCCTGGATGCCCATCTGCCCGGCGCCGGCTGGCCCGAGGCGGCGCTGACCGAATTGCTGCTCGCCGGCCCCGGCCATGGCGAGTTGCGGCTGCTCTGGCCAACCCTGGCGCGCCTGAGCCAGGCCGCCGAGCGCATCGCCCTGATCGGCCCGCCGCTGTTGCCCTATCCCCTGGCCTGGCAGGCGGCCGGCGTGGCGCTGGATTCCCTGGTGGTGATCCGCGCCCAGGGCGCCGAGGTGCTCTGGGCCGCCGAGCAGTGCCTGCGTTCGGGATGCTTCGGCGCGGTGCTCTGCTGGCCCGAGCGGGCCGATGATCGCCAACTGCGCCGGCTGCAGGTCGCCGCCGAGAGCGGTCGCACCCTGGCCTTCGCCCTGCGCCCGGCCGCCGCCTTGGACAATCCCTCGCCGGCGGCCTTGCGCCTGGAACTCAGGGCGCCGCTGGAACGGCTACATATCCGCAAATGCCGGGGCGGTCAGCCCGGCGTGCTCGATCTGGCCGGCGGCGCTTGAGCTGGCCATGCGCTGGGCCTGCATCCTCTTTCCGCAGCTGGCGCTGGATGCCGTGCTGCGCCGCCATCCGCAGCCGGAGCAGCCGCTGGTGCTGCTTTCCGGTCCGCCCCAGCGTCGCCTGCTGCGGGCGGTCAATCCGGCCGCGCGAGCCCTGGGACTGCGCCCTGGCCTGACCCTGGCCGCCGCCCAGGCGCTGACCCGTGACTTCGAGCAGCAGGAACATGATCCGGCGCTCATCGAGACGGCCGAGGCGCTGTTGGCGGCCTGGGGCTATGGCTTCAGCTCCCAGGTCAGTCGCCACTATCCGCGGGCGCTGCTGCTGGAGATCCAGTCCAGCCTGCCGCTGCTGGGTCCCTGGCCGCGGCTGGAGCGGCGCCTGCGTCAGGAGCTCCAGGGCCTGGGCTTTCGTCATCGGCTGGCCCTGGCACCCAATCCGGTGGCGGCGCGCATGCTGACCAATGTCGCCGATGGTCTCATCGCCTCTCCGGATGACCTGCCGCGCCTGCTCGATCGGCTGCCCGTGGAGCGCGCCGGTTTCGCCCCCCAGCAAGCCCAGGCGCTGACGCGCATGGGTATCCGCCGGTTGGAGCAGCTCAAGGCCCTGCCCAGGGCCGCCCTGGCCCGGCGTTTCGCGCCGGAGCTTCTGCAGCAGCTGGATCTGCTGGGCGGCAGTCGCAGTCTGGCGCTGGAGTTCTATCGGCCGCCCGATCGCTTCGTGGCGCGGGTGGAACTCAATTTCGAGGTGGACTCCCACCAGGCCCTGCTGTTTCCACTGCGCCGCCTCACCGCCGACCTGGCCGCCTGGCTGGCCAGTCGTGACCGTGGCGTGCAGCGCTTCCTGCTCTGGCTGGAACATCGCCAGGGGCCGGCCACCACCCTCACCATCGGCCTGCTGGCCCCCGAGCGCGATGCCGCCCTGCTGTTCGAATTCGCCCGTGGCCGCCTCGAACAGTTGCAGGTGGTGGCGCCGGTTCTGGCGCTGCGCCTGGAAAGCGAGGAATTGCCGCTCTTCGTGCCGGAACGCCATGGCCTGTTCGACGAACGCCCGGCCCAGGCCGTGGGCTGGGAGGTGCTGCGCGAGCGTCTGCGTGCCCGGCTGGGCGAGGAGGCCGTGCTCGGCCTCGGCATTCAGGCGGATCATCGGCCCGAGCGCGCCCTGGTCTGGCGCCACGAGCGACGCCTGGAGACTGTGCTGCCCGGCCTGCGTCCGGGCTGGCTGCTGCGCGAACCGCGCCCCCTCGACGGTCAGCCACGCCGGATCCTGGCCGGTCCTGAACGCATCGAAAGCGGCTGGTGGGACGGCGGCGACCAACGCCGCGACTACTACCGCATCGAGGTGGCCGACGGACGCCAAGCCTGGGCCTTCCGCCGCTATGGCGAGGAGGCGCCCTGGTGGATCCAGGGCTGGTTCGCATGAGCGGCTATGTCGAGTTGCACTGTCTGTCGAATTTCAGTTTCCAGCGCGGTGCCTCCAGCGCCCTGGAATTGTTCGAGCGAGCCAAGGCGCTGGGCTACGCCGCCCTGGCCATCACCGACGAAGGCACCCTGAGCGGCATCGTCCGCGCCTGGCAGGCGGCGCGCCAGGTCGGACTGCCGCTCATCGTTGGCAGCGAGCTGACCCTGGACGACGGCCTGCGCCTGGTGCTGCTGGTGGAGGATCTGCCGGGCTACGAGTCTCTTTGCGCCCTGATCACCCGGGCGCGCCGCCGTGCGCCCAAGGGCCGCTACCAGTTGGGTCGCGCGGATTTGCAGCACCCCTTGCCCGGGCTGCTGGCCATCTGGTTGCCGGGCGGCGAACCCCTGGCCGAGGAGGGCGCCTGGCTCAAGCAGGTCTTCGCCGAACGCCTCTGGCTAGGCGTGGAATTGCTGCGCGGCGCCGATGACGCCGCCCAGCTCATGCAGTTGCAGGCACTGGGGGAGCAACTGGGGCTGCCGCCGGTGGCCTGCGGCGACGTGCACATGCATACCCGCGGTCGTCGTGCCCTGCAGGATGTGCTCACCAGCATCCGCCACCACCTGCCAGTGGCCGAGGCCGGCTATCGCCTGCATCCCAACGGGGAGCGGCATCTGCGCCCGCTGACGGTGCTCGAAGGGCTTTATCCCGATGCCTTGCGCGCCGAAACCCTGAAGATCGCCGCCCGCTGTCGCTTCGATCTGGGCGAGTTGCGTTATCGCTATCCCCAGGAGGTGATACCCGCCGGCCAGACCGCCGGCTCCTGGTTGGCCGAGTTGACCCGCCGCGGCCTGGCCTGGCGCTGGCCGGAGGGACCGCCGCAAAAGGTCACCGACCAGGTAGCCAGGGAGCTGGCGCTGATCGCCGAGAAGGGCTACGAGAACTACTTTCTCACCGTGCACGACATCGTCGACCATGCCCGCCGCCAGCACATCCTCTGCCAGGGCCGCGGTTCGGCAGCCAACTCGGTGGTCTGCTACGTGCTGGGCATCACCGAGCTGAATCCGCTCACCGGCAACCTGCTGTTCGAGCGCTTCATCTCCCGCGAGCGCGACGAACCGCCCGACATCGATGTCGACTTCGAGCACGAGCGTCGCGAAGAGGTGATCCAGTACGTCTTCCGCCGCTATGGCCGCGAACGGGCCGCGCTCACCGCGGTGGTCAGCACCTACCATGCCGCCGGCGCCCTGCGCGATGTCGGCAAGGCCCTGGGCCTGCCGGGCGATCAGCTCGACGCCCTGTCCGGGTGCGCCGGGCGCTGGACCGACGAGATCCCCGGCCCCGCACGTCTGCGCGAAGCCGGTTTCGATCCCGACAGCCCGCTGCTGCAGCGGGTGCTCATCCTCGCCGGTCAACTGATCGGTTTTCCCCGGCATCTCTCCCAGCATCCCGGCGGCTTCGTCATCTCCGAGGCGCCCCTGGCTACGCTGGTGCCGGTGGAGAATGCCGCCATGCCCGAGCGCACCCTGATCCAGTGGGACAAGGACGACCTCGATGCCGTGGGCCTGCTCAAGGTCGACATCCTCGCCCTGGGCATGCTCAGCGCCCTGCGCCGCTGCTTCGACCTGGTCGCTGACTGGCGTGGCCAGCGCTGGACCCTGGCCAGCCTGCCCCAGGAGGATGCGCCCACCTACGCCATGATCTCCCGCGCCGACACGGTGGGGGTGTTCCAGATCGAATCCCGCGCCCAGATGGCCATGCTGCCGCGCCTCCGGCCGCAAACCCTCTACGACCTGGTGATCGAGGTGGCCATCGTCCGGCCCGGGCCGATCCAGGGCGACATGGTGCATCCCTATCTGCGCCGCCGGAGTGGCGAGGAAGTGGCGGACTATCCCCATGACGAATTGCGGCCAGCCCTGGAGCGCACCCTAGGAGTGCCGCTGTTCCAGGAGCAGGTGATGCAGATCGCCATGACCGCTGCCCAGTACACCCCGGGCGAAGCCGATCAGCTGCGCCGCTCCATGGCCGCCTGGAAGCGTCATGGCGGCCTCGAACCTCATCGTCAGCGGTTGCACAGTCGCATGGTCGAGCGCGGCTATCGCCCGGAATTCGCCGCGCGCCTCTTCGAGCAGATCAAGGGCTTCGGCAGCTACGGCTTTCCCGAATCCCATGCCGCCAGCTTCGCCCTGCTGACCTATGCCAGCTCCTGGCTCAAATGCCATGAACCGGCCGCCTTCGCCTGTGCCCTGGTCAACAGCTGGCCCATGGGCTTCTACAGTCCCGACCAGGTGCTGCAGGACGCGCGACGCCATGGCGTCGAGGTGCGCGCCGTGACCGTGCAGGCCAGCGACTGGGACTGCCGGCTGGAGGCGAGCGCTGGCCATCAGCCGGCGATCCGCCTGGGCCTGCGCCTGGTGCAAGGGTTGGCGGAAGCGGTCGGCCGCCGCCTGGTGGTGGCGCGGGGTACGCAGCCCTTTCGCGACATCGAGGACCTCTGCCGCCGGGCCGAACTGGATGCCCGGGCCCGCGGGCAACTGGCCGAGGCCGGCGCCCTGGCCGAGCTCGCCGGTGATCGCCATCAGGCGCGCTGGGCCATGGCCGGGGTGGAGCGCCAGCTGCCGCTGTTCGCGGCGGCGGATAGCGTTCAAGAGGAGCGCCTGGCCTTGCCCACGCCCAGCGTTGCCGAAGAGGTCCATGCCGACTACCGCATGCTGGGCACCACCCTGGGGCCGCATCCGCTGAGCCTGCTGCGTGGCGAACTCCAGGCGCGGCGCTGCCGGGACTTCCGTCAGCTGGACGAAATCAGGCCCGGCGCCCTGGTGCGAGTGGCCGGACTGGTGCGCGGACGACAGCGTCCAGGCACGGCCAGCGGGGTGATCTTCGTCACCCTGGAAGACGAGCACGGCATGCTCAATGTGGTGGTCTGGCGCGCAGTGGGCGAACAGCAGCGACGACCGCTGTTGCAGGCACGGCTGCTACAGGTCGAGGGGCATCTGGAACGGGAGGCGGGGGTGCAGCACCTGATCGCCGGTCGCTTGACCGATTTGAGTCCGCTGCTCGACGAACTCTTGGTGTCGAGTCGGGATTTTCACTAGGGCGCGGAGGGGAAAAGCAGGGAAGGGGCGTGAGCGGGTGGGGCGGAGGACTGTCTTCCGAAGCGCTCTGCAGCGCCCGGAAGACAAGAATCGACCAACGCAGTCTTAGCTGACGGCGTCTTTCAGGCCTTTGCCGGGCTTGAAGCCGGGCAGCTTGGCAGCGGCGATCTTGATGGTGGCACCGGTCTGCGGGTTGCGGCCTTCGCGAGCAGCGCGCTCTTTTACTGCGAAAGTTCCGAAACCGACCAGGCTGACGCTGTCGCCTTGCTTCAGGGCATCGGTCACCGCAGTGGTGAAGGCGTCCAGGGCTTTGGCAGCGGTGGCCTTGGGCAGGTCGGCAGACGCGGCAATGGCGTCGATCAGCTCAGCTTTATTCATGTAAAAACTCCATGTGTGAGTATTGGCCAGGCAGTATAGCGGCAGCTTTGCCTTGCGTAGAGCCTTTGTAAGCCTCTACGTGGCCGGTTGAAGCAGCCTTGTTGTTCGGCGCTACAGGATACGCATAGCGGGCGAAAGAACGATAGGGTATTCGATCTAGCAGGGACGTGAAAACCTGATCCGCACTGCATTTTCCACGCTTCACAGCCCAGCCGTCGCCTTTTTGGGCAGCGGCGATGGCCGTTTGGTTTCCTCTAGGCGCTGAACGAAAAGTCGCCGAGCGATGGTGAGGCGAGGCGAAAAACCTTGAGGAAGCGGAGTTTACAAATGGTAAATGAGCATTCCGAAAGGTTCTTTCAACGAAGCATCACTGAGCGCAGGCAGTTTTCGTACAGCGCCTAAGCTACGCGGTCGGGCGAGATATGGGGCTGCAACGGCGGCGTCAGCGGCGGCAGGCCATAGGCGGCGCGGGCGGCATCGCAGTGGGGATTGGCTTCGCCGTTCTCCCAGGCGGCGGTGAACTCGCGGCAGGTGCTGGAACGGTTCTCGTAGACGGTGCAGCGCGTGCCGCAGCCCACTTCGCCCAGCAGGGCCACGCAGCGTACCGGCTTCTGCTCGGTGCCCTGCATGGCCGCCAGATGGGGGCTGACCGCGACGGTAAGGTAATCGGGCACCGGGCCGCCTGCCGACTGGCATTCGCCCCAATAGAAAGACACGCGAAAGTGGGCGCAGCAGGCGCCACAGCTGAGGCAAGGATTCTCGGTCGACATGAACGACAGCCATCGCAGAAACCGGCAGTGCCGGCGGGACAGGCAGGGATTCTAGGCAAGCCCCGTCAGGCTGCGAAGCCCCCGGCAACGACCGTTCGGCGGCGACCTACGGCAGTCTTTTCAGGTGCTCGGCTGTGACCAGATGTCGCTGCAGCCAGGCGATGAACAGTCGCACCTTGGCCGGCACCAGACGCCGATGGGGATAGAGCGCATGGATGGCGATGGCCTGGGTGTACCAGGGTGCGAACAGTCGTTGCAGGCGACCCGTCGCCAGGTCATCGCCCACCAGGAAGTCCGGTTGGCGAATGATCCCATGGCCGTCTAGCGCCGCCTGGTGCAGGACACTGCCATTGTTGGCGCGCAAGGGCCCACTGACCTTGACCTGCAGGCGCTCACCGTCACGCTGGAATTCCCAGAGATCGCCATCGCTGGCGTAGCTGTAGAGCAGGCAGCGGTGCTCGCGTAGTTCGGCCGGGTGCTCGGGACGACCGTGGCGCTGCAGATAGGCGGGCGCGGCGCAGATGAACAATTCCACCGCCCCCAGGGGCTGAGCCACCAGGCTGGAATCGCTGAGATCGCCGATGCGCACGGCCAGATCGAAGCCTTCTTCGACCAGGCGCACCTGACGATCGCTCAGCTCCAGATCGATGGCGACCTCGGGGTATTCGTGCAGGAAACTGCTCACCAGCGGTGCCAGGTGGCGCACGCCAAAGGTCAGGGGTGCACTGACCCTGAGGCGTCCCTGCGGGCGCTCGTGGCCTTCCTGCAGGCGCTGTTCGAGGGCCTCCAGATCGCCCAGCAGGGGCACCAGCCCTTCATGGAGGGTGCGTCCGGCCTCGGTCAGGCTCAGGGTGCGGGTGGTACGTTGCAGCAGCCGGGTGCCGTAGTGTCGCTCCAGGGCGGCCAGATGCTTGGTGAGCGCCGAGCGCGAGAGCTCCAGCCGTTCAGCCGCCGCGGTCAGGCTACCCAGTTCGACGATCTTGATGAAGGCCTGCAGGGCTCTCAGGGTATCCAAGGATTGTTTCCATAGCGTGCACAGTTCATTCCCAGAGTGCACCTTTATTCGCGCGTTGGAAACAGGACAATGGGTCATCTTTCCCCTGCTCGAGAATCAGCATGACCGATCGTACTTCGTCCTATGCCGCCCTATTGCTGCGCCTGGCCCTGGGCACCATGTTCCTGGCCCATGGCCTGACCAAGCTGCTGGTGTTCACCTTGCCAGGCACCGCGGGTTTCTTCGCTTCGGTGGGCTTTCCCGGCTGGCTGGCCTATCCGGTCACCTTCTTCGAGTTGGGCGCGGGCGTGCTCCTGATCCTGGGCGTCTGGGTGCGTCCAGTCGCGGCAGTGGCCGCCGTCCAACTGTTCGCCGCGGCGACAGTCCATTTCGGCAACGGCTGGTCCTTTTCCAATCCCGACGGCGGCTGGGAATATCCGGTCTTTCTCGCCGTGACCGCTGCCGCCCTGGCGCTGCTGGGCGCGGGTCAGCTTTCCTGGGATGCCCGCAAGCGCGCCTGAATCCATCCACTCGAGAGGTCGCCACCATGTCGCTTCCCACCCTGTTCGTTTCCCACGGGTCGCCCATGGAGGCGCTCGACGCCGGCGCGGCAGGGGCGGCCTGGCGCGCCCTGGGGCGGTCACTGCCGACCCCAGCCACCATCCTGGTGGTCTCGGCGCACTTCGATACCCGGATACCGGTATTCGGCAGCGCCAAGCGGCCGGCCACCATCCATGACTTCCATGGCTTTCCCGAAGCCCTCTACCGCCTGGATTATCCCGCGCCGGGTGCCCCGGCGCTGGCCGAGCAACTGGCTCAAGGTTTGCGAGACCAGGGCTGGGAGGCCGAGACGGAGGCGCAGGGACTGGATCATGGCGCCTGGGTACCGTTGCGCTATCTCTATCCCGACGCGCAAATCCCCGTGGTGCCGCTGTCGATGAGCGCCACCCGCGGGCCGGACTACCACTATGCCCTGGGCCAGGCGCTGGCCAGGGTGCTACCGGCGGATACCCTGCTGATCGGTTCAGGCAGCCTGACCCACAACCTCGGTCACTTCCGTCGTGGGGGCGCTGAGTCCCCGGGCTATGTGCGGGACTTCCAGCAGTGGATCCAACATCGCTTGCGCGAGCGAGATCTGGACGCCTTGCTCGACTACCGACGCCAGGCGCCCCAGGCCCGCCAGGCGCATCCTACCGACGAGCACCTGCTGCCCTTGTTCGTCGCCCTGGGCGCGGCGGACCCCGAAGGCACCCTCAGCGTCCATCATGACGGCATCGCCCATGGCATCCTGGCCATGGATCTCTACGGCTTTTCCCGCCGTTAGCCGCTTGCCAACAAAAAGCCCGGATCGGTGACCGATCCGGGCTTTTTGCCAACGGCAGAGCGACGTTCGATCAGCCGAACAGCTCCGGGCCGTAACCCCACATCAGCACCGTGGTGGCCATCAGCACCTCCAGCACCAGCACCCCGATGGCCAGGGTGGAGCCGGACATGATGAAGCCTTCCCGTTGATCGATATTGAGGAAGGAGGGGATGCCGGTATAGAGCAGATAGGCCGAATAGGCCAGGCCGACGATGCCGCCGATGGCGCACAGCCACACCAGCGGATAGAAACCCACCAGACCACTCAGCAGCATGGGCGTGGCCACGTAGCCGGCGAACAGAATGCAGCGATTGGCACTGGGCCGATCCGGATAGCGCCGCGCCAGCCAGTGGATCACATGCCCCATGGCCACCACCGCTGCCATGATCAGCGCGTAGCTGATGACCGCCAGTACCGCCGCCGTGGGTAGATCCAGCACATGGGCTTCACCGCCACCGAAGCGCCAGCCGAAGGTGGTGGTGCCCACCAGGGACGCGACGACGGGAATGGCCGCCAGCAAGGCGACATGATGGGCAAAGAAGTGCCCGACCGTTTCCCCTTCGCGACGAATCTGTTGCCACTCGCGATCGGGATGGGCCAGCAGGCCCCAGACATGATTGATCATGATCCTGCTCCTCACCCGCTGTGGTCGCCGCAAGCGGGCCTCTGTGGATGGCGAACGCTGGGTACAACGCAAATGGCGACTACCTTAGGAGTATAGAAGAGCTCTGGAATGCGTCATGCGAGCCGACGAAGGGCAGCCTGCCTAGAAACGAAGCGACGAGTGGTCGCAGGGCACCAGGCTGGTGCGTTTTCCGCCCCCGCTCGTTTCGCCAGCGGCCTGATTCCAATACCTGACCACCTGGTCAGGAATTTGCTTGCTCAAGGCATCTGTTACCGGCCAACGAGGTCCGTCATGCCATCTCTCGACATCATCATCGCCGGTGCCGGCATGGGCGGTCTCACCGCTGCCCTGGCACTGCAGCAGGCCGGACACCGGGTCCGCCTGTTCGAGCGGGCGCAGGACCTCGCACCCATCGGCGCGGCCATCTCCATCTGGCCCAACGGCGTCAAGGTACTCGAACACCTGGGACTGGGGCCCGCCATCGCCGCGGTCAGTGGCGACATGCAGACCATGAGCTACCGCGACCACCAGGGACAGTTGCTCACCCACTTCAGCCTGCTGCCGCTCTATACAGCCGTGGGCCGACCGGCACGGCCCATCGCCCGTGCCCACCTGCAGCGCCTCCTGCTGGACGCCGTGGGCGCCGATCAGGTGACCCTGGGTATCGGTTGCGAGGGCTTCGAGCAGGACGCGGACGGGGTGACGGTGCACCTTGGCGACGGGCGTCGCGAGCGGGCCGATCTGCTGATCGCCGCCGACGGTACCCACTCGCGCCTGCGCGACCGGGTGGTGGGCCGGGCCATCACCCGTGAGTATTGCGGCTACGTGAACTGGAACGGGCGGGTGAGGATCGCGCCTGATCTAGCCGAGGCCCACGACTGGGCGCAATTCGTCGGGGCGCATCAGCGAGTCTCCCTGATGCCCATGGGCGGCGATGAATTCTACTTCTTCTTCGATGTACCCCTGCCCAAGGGCACACCCAACGACCGTAGCCGTTACCGCGCGGAGCTAGCCGAGCACTTCGCCGGCTGGGCACCGCCGGTGCAACGGCTGATCGAACGGCTGGATCCCCAGGGTGTGGCGCGGGTGGAAATCCATGACACCCGGCCGCTGCCGACCCTGGTACAGGGCCGGGTAGCGCTCCTGGGCGATTCCGCCCATGCCATGGCGCCGGATCTGGGGCAGGGCGGTTGCCAGGCCATGGAGGACGCCTGGGTGCTGGCGCGCTGCCTGGACGCCGAGCAGGATCCCCTGGCAGCGCTCCAAGCCTATGAAGCAGCCCGTCTGGAGCGGGTCGCCGGGATCGTCGCGCGGGCGCGCAAGCGCTGCGAGATCACCCACGGTCATGAGCCCCTGGCCACCCAGGCCTGGTACGCCGAGCTGGCCCGGGAAACCGGCGAAACGGTGATCGCCGGCCTGCGCAAGACCGCCGAGAACGGTCCGCTGTGAAATAGCTCTGGCCCGCGGCGACGAATGGCCATACCTTGGGTCGAAAGGACCACGTCCCTTGTCGGAGAAATTGCCCATGCGCCTGCGTTTCGCCCTGACCCTCGCCAGTTTCGCCATCGCGCCACTGGCCTTTGCCGCCGATGGCGGCTGTCCCTATCCAAAGACGGTGAAATTCGCCGGCCCCAACTGGGAGAGCGGCATGTTCACCACCGAGGTCCTGCGCCTGCTGGTGGAGAAGGGCTACGGTTGCCAGACCGACAGCGTACCGGGCAACACCGTGACTCTGGAAAACGCCCTGGCGCAAAACGACATCCAGGTCACCGGCGAGCAGTGGGCCGGGCGCAGTCCGGCCTGGCGCGCTGCGGAACAGGCCGGCAAGGTGTTCGCCGTCGGCGAGACGGTCAAGGGCGCCACCGAGGGCTGGTGGGTGCCGGAATACCTGGTCAAGGGCGATCCTGAGCGCGGCATCCAGGCCAAGGCGCCGGATCTCAAGAGCGTGGCCGATCTGCCACGTTATAAAGAGCTGTTCCGCGATCCCGAGGAGCCGGGCAAGGGCCGCTTCCTGAACTGCCCGACCGGCTGGACCTGCGAGATCGTCAACAGCCAGAAGCTCAAGGCCTACCAGCTCACCGACAGCTACACCAACTTCCGCACCGGTACCGGCCCCGCGCTGGACGCCGCCATCGCCACCGCCATGCGCCGCGGCGAACCGGTGCTCTTCTACTATTGGTCGCCGACACCGCTGATGGGCCGCTACAAGCTGGTCCAGCTGGAAGAACCACCGTTCAGCCAGAAGGCCTGGGATACCCTGTCGGATCCGAAGAACCCCGATCCGCTGCCGTCGCGCTCGCTCCCGGCCAAGATCACCATCGGCGTCTCCCGCGACCTGCACGACAAGGCGCCGGCCCTGGTGGCCCTGTTCGAGAAGGTCGAATTTCCCCTCGACCAGTTCAACGGCATCCTCGCCGGCATGGCCGAGAAACGCGAAGATGCCCAGGTCGTGGCCAAGCGTTTCCTCAAGGAGCACCCCGAGGTCTGGACGTCCTGGCTGCCGGCGGAAAATGCCGAGCGGGTGAAGGCCGCGCTCTAGGCGCAGCGATAGGGGATAATGGCGGTTTTCCGTGCAGGAGCCGCCCATGACCGTCGCCGCCCTTACCATGTACGTCGAGCCCGCCGAGGTGCGCGACGCCTATCGCCAGCTCGCCGAGGCCGTGGCGCTGCGCCTGGGGGCGACCCTCGAATCCGCGCCCGAGGAACTGCCAGCGCTCTGGAGTCATCCGGAGCTGCTGCTGGCCCAGACTTGCGGCTATCCCTGGGCGACCCGCCTGCGCGGTCAGGTGCGTCTGGTGGCGGCGCCGCGCTATCGCTTCGAGGGTTGCAATGAGGCCGAGCACTGCGCCTTCATCCTGGTGCCTGACGCCCTGGATGTGGCCAGCCTGGCCGATCTGCGCGGCAAGCGAGTGGCGCTCAATGGCCTGGATTCCAACAGCGGCATGAATCTCCTGCGCCTCGCCGTGGCGCCCCTGGCCGAGCGTGGCCGCTTCTTTGGCGAGGTGATCGTCAGCGAGAGCCACGCCAATAGCCTGGCGCTGTTGCAGCAAGGCCATGCCGATGTGGCCGCGGTGGATGCCGTGACCTATGGCTATCTGCAGCGCGCCCAACCCGAGCGGGTCGCCGGTCTGCGCCTCTTGCAACGCACCCGCCCGAGTCCGGCGCTGCCCTTCATCACCGCCGCCAGCCGGTCAGATGCAGAGGTTGAGGCTTTGCGTGGAGCGCTGAGCGACAGCCTGGTCGCTGATCCTACGCTGGCCGAGTGCCTCGCCATCGAGGGCTTCACCGCAGTAGACGAGGCGACCTATCTGCCCCTGCTGGACTGGCGCCGCGAGGCGGTGGAGCAGGGCTATCCGGTGATTGCGTAAATTGGCTTGAGACGGCTCCATCGTTGAGGACTGATCCCGTTGGGCTTCGCTGTGCTCAGCCCAACCTACGGGACCGCAGTGGCGGGTCGCGTCGTAGGTTGGGTTGAGACGGCTCCACCGTCGAAGCCCAACATTGAGAAGTTCGGCCTAAGTCCTGTTGGGCTTCGCTGCGCTTAGCCCAACCTACGGGACCGCAGTGGCGGATCGCGTCGTAGGTTGGGTTGAGACAGCTCCACCGTCGAAGCCCAACATTGAGGACTGATTCCGTTGGGCTTCGCTGTGCTCAGCCCAACCTACGTCGCCTGCCGCCGTGGCTGCGTCGAGGCCCAACATTGAGGAACTCAGCCTGGGTCCTGTTGGGCTTCGCTGCGCTCAGCCCAACCTAAGCTCGCTTACCCTCCTGCAATTGCCGAAACTCCACCAGGTCATGGCTGCAAAACAGCGTCAGCCCCAGATCCTGGCGCAGGGAAAGTTCGCGCAGGCGCGCCTGGTTGTCCAGGCGACTGGTGCGGTCGGCTTCCATCAGCCGCTGGTAGAACCTCAGGCCCGGTGTGCAGTGGCGTTCGGCCTGTCGCATCTCGTCGCGGTAGAAGTAGGCGTCACCAGCGTGCAGCAGCCAGCCGCCCTCATGCTGGATGGCGATGCCGGCATGGCCCGGGGTGTGACCGGGCAGGGGGATCATCAGAATTTCCGGCGGCAGGCCTGGCAGGTCACGCACGCTGGCGAAGCCATTCCACTGCTCGCCTCGGGGTTCATGGAAATGCCAGTGGCGGATCCCTTCCCACTGCGCCGGGCTGTAGCGACGGCGGCCGATGAAGCCGTGGCGCTGGCGCTGGGCGTCCCATTCACGCTGGAGCACATGGACCTGGGCCTGGGGAAAGTCATCCAGGCCGCCGGCGTGATCGAAGTCCAGGTGGGTCAGCACGATATGGCGAACATCGCCCGGACGAAAACCCAGGCGGCGAATCTGCGCCAGGGCGCTGAGCTCGGGGTCGTACTGGATGCGATTCATCAGCCGGAAGAAGGGACTCAGCCGCCGGCCCCGCTCCCGCAGATCGGCTTCGCCAAAACCGGTATCCACCAGCACCAGACCGTCCCGGTCGGTTTCCACCAGCAGGCAATGACAGGCGAGGTGGGCGGCAAGACCATGGCTGAAACCGTCGTACAGCGCCCCGCCCAGGGGGCACATGCAGCCGCAGTTGAGGTGATGGATACGCATGATCGGCTCCGCGTGGGTGTTCCTGGTAGAAGAGCCGAGCGCGGGCAAAGTTCGAGCGCAGCGGCCGTCCACGCGGGTGTCGCAACGGGCCAGGAGCGGTCGCTGGTGCTGAAGTGGCGGCAATCAATCGACCAGAGCATGAGGCGGGATTCAGCACCCGCGCGCCTCACCGCGGCGGCGCCAGGGCCCTTGGCTGAACCCTGGGCTCGCGCCGCTGACCAAGGTAGGATCGCCAGCGGAACGGCTCTGCCGTCCTGGCCCTCCCAGTGCAGACGGAGCCTCTCATGCCCACAGCCTTTCCCCGCCGTTCCCTCCTGGCCGCCGGCCTCTCCCTTGGCCTGCTGGCCGCCGGCACTGCCCAGGCCGACAGCTGGTGCGCCAGCAAGCCGGTGAAGTTCGCCGGGGTGAACTGGGAAAGCGGCATGCTGCTCACCGAATTGATGGGCTTCGTCCTGCAGCACGGCTATGACTGCACCGTGGACAGCATTCCTGGCAACTCCATCACCCTGGAGCAGGCGCTGGGCAACAATGACATTCAGGTCTTCGCCGAGGAGTGGATCGGTCGCAGCGAGGCCTGGAACAAGGCCGCCGCGGCCGGCAAGGTGGTCGGCGTGGGCGCGCCCATCGAAGGCGCCACCGAAGGCTGGTATGTGCCGCGTTATCTGGTGGAAGGCGAGGGCGCCAAGGCCCCCGACTTGAAGAGCATCGCCGACCTGGGACAATATGCCGAGCTGTTCCGCGATCCGGAGGAGCCAGGCAAGGGCCGTTTCTACAACTGCCCGGCCGGTTGGACGTGCGAGTTGGAAAACACCCAGATGCTGCAGAGTTACGGCTTGAGCGACAAGTACACCAACTTTCGTCCCGGCACCGGACCGGCGCTGGATGCGGCCATCGTCTCGGCCACTCGGCGCAAGCAGCCGATCCTGACCTACTACTGGTCGCCGACGCCGCTGCTGGGGCGCGTGGACATGGTGCAACTCAAGCCGCGCGCCGGTGAAGAGAAGCGCATCCAGGTGCAGGCCGGTCTCTCCAAGCCTTTCCACGACGGTGCACCGGAACTGGTCGCCGTGTTGAGCCGCGTCAATGTGCCCATCGAGCTGCTCAACCGCACCCTGGCCGAACAGGCCGAAGCCAAGCAGGACGCCCCCACCGCGGCCAAGGCGCTGCTCAAGGCCCATCCCGAACTGTGGCAGGCCTGGGTGACCGACGCGGCGGCGCGCAGCAAGATCCAGGCGGCGCTCTAGGATGTTTCCCGAAGGTCTGACCTTTTCCTTCGCCGACGCCGTCAATCGCGGTGTCGACTGGCTGGTGACCCGCTACGGCGACGTATTCCGGACCATCTCCGACACCCTGCTGCAGGCCATCGTCTGGCTCGAAGGCCTGCTGCGCGGCACCCCC
The DNA here is from genome assembly GCF_013277805.1 of Pseudomonas sp. MS15a(2019). Taxonomy (NCBI): domain Bacteria; kingdom Pseudomonadati; phylum Pseudomonadota; class Gammaproteobacteria; order Pseudomonadales; family Pseudomonadaceae; genus Pseudomonas; species Pseudomonas sp. MS15a(2019). Next base: position 276,843 of record NZ_VBTN01000001.1, read on the forward strand.
TGGTGGGCGCTGCTGCTGATCGTCGCGGCCCTGGCCGCCCATGCCACCCGCCGGGTGTTGCCGACCCTGCTGATCACCGGACTGCTGTTCCTGGTCGGCGCCCTGGGGCTGTGGGACAAGCTGATGCAGACCCTGGCCCTGGTGCTGGTGGCCACCGCCATCGCGGTGATCATAGGAATCCCCCTGGGCATTCTCTGCGCCCGCAGCGCTCGCCTGCGCCTCGTGCTGATGCCGCTGCTGGACATCATGCAGACCATGCCCAGCTTCGTGTACCTGATCCCGGTGCTGATGCTGTTCGGCCTGGGCAAGGTGCCGGCGATCTTCGCCACGGTGATCTACGCCGCGCCGCCCCTGATCCGCCTCACCGACCTGGGTATCCGCCAGGTCGATCGCGAGGTCATGGAGGCGGTCAACGCCTTTGGCGCCAATCGCTGGCAGCAGCTGTTCGGCGTGCAGTTGCCGCTGGCCTTGCCAAGCATCATGGCCGGCATCAACCAGACCACCATGATGGCGCTGTCCATGGTGGTGATCGCCTCCATGATCGGCGCTCGCGGCCTCGGTGAAGAGGTCCTGGTGGGCATCCAGACGTTGGACGTGGGCAAGGGCCTGCAGGCGGGACTGGCCATCGTCATCCTCGCCGTGGTCATCGACCGCATCACCCAGGCCTATGGCCGCCAGCGTCACGAGGTGGAGCGATGAAGATCGTCGTCGAACGGGTCTCCAAGATCTTCGGCAAACGCGAGCAGGCGGCCCTGGCCCTGCTCCGTGAGGGGCACGACAAGGCCGACATCCTCGCCCGCACGGGTTGCGTGGTGGGGGTGGACGATCTCTCCCTGGAGATCGCCGAAGGCGAGATCTTCGTCATCATGGGGCTCTCGGGTTCCGGCAAGTCGACCCTGGTGCGCCACTTCAACCGGCTGATCGATCCGAGCAGCGGGCGCATCCTCATCGATGGTCAGGACATCCTCCAGCTGCCCCTGCCGGCGTTGCGCGAGTTACGGCGCCAGCGCATCAGCATGGTGTTCCAGAGCTTCGGTCTCTTGCCCCATCGGCGGGTGCTGGACAACGTCGCCTATGGCCTCAAGGTGCGCGGCGAGCCCAAGGCGGTCTGCCGGGAGCGGGCGCTGCACTGGCTGGAGGTAGTCGGCCTGGCCGGTTACGAGCGCAAGTGGTCGCACCAGTTGTCCGGCGGCATGCGCCAGCGGGTCGGCCTGGCCCGCGCTCTGGCGGCGGACACCGAGATCATCCTGATGGACGAGGCTTTTTCCGCCCTCGATCCGCTGATCCGCGCCGAGATGCAGGAGCAGCTGCTGGAATTGCAACAGCGCCTGCACAAGACCATCGTCTTCATCACCCACGACCTCGACGAGGCGCTGCGCCTGGGCAATCGCATCGCCATCCTGCGCGACGGTCGGCTGGTACAGGTGGGCACCCCAGCGGACATCCTCGGCCAGCCGGCCGACGACTACGTGGCGCGCTTCGTCCAGCGACGTACTGCTGCGATAGTTTGAAACAATTGCAGCAGAGGTCTTCACGAGCATTTCACACCGCCAAGGCTCTGATGGTGAGACCTACGGCCTAACCCCGCGTCAGGCCTTTCTCTTCCCACTGGAACCGCACCGCAATGGACTATCTGCTACAACTCGCTGCCGATCCGACCGTCTGGGCTGCCCTGGCTACCCTGATCGTGATGGAGGTGGTGCTGGGTATCGACAACCTGATCTTCATCTCCATCCTCACCAACAAGCTGCCCGCCCATCAACAGCAGAAGGGCCGCCGCATCGGTATCAGCCTGGCGTTGATCCTGCGCCTGGGCCTGCTCGGCACCGTGGCCTGGATCGTCCAGCTCACCGAGCCGATCATCGAGGTGTTCGGCAAGAGCTTTTCCTGGAAGGACCTGATCCTCATCGCCGGTGGCCTGTTCCTGTTGTGGAAGGCGACCAAGGAGATTCACCACAACGTCGATCCCGAGCCCGACAGCGCCCTGACCAAGGGCGCTGAGACGGCGACCCTGGCGTTCGGCTCGGCCATCGTGCAGATCCTCTTGCTGGACCTGGTGTTCTCGGTGGACAGCATCATCACCGCCGTGGGCATGACCGAACACCTGCCGGTGATGGTGATCGCGGTGGTGGTGGCAGTGACCGTCATGTTGCTGGCGGCCGATCCCCTGGCCAAATTCATCGACCGGAACCCCACCGTCGTGATGCTGGCGCTGGGCTTCCTGATCATGATCGGCATGACCCTGATCGCCGAGGGTTTTGGCGCCCATGTGCCCAAGGGCTATATCTATGCGGCTATGGCCTTCTCGGCGCTGATCGAGGGTCTGAACATGCTGTCGCGGCGGGCCAAGCGTCGCCAGCAGACGGCTGGCAAGTAAGGAAAAGACGTGCCGGAAGGCCTTGTTACATTCCGGCACGTCTATTGCTAACAATTAATTCAAGGACTAGGCACTATCGGTCTGGACCCTTGTCATAGCAGCGTCACACGTGAGGTTTACAACTGAAGTCATGAACATACAAGCCCAAGCCCAGAACGCCATGCATGCCCTCAGCGCCGCTTTCGCGCCGATGAGCTGCGTCATCGACGCCCCTAGCAAACGGGGTTTTTCCTTCATCGTCGTTAACGAACATGGCGTGGCCAAGCACACCCGCCGGATCTATCGTGACGAATACAGCAGCCCGAGCCGCCTGCAGGCCATCATCGACAGCACCCGCCTGGCCATCGCCGGCTGAGATTCAGCCGGCTTCCGCTTTACCCCTCCCGCTTTATCGTCTGCGCCCCACCCGAGCTACGGGTGTACCGGCGGCAGATACGCCAACGTTCCCCCCAACAGCCACAGCAGCACCAGCACCAGGGGTGCATGGACCAGCAGCTGCACGAAGGAAAAGCCGACCAGGTCGCGCGCCTTCAGCCCCAGCACGCCCAGCAGCGGCAGCATGTAGAAGGGATTGATCAGATTCGGCAGGGCCTCGGCGGCGTTGTAGATCTGCACGGCCCAGCCCAGGTGATACTGCAGGTCGTTGGCCACCTGCATCACATAGGGCGCCTCGATGATCCACTTGCCCCCACCCGAGGGGATGAAGAACCCCAGCAGCGCCGAATAGACGCCCATCAGCAGGGCGAAGGTGTCGTGGGTGGCAATCTGGGTGAAGAACGCTGCAATATGGTGCGCCAGGGTCTGGCCGTCGGCGCCGTTGACCTTGGTCAGGATGGCGGCGATGGAGCCGTACAGCGGAAACTGGATCAGCACCCCAGTGGTGGCCGGTACCGCGCGGGCCACGGCGTCGAGGAAGTGCCGGGGTCGCCAGTGCAGCAAAGCGCCCAGGGAGATGAACAGCAGGTTGTAGGTGTTCAGCCCCGAAATGGCCTCGATGGCCGGCTTGCTGGCGAATTCCTGCACCAGCCAACCCGCGGCCAGCAGCACCAGCAACACGATCAGGATCGGGCTGTATTCCAGCCATTCACCCGGACGGGTCGGCCTGGCGGCCGGCTTGGGCGCCGGGGTGACATCGACGCCACAGGCGCGGGCATCGCGCGCGCTGTCCGGCCCCGGGGCGGTGACATAGGCGATCACCGCCGAGACCACCAGCAACACCAGCAGCAGGACGCCGGACTGCCAGAGGAACAGCGTCTGGCTGAAGGGGATCACCCCGGTAATGGCCAGGATCGACGGGGGCAGACTGGCCGGGTTGGCCTGCAGCTGCGCCGCCGAAGACGACAGCCCCAAGGCCCAGACCGCGCCCAGGCCGAGGTAGGCGGCGGCACCGGCGGCACGATAGTCCATCTTGAGTTCTTCACGTCGCGCCAAGGCGCGCACCAGCAGGCCGCCGAACACCAGGCTCAGGCCCCAGTTGAGCAGGGAGGCGAGCATGGCGACCAGGGCCACCCAGCACACCGCACCACGCCCGGTCCGGGGCACCCGCGCCAGCCGCTCGATCAGCCGCGCCGCCGGCCCGGAGCTGGCGACTACATAGCCGCCGATGACCACGAAGGCCATCTGCATGGTGAAGGGGATCAGGCTCCAGAAGCCATCGCCAAAGGCCTTGGCGGTCTTGGCCGCCGGCGCACCCATGCCAAGGGCGGCCAGGGCCACCACGGCCACGGCGAGCACAGCGAACACCCAGGAGTCGGGAAACCAGCGTTCGGCCCAGTTGGAACAGGCCAGGGCGAACCGCGCGCTGCGCGAATCGCGGGAAGGGGTTGAGCTCACGGGAGGTCCTTTTGTTGTTGTTTTTTGTGGGAATGTAGTGCGGGACGGTGATGCATTGATCGCGGCCATGGGCCGCTCCTACGGTGGTGTCCGGACCTGTAGGAGCGGCCCATGGCCGCGATAGGCTTTAACGCCGCTCCACCGCCAGCGCCACGCCCTGACCACCACCGATGCACAGGGTCGCCAAGCCTCGACGCCCGTCACGGCGACGCAGTTCGTGCAGCAGGGTCACCAGCACCCGGCACCCCGAGGCGCCGATGGGGTGGCCCAGGGCGATGGCGCCGCCGTTGACGTTGACCTTCTCGTCATCCCAGCCCAGCTCCTGGCCCACCGCCAGTGCCTGGGCGGCGAAGGCTTCGTTGGCTTCGATCAAATCGACGTCGGCCAGCTGCCAGCCGGCTTTTTCCAGCGTCTTGCGGGTTGCCGAGACTGGGCCGATGCCCATGATCGCCGGGTCTACCCCGGCGCTGGCATAGGCGGCGATATGGGCGAGCGGCGTGAGCCCCAGGGCAGTGGCCTTGGCCGCACTCATCACCAGTACCGCAGCGGCACCGTCGTTCAGGCTGGAGGCGTTGCCCGCGGTGACGCTGCCGTCCTTGGTGAAGGCTGGACGCAGGCGCGCCAGACCTTCGGCGGTGGTGTCGGCGCGAATGCCTTCGTCGGTGTCGAACAGCAGCGGTTCGCCCTTGCGCTGGGGGATGGCCACCGGGGTGATCTCCTCGCGGAACCGCCCGGACTCCACCGCGGCCGCGGCGCGCTGCTGGGAGCGTGCAGCGAAGGCATCCTGGGCCTCGCGGCTGATGCCGTATTTCTGCACCAGATTCTCCGCGGTCTGGCCCATGTGGTAGTCGTTGAAGGCATCCCACAGCCCATCGCTGAGCATGGTGTCGACCAACTCGGCATGGCCCAGGCGCAAGCCGGTGCGTACCTTGGGCAGCACATAGGGCGCCAGGCTCATGTTCTCCATGCCGCCGGCGACGACGATCTCGGCGTCGCCGCAGCGGATCGCCTGGACCGCCAGCTGCACCGCCTTGAGGCCGGAGCCACAGACCTTGTTCAGGGTCAGGGCCGGCACCTCGTGGGGCAGGCCGGCCTTGACCGCCGCCTGGCGCGCCGGATTCTGGCCGGCGCCGGCGGTGAGCACCTGGCCGAGGATGACTTCATCCACCGCAGCAGGCGCCACGTTGGTCTGTTCCAGCAGGGCGCGGATGACGGTGGCGCCAAGCTCCACCGCGGGCACATTGGCCAGGGAGCCCTGGAAACTGCCGACCGCGGTGCGGGTGGCGGCGACGATGACGACGTCTTGCATGGCTGGGATCTCCTCAGGCCTGGATGGGGGCGCCGGTGGCGGCGCGCAGTTCATCGAGGCTCACGCCTTCGGCCAGCTCCACCAGTTTCAGGCCGCCTTCGGTCACCTCCAGCACAGCCAGGTCGGTGATGATCAGGTCGACCACGCCAACCCCGGTCAGCGGCAGGTCGCAGGCCGGCAGGATCTTGTGGGCACCCTTGGCGGTGTGTTCCATCAGCACCACCACGCGCTGTACGCCAGCCACCAGGTCCATGGCGCCGCCCATGCCCTTGACCATCTTGCCGGGGATCATCCAGTTGGCCAGGTCACCTTTTTCCGACACCTGCATGGCGCCCAGGATGGCCAGGTTCACATGGCCACCGCGGATCATGCCGAAGCTGGTGGCGCTATCGAAATAGCTGCTGCCGGGCAGGGCGGTGACGGTCTGCTTGCCGGCGTTGATCAGGTCCGGATCGACCGTCTCGGCGGTGGGGAAGGGGCCGATGCCCAGCAGGCCGTTTTCCGACTGCAGCCAGACGTCCATGCCGGCGGGAATGTAGTTGGCGACGAGGGTCGGCAAGCCGATGCCGAGGTTGACGTAGAAGCCGTCCTGCAGCTCCCGGGCGGCGCGTTGCGCCATCTGTTCGCGGGTCCAGGCCATCTTACTTCTCCTCGCTCAGGGTGCGTTTTTCGATGCGTTTCTCGGGGCTTGCGTTGACCACCAGGCGCTGCACGAAGATGCCGGGCAGGTGGATCTGGTCGGGGTCCAGCTCGCCGACTTCCACCAGCTCCTCCACCTCGGCCACGCAGACGCGACCGGCCATGGCGCACAGCGGATTGAAGTTGCGCGCGGTCTTGTTGAACACCAGGTTGCCGGCCTTGTCGGCGCGCAGCGCCTTGACCAGGGCCACGTCGGCGGTCAGCGCCAGTTCCATGACATGGGGCTGGCCATTGAAGTCGCGCACCTCCTTGCCCTCGGCCACCAGGGTGCCGTAACCGGTACGGGTATAGAACGCCGGGATGCCGGCGCCACCGGCGCGCAGCTTCTCGGCCAGGGTGCCCTGGGGGGTGAATTCCAGTTCCAGCTCGCCAGCCAGGTACTGGCGCTCGAATTCCTTGTTCTCGCCCACGTAGGAGGAAATCATCTTGCGGATCTGCCGGGTCTCCAGCAGCTGGCCGAGACCGAAACCATCCACCCCGGCGTTGTTGCTGATGGCGGTCAGCTCGCGGGCGCCAGTGTCGCGCAGCGCGGCGATCAACGCCTCGGGAATGCCGCAGAGGCCGAAGCCACCCACGGCCAGGGTGATGCCGTCGCTGACCAGCCCGTCGAGGGCGGCCGCGGCGTTGGGATAGAGCTTGTTCATGGCAGAGGTCCTCTTGTCGTTATTGGGCGGTCCAGCCGCCGTCCATGGTCCAGGCGGCGCCGCGCACCTGGGCGGCGGCGTCGCTGCACAGGAACAGCGCCAGCTCGCCCAGCTGGTCGGTGGTGACGAATTCCTGCGAGGGCTGCTTCTCGCTGAGCAGGTCGCGACGGGCCTGGTCCGGATCGCTGCCACGGCTGTCCAGCTGCTGCTGGATCAGCGGGGTGAGCACGAAACCCGGGCAGAGCGCGTTGCAGGTGATGCCGGTGCGAGCGGTCTCCAGGGCCGTGACCTTGGTCAGGCCCACCACACCATGCTTGGCGGCCACGTAGGCCGCCTTGCCAGTGGAAGCCACCAGGCCGTGCACCGAGGAGATGTTGACGATGCGTCCCCAATCGCGTTCGCGCATGCTCGGCAGCGCCAGGCGAGTGGTGTGGAAGACGGCCGAGAGATTGAGGGCGATCACCGCGTCCCAGCGCTCCACCGGAAAGTCTTCCAGCGGCGCCACGTGCTGGATGCCGGCGTTGTTGACCAGGATGTCCACGCCGCCGAAGTCGCGTTTGGCGTAGGCGAAGAGGTCTTCGATCTCCTCCGGCCTGGACAGGTCGGCCCCGTGGAAACCTGAGTGGCCGGGGAGGCTGGCCTGGGCCGCAGCGGGATCGCCGAAGCCGTTGAGGATGAGGGTGGCGCCAGCGGCGGCCAGGCGCTGGGCGATGCCCAGGCCGATGCCGCTGGTGGAGCCGGTGACCAGGGCGGTCTTGCCGGTAAGGTCCATGGTTGTCTCCTTAGACGAGGCCGGTCAGGTAGTAGAGGGCGATGACGAAGAACACCGCCACGGTCTTGATCAGGGTGATCTTGAACACGCCGCCATAGGCTTCGCGGTGGGTCAGGCCGGTCACCGCCAGCAGGGTGATCACCGCGCCGTTGTGCGGCAGGGTGTCCATGCCACCACTGGCCATGGCCGCCACCCGGTGCAGCACCTCCAGCGGGATGCCCGCGGCATTGGCGGCGGCGATGAAGGTGTCGCTCATGGCGGCCAGGGCGATGCTCATGCCACCGGAGGCCGAGCCGGTGATGCCGGCCAGCAGGGTCACGCTCACCGCCTCGTTGATCAGCGGATCGGGGATGGCCTTGAGGCCCTGGGCGAAGAGCACGAAGCCGGGCAGGGCGGCGATCACCGCGCCGAAACCGTATTCGGACGCCGTGTTCATCCCGGCTAGCAGGGCGCCGGAGACGGCGGTCTTGCTGCCCTCGGCCAACCGCCCGCGGATGGCGCCGAAACCCGTGGCCAGCACCAGCAGGATGCCCGCCAGCAGCGCGCCTTCCACCGCCCAGATGCCGGTCAGCTTGGCCACCTCCTGGGTCACTGGCTTGGCCATGCCCGGCAGCGCCAGGTTATGGGTGGCGCCGTACCAATCGGGAATCCAGCGGGTCAGCAGCAGGTTGAGCACGCCCACCAGCACCAGCGGTGCCAGGGCCAGCCAGGGGTTGGGCAGCGGCAGGTCGGCGGCGGTCTCGGGTTCGTTGCGCAGCGGCACGCTGGCATAGCCTTCGCCACTGTTGCGGGCCTTGCGGCGAGCGCTGCCGAGGTAGGTGAGGCCCACCGCGATGACGAACAGCGACCCGGCCAGGCCCAGCCAGGGCGCGGCCCAGGCGGTGGTCTGGAAGAAGCTGGTGGGGATGATGTTCTGGATCTGCGGGGTGCCGGGCAGGGCATCCATGGTGAAGGAGAAGGCGCCCAGGGCGATGGTGGCCGGGATCAGTCGCTTGGGAATGTCGCTCTGGCGAAACATCTCGGCGGCGAAGGGATAGACGGCGAAGACCACCACGAACAGCGAGACGCCGCCATAGGTGAGCAGGGCGCAGACCGCGACGATCACCGGGATGGCCCGTTCGCGACCGAGCAGGCGGATGGCGGCGGCGACGATGGCGCGGGAAAAGCCCGACAGCTCGATCAGCTTGCCGAACAGGGCCCCGAGCATGAACACCGGGAAGTAGAGTTTGAGAAAGCCCACCATCTTGTCCATGAACACCCCGGTGAAGGCGGGCGCCACGGCGGAGGGATCGGTGAGCAACACGGCGCCGAGGGCGGCGAGGGGGGCGAAGAGGATGACACTGAAACCCCGGTAGGCGGCGAACATCAGCAGCGCCAGGGCAGCGAGTGCGATCAGGACACTCATGGCTTCTCCTAGAGCTTCGCCTGAGGCGAAGCGGTTCTTGTTGTTATAGGGCGATACAGGGATCGCCTGAACACAGGAGCCAGAACCGTGCCAGCTTTATAAGCTATTGTTTTGCATGAATTTTTATTTCGATCTTCGCCGGCTAGCGATAAATTGTCTCAAAAGTTGGACCCTGTAGGTTGGGTTGAGCGAAGCGAAGCCCAACATCGCCCCGAGGCCAGCAATGTTGGGCTTCGACGATAGAGCCGTCTCAACCCAACCTACGGGTGGACCCTGTAGGAGCGGCCCATGGCCGCGATGGATCGTCAATCGCGGCCATGGGCCGCTCCTACAGGCTGTCTCTTTATGTAGATATATCTCAATTTTGAGACGTCAGCCCCAAGGCCACTAGTTTCTTGTACAGCGTAGACCGCCCCAGACCCAGACGCCGGGCGGCCTCGTCCACCTTGCCGCCGCAGGCGGCCAGGGTGTCCTGCAACAGCTCGCGGTCGAAGCGCTGGCGGGCTTCGGCATAGGTTTCGCCGCTCGGGCCAGGGAGGGATTGACCTGCTGTGGCAGGTGCGGGGGCCCCATCCAGCGCCGCGGCCAGTGCCCTGGCGTCCAGCTGGCTGTCGTCACCCAAGAGCACCGCGCGCTCCAGCACGTTGCGCAACTCGCGCACGTTGCCGGGCCAGGGTTGGCGCTGCAGCAGCGCCAGCCCATCGGCGGTGAGTTCAGGGGTGGGCTGTCCGCCTATCTGGGGCAGACTGTCGAGGATGGCCTCGGCCAGCACCGCCAGGTCGTCCAGGCGCTCACGCAGCGGCGGGATGCGGATCGGCAGCACATTGAGGCGGTAATAGAGATCGGCGCGAAAGCGCCCCTCGGCCACGGCGGTCTCCAGGTCGCGGGAGGTGGCGGCTATCATGCGCACGTCGCAGGCCAGCACCTCGTTGGAGCCCAGGGGTTCGTACTCCTTTTCCTGCAGCACCCGCAGCAGCTTGGCCTGCAAGGCCAGGGGCATGTCGCCGATCTCGTCGAGAAACAGGGTGCCGCCCTGGGCGATCTGCAGCTTGCCCGGGCGGGCGCGTCGTTCGGCGCCGGTGAAGGCACCCGGCGCGGTGCCGAAGAATTCCGCTTCCAGCAGGCTTTCCGGGATGGCCGCGGCATTGATGCTGACGAAGGGCCGCCCGGCCCGCGGCGAGGCGCCGTGGATGGCATGGGCCAGCAGCTCCTTGCCGGTGCCGGTCTCGCCTAGCAGCAGCACCGCGGCCTCGCTGGCGGCGGCGCGCCGGGCGCGGCGCTTGACCTCCAGGCTGGCCGGACCGCTGCCGACGAAGTGGCCGAAACCGTACTTGGCGGTGCGCGCATGCTGCAGCGAGCGCCGGGTGGTGGCCAGTTCTTCCTGGATGCGAAGGTAGCGGGTCACCAGCGGCGCCAGTTGCTGCAACTGGTCGAACAGCGCGAAGCCGATGGCGCCGATCAGTTCGCCCTCGTCGGTATGGATCGGCAGGCGCATCACCACCAGCGGTCCGTTGCGGGTCTCCAGCATGTCCAGCAGGATCGGCTGGCCATTGCGTGCCACCTCGCGCAGGAGGCTGTGGGGAATGATCTGCTCCACCGGCTGGCCGATGGCGGCGGCGGCATCCGGCAGGCCGAAGTGCTGGGCGTATCTCTGGTTGATCCAGACGATGCGCGCCTCGCGATCGACGATCACCGTGCCGTTGCTGGTCTGCTCGATGATCTCGAACAGCGAGCGGATCGCCCGCTGGCGGATGTCGGCGTAGTCTTCCAGCCCGGGCAGACCCGGCGGGGTGCGGCTCATGGCTTCAGCGCATGGCGCAGCTGGTGCAGGCGCCGCTGGACGATGCGCTCGCGCCGCGCGGCGTCCCACTCATGGAAGCCGTGGCCGCTGCGCAGGCCGGTACGGCCGGCGGCCACCTGGTCTTCCAGCAGCTGCAGCGGGGCCTCGTCCCGCGCCAGGGTCGGCCAGAGATGCCGGGCGATGTCGCGAAAGGTGTCCAGCCCGCCCATGTCCGCCGCCTCCAGGGGGCCGACCATGGCATAGCGCCGACCCAGGGAAGCGCGCATCACCCGATCCACCGTCTCGGCATCCGCCGCGCCGCTCTGCACGATGTGCAGGGCCTCGCGCAACAGGGCGAATTGCAGGCGATTGCCGACGAAGCCGGGAATGGCCCGCTGCAACACCACGGCCTCCAGGTCGGCGGCTTCCAGCAGTTGGCGCACGGACTCCAGGTGCGTGGGCAGGGTGGCCGTGCCGGGCACCAGCTCCACCAGGGGAATGAAGTGTGGCGGATTCCAGAAGTGGGCGATCAGCAGGCGCTCGGGATGGCGCAGGTGCGCGGCCAGCTCGTCTGGTGGCAGGCCGCTGGTGTTGCTGGCGATCAGAGCGTCCGGGCGCAGCACGGCTTCGAGATGGGCATAGAGACTGTGCTTGAGCTCCAGGCGCTCGGGCACGGCTTCGAAAAGCAGGTCGCAGTCGGCGAGATCGGCAAGCTCGGTCGTGGTCGTGAGGCGGGCGACGACCGCCTCGGTGTCCACGGCAATGTCGGCTTCTTCCAGCTCGGCGAGCAGGGTGCGCGCGGTGGCGGCCACCTCGGCGAGACGGTCGGGGTCGACATCCTGCAGGCGCACGGCATGGCCGTGGCGGGCGAGATGCACGGCGATGCCGATGCCCATGAGACCGGAACCCAGGACGGCGAGGCGTGGCGTGGTCATGATCTTTTCCTTGTGAGACGGCCGCGGCAACCGTCTCACACTTGACCGCCCCCGGCCAAGGCACGGGGGCGCTCCCTTGCACCAAAGGTGGGCCCCAGCTGCGGACCTGCGGCTACGCCACGGCTCTGCCACGCCGCTCGACGATGCCTGGCACGGGCACTGCTAAGGACAGACACGCCCATCCCGAGGAGATCGCCATGAGCAACGCTGGCAACGACTACCCCCTGAGCGAAGTCCCGCCCGAGGCCCGCAGGGGCTTGGCCTCCCTGGCCATGGTGCTGCTGGGCTTCACCTTCTTTACCGCCACCATGTTCGCCGGCGGCAAGCTGGGGGTGGCCTTCGGTTTCGCCGACCTGCTGCTGGTGATCGCCCTCGGCAATCTGCTGCTGGGTCTCTATGCCGCGGCCCTCGGCCATATCGCCTGTCGCAGCGGCCTCAACTCGGTGCTGATGGGGCGCTTCGCCTTCGGCGAGCGCGGCAGCAAGCTGTGCGACCTCATCCTCGGCTTCACCCAGATCGGCTGGTACGCCTGGGGTACGGCCACCGCCGCGGTGGTGCTAGGCAGATACTTCGGCCTGGAGCAGGGCGCGGTGCTGGCGCTGATGGCGGTATTCGGCCTGGGCTTCTGCGCCACCGCCTACATCGGCTACCGGGGCCTGGAGATCCTCTCCTGGATCGCCGTGCCGGCCATGGCGCTGCTGCTGATCCTGTCCATGAGCGTGACCACCGCCAAGGCCGGCGGCCTGGCCGGCCTGCTGGCGATCCAACCCAGCAGCAGCCTGGACCTGTCCACCGCCATCACCCTGGTATTCGGCACCTTCGTCAGCGGCGCCACCCAGGCCACCAACTGGACGCGCTTCGCCCGCTCCACGCGAGTGGCGGTGCTGGCCAGCCTGATCGGCTTCTTCATCGGCAACGGCCTGATGGTGCTGATCGGCGCCTATGGCGCCATCGTCTACCAGCAGCCCGACGTGGTGGAGGTGCTGATGCTGCAGGGCTTCGCCACCGCCGCCCTGGCCATGCTGCTGCTCAACATCTGGAGCACCCAGGACAACACCATCTACAACTTCGCCGTGGCCGGCTGCAACCTGGTGCGTACCGATCGCCGCAAGACCGTGACCCTGGCCGGCGCCCTGATCGGCACCGCCCTGGCGGTGCTGGGCATGTACGACCTGCTGGTGCCCTATCTGGTCCTGCTCGGTACGGTGATCCCGCCCATCGGCGGGGTGATCGTCGCCGACTTCTGGCTGCGCCATCGCGGGCGCTATCCACTGCTCGCCGAGGCCCGCCTGCCGCACTACAACTGGCCGGGCCTGGCCGCCTATGGACTGGGCACCATCGCCGCCTTCGGCTCACCCTGGGTCGCACCGCTGGTGGGTATCGGGGTGGCGGCACTGGCCTATGGCGTGTTCAATGGACTGACTCGGGGGCGTACTACTGCTCCTGCCTCGCTCTAGGGAGATCCACCATGCGCATCCTCAACGCCCGCCTGCGTGACCGCGAAGGCCTGTACGACATCCGCCTCGAAGGCGGGCGCATCGCTGCCATCGCCGAGCAGTTGATGCCCCCCGCGGTGGGGCCGGACGACATCGACGCCGCTGGTAACCTGGTGGTGCCGCCCTTCGTCGAGCCGCACATCCACCTCGATGCCACCCTCACCGCCGGCGAGCCACGCTGGAACATGAGCGGCACCCTGTTCGAAGGCATCGAGTGCTGGGGCGAGCGCAAGGCCACCATCACCCAGGAAGACACCAAAACCCGCGCCAAGCGCACCATCCGCGCCTTGGCCGCCCACGGCATCCAGCACGTGCGCACCCATGTCGACGTCACCGATCCGTCCCTGGCCGCACTCAAGGCCATGCTGGAGGTGCGCGAGGAAACCGCCCACCTGATCGATCTGCAGATCGTCGCCTTTCCCCAGGAGGGCATCGAGTCCTTCAAGAACGGCCGCGAGCTGATGGAGGAGTCGATTCGCCTGGGCGCCGATGTGGTCGGCGGCATTCCGCACTTCGAATACACCCGCGACCAGGGCGTAAGCTCGGTGAAATTCCTCATGGACCTGGCCGAGCGTACTGGTTGCCTGGTGGACGTCCATTGCGACGAGACCGACGATCCGCATTCGCGCTTTCTGGAGGTGCTGGCCGAAGAGGCGCGCAGCCGCGGCATGGGCGCGCGGGTCACCGCCAGCCATACCACCGCCATGGGCTCCTACGACAACGCCTACTGCGCCAAGCTGTTTCGCCTGCTGACCCACGCCGGCATCAACTTCATCTCCTGCCCCACCGAGAGCATTCACCTGCAGGGCCGCTTCGACAGCTTTCCCAAGCGCCGCGGCGTGACCCGGGTCAATGAGTTGCTGGAGGCCGGCCTCAACGTCTGCTTCGCCCAGGATTCCATCGTCGATCCCTGGTATCCGTTGGGCAACGGCAACATCCTGCGGGTGCTGGAAGCAGGGCTGCACATCTGCCATATGCTCGGCTATCGCAACCTGCAGTCGGCGCTGGATCTGGTCACGGTGAACAGTGCCAAGGCGCTGTGCCTGGGCGACCGTTATGGCCTGGAGGAGGGGCGCCCCGCCAATCTGCTGGTGCTGTCCGCCGAGAGCGACTACGAGATGGTCCGCAGCCAGGGCCTGCCGCTGTATTCCATCCGCCACGGCAAGGTGCTGATGCAACGCCGCCCGGCGCAGGTGGAGTTGGCGGATCTGTAATAGGTGTTGATCAGAGCGGTCCGGCTTGTACCGGTCGCTTGCGATTTTTCAGGAATGGCAAAGATCTGATTCTCACTCGGACAACCCCCTCTCCCTCTGGGAGAGGGCTAGGGTGAGGGCGCCCCCCTGCCGAAGCCCCCAGCGGAAAAGGCTGCGCCGTTTCCACGCGCCGGCTGATACGGATCGCGGCCATGGGCCGCTCCTACGAGGAGCCAGGGTGTCGGAGCGGACCGCCAACGCCGCGATCACCGTAGGTTGAGCTGAGACGGCTCTACCGTCGCAGCCCAACAAATCCGGCGCCGGGGCAACAGCTGTTGGGCTTCGCTGCGCTCAACCCAACCTACGGCGGTCCAGCTATCGTGATCATGCCGCGATCACCGTAGGTTGAGCTGAGACGGCTCTACCGTCGAAGCCCAACAAATCCGGCGCCGGGGCAACAGCTGTTGGGCTTCGCTGCGCTCAGCCCAACCTACGGCGGTCCATCTATCGTGACCATGCCGCGATCACCGTAGGTTGGGCTGAGACGGCTCTACCGTCGAAGCCCAACATCACACGCCCGAAGCATCGCCCGTTGGGCTTCGCTGCGCTCAGCCCAACCTACGGCGGTTCAGCTATCGTGACCATGTCATGGCCGCGATCAGCGTAGGTTGGGCTGAGACGGCTCTATCGTCGAAGCCCAACAAATCCGGCGCCGGGACAAGAGCTGTTGGGCTTCACTGCGCTCAGCCCAACCTACGAAAGCCTATCGCCCGCTTTCGGCGAAATCCCGCAGCGCGGCGCCATCCAGGCGATAGCGTACCCATTCGCTCTGGGCCTGGGCGCCCAGGCTTTCGTAGAAGTCGATGGCGGGGGCGTTCCAGTCCAGCACGCTCCATTCCAGGCGACCGCAATCGTTGGCCACCGCCTCGCGGGCCAGCTCGCGCAGCAGGCCCTTGCCCAGGCCGGTGCCGCGGGCGCTGGGGCTCACATAGAGGTCTTCCAGGTAGATGCCGTTGCGGCCCAACCAGGTGGAATAGCTGTAGAAATACACGGCATAGCCCACCACCACACCTTCCTGCTCGGCGACCAGGGCGCGGGTCGGGGTGTCGGCGGCGAATAGCGTGGCCTCGATCTGGGCCGGGCTGGCCAGGACCTCGTGGATGGCCTTTTCGTAGTCGGCCAGTTCGATGATCAATGCATGGATACGGGCGGCGTCGGTGCGGCGGGCGGGGCGGATCTGGGTGGTCATGGGTGCCTTGGTCAGGTCGCGGGGCAGCGGCGACCTCAGGAGGGCACCACGGCCCGATTGGCGGACCCGGACAGCATGGCGGCGACCTGCGCGGCCAACTGGTCCAGGGTGAAGGGCTTGGTCATCAACTCCATGTTACCACCCAGAAAGCTGGTCCTACTGAGCGCGCCCTCGGCGTAGCCGGTGAGGAACAGCACCGGCAGCCGCGGCCTGAGCTGCTGGATCACCTCCGCCAGCTGGCGACCATTGAGGCCCGGCAGGCCCACATCGGTCACCAGCAGATCCAGCCGCGGGATCTGCTCCAGCAGATGCAACGCGGCCTTGCCTTCGGCTGCGCTCCAGACGCGATAACCCAGGGCTTCCAGCGCTTCCTGATTGACCAACCGCACCGCATCGTCGTCCTCCACCAGGAGGATGGTCTCGCCAGCGCCCTGGACGAATTCGGCCGGCTCGATCCGCTTGGGTTCGCGCTGCTCGGCCGCCGGCAGGCAGACGCAGACCCGCGTCCCCGTCGTGTCGCTGGCGATGGTCAGGCGGCCGTTGCTCTGCCGGGCGAAGCCATAGACCATCGACAGACCCAGCCCCGTGCCCTGGCCCTGGGGTTTGGTGGTGAAGAAGGGTTCGAGCACCTTGCCGAGCAGGCGCTCGGGGATGCCGGTCCCGGTGTCCCGGACTTCAAGGCAGACGTAATCGCCCAGGGCCAGCGCATCATCCCCGCTACCCGGCTCGGTGACTGTCAGCGGATAGGTCTCCAGGGTGATGACACCGCCGTGCGGCATGGCATCGCGAGCATTGATCACCAGGTTGAGCAGGGCATTCTCCAGCTGGTTAGCATCAGCCAGGATCCAGGGCAGGTCATCGGCCAGCGCCAGGGTCACCGAGATCTGCTCGCTCACCGTGCGTTGTAGCAGGTCCTGCAGCGCCAGGATCAGCTCATTGGCGGACATCGGCCGGGATTCCAGCGATTGCCGCCGGGAAAAGGCCAGCAGCCGCTGGGTCAGCGCCGCCGCCCGGTGCGCCGAATGCTGGGCGGCTTCCATATAGCGCTCCAGGCCCGCCAACTGGCCCTTGTTCTTGATCTTCATCAGATCCAACGCGCCCAGCACCCCGGTCAGCATGTTGTTGAAGTCATGGGCGATGCCGCCGGTGAGCTGGCCGACCGCTTCCATCTTCAGAGACTGGCGCAACTGCTCCTCGGCGCGACTGCGCTCGACGGTCTCCCGTTGCAGCTCGCTGAGGGTGTGGGCCAGGGTCCGGGTGCGTTCCTCGACCTGGAATTCCAGTTCTTCGTTGAAGCGGCGCAAGGCCAGTTCGGCGCGCTTTTCGTCGCTGATGTCGGCGATCACCGTGGTCGCCCCGATGATCCGCTGGGTGGCGTCGTGCAGGGGCACCGCGCTTACCCGCAACCAGGATTCCTCGCCGGTCGCGGTGGTGTGATAGAAATCCTGGCCCTTGACCCGCTCGCCAGCCAGGGCGCGGGCACCCGGAAAGCGCTCGGGCGGCAAGAGGCGTCCACTGTCGTCGAGCGCGGTCCAGCGTGTGGCTTCCTCGGGTTGCTGGGAGGGGATGCGCTGACCGGGCACATGCTGCTCATAGAAGGGATTGCTGACCAGGGTGCGGCCTTCGCTGTCCATGAAGCACACGCCGACCGGCAGGTTCTCCAGCAGTGTCTGCATGCGCTCGCGTTCCTGGGCGAGTTCGGCGAGGCGGTCGCGCATCTCGAACTGGCGCAGGCGCGAACGCCAGGCCGCGGCCACGCTGCTCAGCAGGGAGGCACCGCTCAGCGGGCGCTCCAGGATGACCAGATTGGTGGTCGCCGCCGGCAGCTGCCGACGCAGGAGGTCATTGCCGCGGCCCGAGCGCTTGGCGTCGGAGGCCAGCAGCACCAGCGGGATATCCGACCAGGTCGGTTGCCGCTCCAGCGCCTCCGCCAGCGCCTGCAGGTCCTGGCGCAGGGCCTCTTCGGTGAACACGATGATGCCCGTCTCGTCGCCCAGCGCGGCGGCGACCTCGTCGAGGCTGGCCAGGTAGCGCGTGTGGTAGCCCTGGGTGAAGAGGCGCTGCAGACTGGCCGCGTCACCCCGCAACGGGGCGCAGATGATCAGCTCACAGGCCGGCGTCGTGGTCTCGGTCAATCGCGCTCTTCCATCAGGGGTTGCTTGGCACCGAAGTATTCCGGGGTCCCGGTCAGCACGCCGCGGAAGTCCACCAGGGGCTGGCCCACGCGGATGCCCCGGGTATCGATGCGCAATTCCCGAATCGCATCCTCATGGCCACCCCCGCGATGCTTGAGGATGGAGATGGCCTTGCGCAGGCGTCCCTGGGCCTCGAAGAAGCGAATCAGCACCACGGTGTCGGCGATATAGGAGATGTCCAGGCTGGAGGTCATCGAGCCGACCAGGCCATGCTGGGGGTTGATGAGAAAGGTGACGACCCCGGACTGGCTCAGATAGGAGAGCAATTCGTGCAGCTGCAGGATCAACTGCTGTTCCTGGGGCATGGCGGCGAGGTAGCCGTTGAGGCTGTCCAGCACCAGCATCCGGCAGTTGTCCTCCTCGACGTCTCGCCGCACGCGCCAGGCGAATTCACCAGGAGACAGCTCGGCGGGATCGATCTGGTGAACCACCAGCAGGCCTTCCTCGATATGGCGCAGCAGCGGCATCCCCATGCTTTCCGCACGCTTGAGCAGGGTGCCGATGCGCTCGTCGAATTCATAGAGGGCGCACCTCTCGCCCCGGGCGCAGGCGGCCATCACGTACTGCAGGGCCAGGGTCGTCTTGCCGGTGCCGGCCGGCCCGGTGATCAGGGTGCTGGTGCCACGCAAGGGCCCGCCGTGCAACAGGGCATCCATGTCGGCGATGCTGCTGGGTACCGGTTCGCCGGCGAAATCCTGGTAGCGCCCCGCGGCGATCATCCGCGGATAGACCTCCAGGCCGCCATGGCGGATGGTGAAGTCGTGATAGCCGGCGACGAAGTCCCGACCGCGCAGCTTCTGGATCTGCAGGCGGCGACGAGCGGCGCCGAAGTCCAGGGTCAGGCGTTCCAGGGTCAGCACCCCGTGACAGAGGCTGTGCAGGTGATTGTCCCGCTCGCCGCCGCTGGTGGTCAGGTCATCCACCAACAGGACGGTGAGGCCGCGGCCGGCGAAGAATTGCTTGAGCGCCAGCACCTGGCGTCGATAGCGCAGCGGGTCCTGGGCCAGCAGGCGCATCTCCGACAGGCTGTCGAACACCAGTCGGCTTGGCTTGAGCTCATTCACCCGGGTCTGGATCAATTCGATGGTATCGCCCAATTCGGATTCCCAGGGATGCAGGATGGTCTGCTCCTGCGCGCCGCCCAGCACCGCATCGGCAGCCGACAGTTCGAACAGGTGCATGCCCTCCAGGCTCCAGCCGTGGGATTCGGCGACGCTCTGCAGCTCCTCGCTGGTTTCCGACAGGGTGATGTACAGCACCGACTCGCCTCGGCGCACCCCCTCGAAGAGAAATTGCAGGCCCAGGGTGGTCTTGCCCGACCCCGGGGTGCCTTCCAGCAGATAGAGCCGGTCCTTGGGCAAACCGCCGCGTAACACCTGATCCAGACCGGCATTGCCTGTCGCGATAATTGACTGGCTGGGAGAGCTCATGGATGACCGGACCTCGTGGTGGCGGAAGCGAAAAACACAGGATATACGCGGCCCAGCCTGCGCCCCGAGCGGACTCGACAGGGCGGCGGCAAGGTGCAGGCAGTGACGGCAGCACGCCGAAAGACCTCGGCGGGAGAGGGTGACGGCAAGACCCGCACCTTGTTAATGGTCAGTCTAATGCTGTCGCCGGCGCCAGGCCACTGTGACAGGCGGTCACCCGGCCATACCGATACGTCGGTACCGGCTGGCGCGGCGCGATGCTTAGGCGATCCCGTTCGGGCCATCCAGTACCCGGCGGATCTTGCGCGCCAGATCGTTGGGGATATAGGGCTTGGAGATCACATCGAACTCCGAACCACCGATGTCGGTGCGCTCCAGGGAGTTCTCGGCATAGCCGGTGGTGAGCAGCACCTTGATCTCCGGATGCAGGCGTTTCACCTCCCGCGCCAGCATCACGCCGTTCATGCCGCCCGGCATGATCAGATCGGTGAAGAGCAGATCGAAGGGCTGTTCGGTCTCCCGCAGCACGCGCAGGGCCTCGCTGGCGTTGAAGGCGATCTGCGCCGTATAGCCATAGTCTTCCAGCACCAGCTTGGCCAGTTCGGCGACGTCCGGGCGGTCTTCCACCACCAGGATGCGTTCGGTGCCATTACGGCGCTCCGAGCGCTGCTCGCCCTGCTGATGGGTGATGTGGCTGTCGTCCACCGGGAAGTACAGGCGTAGGGTGGTGCCGACGTCCTCTTCCGAATAGATGCGCACCGTGCCGCCGGATTGCTTGGCGAAGCCATAGACCATCGACAGACCCAGCCCCGAGCCCTTGCCTTCCTCCTTGGTGGTGAAGAAGGGATCCATCACCCGGTCCCGGATGCTGGCCGGCATGCCGTGGCCGTTGTCGGTGATCGCCAGGCTGACATAGCGGCCCGGCATGAGGCCGTCGTAGGACATGTTGGCCAGTTCGCGCACCTCGACGTTGCGCGTCTCGATGCCCAGGCTGGGTTGCGCTCGATCCGCCAGGGCGTCCCGCGCATTGATCAGGATATTGAGCAGCGCCACCTCGGCCTGGGTCGGATCGATGCGGCAATTCCACAGGTTCGGATCCAGCTGGGTGCGGATCTCCACATCGCCCAGGGTCCGCTCGGCCAGTTCGTGGGAGGAGCGAATCAGGTTGTTCAGATTCAGCACCCGGCCTTCGAGCTTCTGCTTGCGCGAGAAGGCCAGCAATTGCTGGGTGAGGGTGCTGGCGCGTTCGGCTGCGGACTTGGCATGGGTCGCGCTGCGAACGATGCGCTCCTGGTCGAAGCTGGGCTTTTCCGCGGTGCGCTGGATGATGTCGATATAGCCCATCATCACCTGCAGCAGGTTGTTGAAGTCGTGGGCGATACCGCCGGTGAGCTGGCCGAGGGCCTCCATCTTCTGCGCCTGGCGCAGGGCATCCTCGGCGTCGCGACGGCGGCTGACGTCCAGCTGGGACGCGAAGTAGTAGGTCAGCTCGCCCGCTTCGTTGTACACCGGCGAGACGAACAGCGCATTCCAGAAGGTCGAGCCATCCTTGCGGTAATTGATGATCTCCACCGAGACCTCGCGCTCCTGCTCCACCGCCTCGCGAACCTGGGCGACCACCGAGCGATCCGTCTCCGGCCCCTGCAGGAACCGGCAATTGCGCCCCAGCAGCTCGTCCACCTGGTAGCCGGTCATCTCGGTGAAGGCATTGTTGGCGAAGAGGATCGGATTGTCCGGCTGGTTGGGATCGGTGATCAGCATCGGCATCCGCGTCGTTTCCACCGCGGCGAAGAAGATGTTCTTGCCCTCGTGCGAAACATCGCTCGTCGCTGAATTATCGACCCGCGCCTTGCGGGGTGGGTGCTGTCGGCTCACGGGGGGCGGAATCCTTGCGCAGGCAAAATGGGGCGGTATGGTCCTCAGACAGCCAAGCGGCGAAAAAACTTCACCGGTGCGCCGTCCGAGGCCGTCTGGCATCCTCCTTTGCCAGGCTGAAAGCCAGGCGCGGCGCGGCTTTGGCGGCCATTTGCCAGTGTACCGCTCACCTCTCTCAGGTGACCGTTAGGTAAGTTTGCGGAGAACCTCTCCGGCATCCGATGTCTGAGCTGCCATGAAGCCGAGAAGCCTTGATATACAAAGACAAATTCTTGTTCTGGAAGACGATCCGGGGCAGCGCGAGCTGCTGACCGAGATTCTGACCGAACAGGGACTGGATGTCGTGGCGGTGGCTTCCAGCGACGAGGCCCTGGCGCACATGG
Organism: Pseudomonas sp. MS15a(2019); assembly: GCF_013277805.1. Classification (NCBI taxonomy): domain Bacteria; kingdom Pseudomonadati; phylum Pseudomonadota; class Gammaproteobacteria; order Pseudomonadales; family Pseudomonadaceae; genus Pseudomonas; species Pseudomonas sp. MS15a(2019). Next base: position 298,418 of record NZ_VBTN01000001.1, read on the forward strand.
ACGCCCGCGGCAGCGATACCAAAATGGTCATCGCCGACGTCAACGTGCCAGGCATGCTGGACGGCCTGGCCTTCGCCCAGCTGGCCGCCGTCAGTTGGCCCACGGTGCCCTTCATCATCATCTCCGGCTACATCGACCAGGACCTTGCCATCCTGCCGCGTCGCGCGGCCTTCCTGCCCAAGCCCTGGAGTGTCGCCGACCTCAGCCAGCTGGTCGAAAACCTGCTGCCGCGCCGCTAGCGCCCCCTGCCTGCCGATCTCCCAATCGCCCTCGACCCACATCAGTGATCCCACCGTTGGTGCCTGAAAAGAAGACGTTCGTCGGCACGACTACGGCGGCACTGGCCAAATGATATGACGTCCGTCGGCAAGCCCCTTTGGCAGGGAACCAAATACGCCGAACGCTATCAATGTGCCATCTATTCCCGACTGGCAAGGAGCGCTTCATGGACGCAGTCATCACCCAGATTTCTCAGATCACCGATTGGGAATTTCTCATCGCGCTGGAGCGCAGCCTGGAAAGTCGCGGTCGCCTCGACCTGGCGGCCAGAGAGGCCCTCGAACGCCAAGGCAATCTGCTCTCCCGTCGTTATCTGCTGCAGAAGGGCAAGCTTGGCAACGGTCCCTTCAACCAGGTGGAAAACGAGATCCTCGACGTTCTGGCCACGGCCACGGCCGCCCTGCGCCGCAGTCGTCGTCTGCCCCACAACATCGTCAAGAGCCTGCGCGCCGGAGGCCTGATCGAGGCCGTCGAGCGCAACGTCTGCCACGCCGGCGCCCTGCAATGCCGTACCGACTTCGAAGCCGACGGCATTCCCCGTGGCACCCTGGAGCGCATCGTCGATCGCCATCCTCAGGCCTTCGAACTGGAAGCCCGCCGCGCCGCCGCCCGCTACATTGCCGACCAGGAACCGGCCTTCCGCGCCGCCGGCTGAGCCTCGTCATGGCCGCCTGCGGGCGGCCTTTCGATACAGGGGTAGGCTGATCGCTGTCCTGGCGCGTGCTACCGTTGCGAGCCACTCGCCGCAACAGGCCCCACCATGCCCCTCGCCGACAACCTGCTGGCCTTCACCCTGGCCGCCTCCCTGCTCACCCTCACCCCAGGCCTCGATACCGCCCTGATCCTGCGCACCGCCGCGGCCGAAGGCCGCGCCCAGGCCTGGCGCGCGGCCCTGGGGATCAATGCCGGCTGCCTGCTCTGGGGCGCCGCCGTCGCCTTTGGCCTGGGCGCGTTGCTGGCGGTCTCGGAACTGGCCTATACGCTGCTCAAGTATTGCGGCGCCGCCTATCTCTGCTGGCTTGGCCTCAACCTGCTGCTGCGCCCCCGTACCGCCCTCGCACCCACGACAGGCGAGGGCGGTACGGCCTCCAACTGGTTTCTCAGAGGCCTGCTCGGCAATGTCCTCAATCCCAAGATCGGCATCTTCTATGTGTCCTTCCTGCCCCAGTTCATCCCCCAGGGCCAACCCCTGATCGCCTGGACCTTCGGCCTGGTCGCCATCCATGTGCTGCTGAGCCTGCTCTGGTCCCTGATCCTGATCGGCGCCACCCGCACCCTGGGCGAGACCCTGCGCAAGGCCGCAGTGATCCGCTGGCTGGATGGGGTGACGGGGGTCGTCTTTCTGCTGTTCGCGGCGAAGCTGGCGTTGAGTCGGCGGTAGGGGGAGGGTAGTGCTGCTTTGGGGGCGCTAAAGCTGAACGGCAGAAACGACAAAGCCCACACTAGGCGGGCTTTTACAGGTGATCCTGTCAAGCGACTACGTCAACACTGAGTGCTGTATGCCGCTTCCTTGCTGTACTCAAGCGGGTGAGGAAAGTGCTGGCATACACGTTGGCATACATACCCATTCGGTATGCCATTCGATTGGAGGCAGCGGCGAGTCTATCTCTCGGCTTGGAAGCTCTGAGAAATCTGGAAGGCATTCGTAGTCGCGACGCTGTATTGGCGAGTTTGGAAATTCCGTCGAGAAACCACCGGACGCTCAAATTCCCGCATGCAGCTATGATCTATTTTCTGGGCTGGACTGAACTTGGAACACAATCTCGATAAAGCTTAGGGGCCGTCAAGAAATTGCTCCGCGTATAGGATGTCACTTTCTAATAGCGTTAGAGTTTTTTCGTGCTCTTCTAAAAGTCTTTGCTTTTCTTGGGCGATGAGATAATGGGCGTTCTCCAAGAACATTGGATTGCTGACCTCTCTATTCGCTGCAGCATGTTTTTGGGCGGCTTTAATTCTTCTTTTGCGTAGCTCCTCTAGCCTGTCCTTTGCATTTAGCTGAAGGTCGAGTTTGTGAAGTGCCCTAACAATGTTGGATATTTCGGAGCTAGTTTTTGCATGGGCGAAGTTGAAGCTATTTTCTTCGAATGCATGATGCTCTTGGTTTTGCGCCTTCCAATAAATAAGATCTCTTTTTAATAGGTTGATGTTTTCCTGATCTCTGATGACTTCTGCGTATGCTATTTCGTAGATTTTTTCTAAAGAAATTTCTAATAGATTACCTTGTCTATGATGTTGTCTATCAGAGAACTCGGCTGTAACTGATATTTTTCTTGATGTACAGAATTGCAATGTCATCGTTTCTAGCCAGATTCGGCAGTAAATTAGCGCTTGTCGAATGTCAGAGATTTCGAGGGCGGCGCCTATTTTATCTTCGAATCCTACGTTGTACTCAACTAAAACGATTCCTCTATTTGTGTGTTTCAAAACTCTGCTTGCGAGTTGGCTGGTGCCGTGTAACTTCTGGTTGCTGTTGCAGTACCTTTCCCAGAAAAGACGGTCGTGAGTTGTTATGATCTTTTGAGTGCTGCTCAAATAGGGATCGGAAAAAAATAGGGCAATTATGTTAGCTCTATGCTCAGAGTCAATGGCGTTTACCACATCATCAAAGACGATGAAAGGGTACTGGTGTTTCTCTGCTAGTGCTAATAGTAAGGATAGGCCCAGTGACCTTAAATGCCCTTCGCTGAGGCAGGAGAACGCATTTAAAGTGTTTTTGTTTTTGCATAGAAGTTCAATGATGTAGGAGCTGTCTGTTTTGACAAAAGCTATTGATTCTATCTTTTCTGAATCATCATTGTGGTCGTTGATTGCTTGGTAATAGGCGGTAGCCTTCCTCTCAATGCCGCTAAGTTTAGAGCATTCAAGTTCCACCTTATATTCTATAAGGTCTGCGTAAAGCTTTTTGTATTGGCCTTGTACTTCGCTTAAGAAGCTATTGAAATAAATCTCTCTCTGTGCGCTATGGTATAGGTCTGGACGATTTTGATCTCTGCATATAGCGAATTGTTTTCTGCCTTAAATCGGCGATAAAGTTGCCTCAGAGCGTTTAGCTCTGCGTCAACTAGCGCTATTTTGTCCCTTAGATTACCAATTCTCGTCTGGGCTTCAGCCTTTCCGGCAGCAGCGAAGGCACGTCGTTGGAATTGTTGAAGACATTCGTCGCAATATCTATCAATCGCTTCTTTGTGCTCTAAGTAAAGTATATCTAAAGCTTCGAGGAGGCGCGCAATAGTTGTAGTGTCATGTTCGACATTTGCAGTGCATTCCTTAAAGGTGTTCACTAGGAAGTAGCCGGTGTATGCCTCTAGATCAACACCTTCTTTCTTGTTTTGTTCTATCTGCTGAACTGCGGGTCTAAGTAGAATTATATAAGATGCCAGGTTCTTTTCTAAAGTTCTAATTCGAGTGTTGGTCGAAGAAATCAACTGCAATTTCTGCAGTTCTGCAGATGCTGTTTCGAATGGGTTGGTAGTCGTCTTATCAAGTGAGGTTAAGCATGCCGGGCACTCTGATTTTTCCTGTGCGGCTTTCCCAAATCTCTCTATGGCATTGTAGATCGCTTCATAGTGTACGCTAGAGGCGTTGTCTATCAGTGTTGCTTTTGCTTTTTGGTATTGTTCTAAGGTGTGGCGGATCTTTCTGAAAAGCGCAGCTATTCCTACCTTTCGCATGATATGAATTTTCGATTCTGCGACTGCTTCTAATAGCTTCTTTTCTCTATGTTTTAATAATGCGTTGAAATAGTTTCTTCTGAGATGAATGCCGCCAGAAGTGTAAGCGGTTAAATCTAGTAGTTCCGCAATATATGATTTTTTAGTTAATATTTCTTCTTGAGCTGATCGCTTTCCTTCGCTATGAAGTCTGATTGTTTGATCTAAATTTGTAAGGCGGTCCTGATGGCTTTGGAGGCGTAGGCTGCTTAAATTAAAATTTACTGGTTGAACAAATCTTCTAATTAGTTCGTCTAGGTCTTCTAGTCCAAGCAAGAGAGCTAAAACATCTCCCTGTTCGAACTTTGTATCTTTACTACCGAGCAAGGAGAACTCTTGCAGTCTATTTCTATCTATAAAGCAGCTGCTTAGTGCAACGGTTTTTGGGAAATTTTCGCCATGTATGTCATGCAAAGACAGCGTGGGGCGACCCTCACCTCGGCGAATATAGTCAGCGATTTTTTCCTTCCGTCTTATAGATTCTTTTATTGATCCTGTTACTTGGAATTCAATTGCCTCGCATAGGGACGTTTTTCCTCCGCCGTTAGGTGCATAAAATATATTATTAAACTCATTAAATATTATTTGAGTTCCTTTGTCTTCATCGCTAAGGCATCCGAAGCCGCGGAAGTTTCTTGCCCTTAATCTTCCAAGTCTGGGTGGTTTGGACGCCTCTACTATCTGTGTCGGCTTTAATTTGTTTAGGATATTGAAGTAATTGATTCTGTGCTTTTTGATGTCTATATCTAATATTTTTTCTTTTCTATCGGAAAGTTTTTCCTTGATCCGATCGCTCAGTCTTCCTGGACGTTTAAGATTTTTATAGGCTATCCATAGAGAAAATAGGTAAGCGTCCGACTCTCCTTTGATAGCTCTTTTTGCGAAATCTTGAAGATGGATCAGCATTTTTCGTCCTTGAATTCTGGCAGTAGGGTCAGCGGAACGTGTACCCCCGCTAGTGCAGGGATTTGCAGGGTTTTTTGATAGGCGTTGTTGAGCTTGTCGGCCGTTACTGGCGCGGCTTGAGGTCGGATACAGGGGTGCAGAAAAACCCACACATTTAGCCCGCAGGTGTGGCGGGGGGACAACGGCGCGCGCCGGGTGCAGCCCCGTGCTGCGCGGCCCCTAGTAGGCTGAGACCGGGATCAGCTTGTCGGCGTGGCGTGGGCGATTACCTGAGGCCTTTCGCCGGCCAGGAGGAGCGGGCTGATGCGCTTCGAGCATGCCTGCCAACTCTCCGTCGCGATCAACTGTACTGCGCTTGGATGCGTGGGCCCATAGTGACTGGCGAGAGGTCAGCTGCGGCAATGCTGCCGCTTGGGTTGGCCGTGTCGATATGGTTGGCGCTGCTGATCAAGCTGCGTTTCGTTGACTTGCTCACGTCACCCCGCGCATCGTTGGTTTATGGGACTGGCTTGAATAAAGCCTTTCAAGCAGTGGATCACTCGATAGGAGCAGGGATGGGAGCTTTCACTCCGGCTGGAGAAACGCGTGTAGCGGTACTCGTAGATTGCGACAACGTATCGCCCGAGATTCTGGAGCACGCGTTGCGCGTTGTGGCGCAGTTCGGACGTGTCGTTCTGAGAAGGGGGTATGGTAATCACGGCACCTTGGCCAATAAGTGGCAGGAGGCCCTGGTCCGATTGGCCTTTACGCCATGCCTGCAGTACCAATATGCAGCGGGTAAGAATACCTCTGATATCGCCTTGGCTCTCGATGCAATGGAGGCGCTCTTTGATCACCGTGCGGATACGTTCTGCCTGGTGACCAGCGACTCCGATTTTGCCTACCTGTGCCGCAAGCTCAGAGAGCGCGGCGCTACCGTCTGCATAGTCGGTGAACCCAAGACTCCAGACGCACTACGTAATGCCAGCGACCAGTTCTTTGAGTGGCGCCGCGAGGAGCACCTAAAGGAGCCTGCTTCGGAGCATGCCGACAAGCCAGCGGCCAAAGCCGAAACAAATTCCAAGCAGGAAATCACTAAGCCCGAACCCACTAAGCCAGTCGTCAAACGGCGACCAAGATTTGTGGTGGACGCCGTCTCTCTGCTTGCAGGTGGAACCAGCGAAGGCAAGGTTACCCTGAGCGCCCTTGGGCAGTACCTCAAGCGTACCGATCCCGCATTCTCACCAAACGCTTACGGTCATTCTGGTCTTCTCGACATGATCAGAACCTACGACCTGCTGCGCCTGATCCAAGAGAACGGCGGGCACTGGACGGTGGGGCTTGCAGACAAGGAAGAAGAGTCGGCCGAGCACGCAGCGCACGTGTGAAAGGACGTGGCAAAACGGGACTGAGCCTCCTGGGGCTCATGTAACGGGGCGGCTCGTCGTTGGCCCAGATAGCGCCAGGCATTGCGCGGCTGGCCTTGCTGTTCGATCAGTGCCTGGGCCTCGGCCCGCTGGCAATTCAGCCTGAGGGGATTCGCTGCTCGGCCTGTTCATTCGTCGGCCGCCACCGCAGGTAAAGCAAATAACCAAACCCCAGAAACAACAAAGCCCGCACTAGGCGGGCCTTGGGGTGATCCTGGCGGATCAGATTGGTCGGAGCGACTGGATTCGAACCAGCGACCTTCTCGTCCCGAACGAGACGCGCTACCAAGCTGCGCTACGCTCCGTAATGGATGGCGCGCATTCTACCTAAAACTCATGCAAGCACAAGGGGTTAGGTAAAAAAATCGCGCCGGGCAGTAATCAGAGCTCCTTGATGGTGCGAACCTGATCCTTGTTGATGCGGGTCGGCTTGCCGTCGAGCTGCTTGAAGGTATAGAAGCCAGAGTCGTCATCGTACTTCGGCGTGTCGGTGGCCTGGATCTCGCGGCCATCGTTGAGGGTGATGACGCTGGGCGTGGAGCAGCCGGCGAGCAGGGCGCTGGCGACGACCAACAGGACGGCGGGGAACAGGTGCTTGTTCATGTGACGGTCTCCTTTCTTGGCAACCAAGCGGCCTTAGGACCGCTGGCGCGGGGTCAAGTTCGTCCGGGAACCGGTGAGTCACACCCTCTGGCTCGATGGGTCGCTAGGTTCTGTACGAAAAGTGCCTGCGCTCGGTGATGCTTCGTTGAAAAAGGCTTCGGAATGCTCATTTACCGCTCGTAAACTCCGCTTCCTCAGCCTTTTTCGCCTCGCCTGACCTTCGCTCGTCGACTTTTCGTACAGAACCTAGGGTCGGATCGCGCTTTCCAGGGCTGTGGGATCGTTGAAGTTGGCCAGGCGGATATCGTCTTCGGCGAAATCCACCGCGGTCAGGCCCAGCGGCAGCAGGGCGCCTCGCGGACTGCGCTCGCCGCCTGCCCAGGCCTGGCGCAGCGCCGGCAGCAGGCGCCGGGGCAGGGCGCTGAACAGCGGTTGCCAGTAGCCACCCTGGCGCGCCATCACCGGGCCGTCGCTCGCCTGGGCCGCGGTCAGCAGTTGCCGGGCGAGGGCGGTATCGATACGGGGCGCATCGCAGGGCAGCAGCAGCACCCAGTCATGCCGCGCCACGGCGAGGCCGGCGAGGATGCCGGCCAGGGGGCCGGGAAAGTCCGGCTGGTCATCGGCCACCAGCTGGTCGGCCCATTGGGCATAGCGCAGCGCGTTGCGGTTGCAGGAGATCACCAGGTCATCGGTCAGTGTTCGCACCGCCGCCTGCACCTGGGCCACCAGTGGCTGGCCCTGCCATTCCACCAGGCCCTTGTCGCGCCCGCCCATGCGTTGGCCGCGCCCGCCGGCAAGGATCAGGATGGAAGCGGGCAGGAGAGACATGCAGAAGACCTCAGGTGTCAGGACGTGGGAAGCGGGCGCCCATCCTAGCCCGGTTTCCGCCCTGGCTGCCGGCTCTGGCGGGATTTGTTCGGGTAGGCGCCCTGGACTAGACTCGGGCGTGTCCTGCAAAGGGGCGTACTAGACACCTTTGACCCCCTCCGCCTGGTGGAGGGGAGTCCCTGCCCAGAAGGAGTTTGGAAACGATGAAGACGATGCTGCTTTCCGCCCTGGCCCTGGCGGCCTTGCCCGCCTTTGGCGCAGGCGGTGGCGAACCGCCCTCGATCAAGGTCACCTTCGGCAAGCCGACCATCCGGCAGAAGCTGTTCTACGAAAAGCTCTACGAGAAGAAGCCCTATCCCGACGCCACCCTCTATTACTACAGCAATGGCGTCTACAAGATCATCTCGCCGGGCGAGGAGCACTATGGCGTCTACGTGGTGCATGGCCAACTGACCGACGATAAGTACCAGGTGGATTTCATCTCGCTGCCGTCTGCGGACTGGGGTGGCAAGACGGCCCGGCACTTCCTCACCTTCGATCGCAAGGCCGGCACCTTCACCCAGCAGGCGACCTGGGAAGAGGACCCGGATATCGCGCCGCAATATGGTCGCTTCAGCCAGGACGCCAACGACATCGCCGATCCGCGACCCATCAAGTGGGACAGCCATGCCGAGGGCGAACAGCGCCAGCGCTAGCCATGGCCGGTCGCGCCCCTGCGGGTTGAAGGGGCGTCGGCTTTTCCTCTAGGCTGTCGCTATGCAGCCCGCGCGGATGTCTTCCCTGACCCTGGTGGCCGACAGCGAGCCTCCCTGCCGGAGCGCTCGCCTCCTGGCCACCCCTGGTCACCTCACCCACGGGAAACCCGCTGCCCGTCCAGCGGTCTTCCGCTGCACCCTTTCTTTCGCACTCTTCGGAAACCCAAGCAGATGAGCCATAAAGCCGAGGCGGTTTTCGTACCGCTGAACGTTGCCGTCCTCACGGTCAGTGACACCCGCACCTTCGAGACCGATACCTCGGGTCAGCTGTTCGTCGACCGCCTGCAGGCCGCCGGCCACTTCCTCGCCGACCGCGTGCTGCTCAAGGATGACCTCTACCGGATCCGCGCCCAGGTCGCCCACTGGATCGCCGAAGACCAGGTGCAGGTGGTGCTCATCACCGGTGGCACCGGCTTCACCGGTCGCGACAGCACCCCGGAAGCCGTGGCCTGCCTGCTAGACAAGCAGGTGGACGGCTTCGGCGAGCTGTTCCGCCAGATCTCCGTGGCCGACATCGGCACCTCCACCGTGCAGTCCCGTGCCCTGGCCGGTCTGGCCAACGGCACCCTGGTCTGCTGCCTGCCCGGTTCGACCAATGCCTGCCGCACCGCCTGGGACGGCATCCTCGCCGAGCAGCTGGACAACCGTCATCGCCCCTGCAATTTCGTGCCGCATCTGAAGCAGGCCGAACCCTGCGGGCCGCGCGGATGAGCCTGCTATCGCTGGAAGAGGCCCTGGCGCGGTTGCTGGCCATGGCCGCCGAAGACGGTCCCTTGCCCCAGGAGCGCGTCGCCCTGGAAGACGCCGACGGGCGCATCCTGGCCGCTCCGCTGATCGCCGACCTGGACCTGCCGCCCTGGGACAACAGTGCCATGGACGGCTATGCCTTGCGCCTGGATGACTGGCAGGGCGAGCCGCTGCGGGTTTCCCAGCGTATCTTCGCCGGCCAGGCACCGGCGCCGCTGGAGCCAGGCACCTGTGCGCGCATCTTTACCGGCGCGCCGGTGCCGGCGGGTGCCGACTGCGTGGAAATGCAGGAGAACACCGAGGTGCTGGACGACGGTCGGGTCCGTTTCGTCGAGCAACTGCGAGCGGGGCGCAACATCCGCCGCCGCGGCAACGAGGTCAAGGTGGGGGACGAGGTCCTGTCAGCCGGCACGGCCCTGGGCCCGGTCGAACTGGGCGTCGCGGCCTCCCTCGGGCGTGCCCGGCTGGACGTCTTTCGCCGCCCCAAGGTCGCGGTCCTGTCCACCGGCGATGAACTCGTGGCGCCCGGGCAGCCCCTGGGACCGGGGCAGATCTACAACAGCAATCGTGCCCTGCTCATCAGCTGGCTGCGGCGGCTGGGCTGCGAGGTTTCGGACCAGGGCATCCTGCCGGACGACCTCGCCGAGACCCGCCAGCGGCTCGGCGCGCTGCAGGCCGATCTGATCCTGTCCACCGGCGGTGTCTCGGTGGGGGAGGCCGACTATCTGGGCCAGGCACTGCGCGAAGAGGGCGAGCTGACCCTGTGGAAGCTGGCGCTCAAGCCGGGCAAGCCGCTGACCTGTGGGCGTTTCCGCGGTATCCCGCTGATCGGCCTGCCGGGCAATCCCGCCTCGACCCTGGTGACCTTCGGCCTGCTGGCGCGGCCCTATCTGCTGCGCCGGGCCGGCAAGATCGACGTGGCGCCGCTGAGCGTCGAGGTACCGGCGGGTTTCGACTGGCCGCGAGCCGGGGCGCGCCGTGAATACCAGCGCGCGCGCCTGGAGAATGGCCGGGCGGTGCCCCATCGCAACCAGGGCTCCAATGTGCTGCAAACCGCGGCCTGGGCCCATGGTCTGGTGGAGATCCGCGAGGACCGCACCTTCGCCGTCGGTGACTTGGTGCGCTTCATTCCCCTCGCGGAATTGCTCAAGGCCTAGCCAACCGATCGTCAGGACTGAACGTGGCCGTTGGGCCACAGTCCTAGTCTCCAGAATCGCACGCCGGGCTCTGCCCGGTACCTGACGCGGCATCTCGCCGCACAGCGCCAACCTTGGACGACAGACATGACGACGACAGGCACCCTGGCTGACGCAGCCCTGGTCATTCTCAATGGCAAGGAAACCGGTAATGAGGACGTTCGAGAGGCCATTCTCGAACGGCGTGCCGCCGGTCATCGCATCGATGTGCGGGTAACCTGGGAAGAAGACGATGCGGCGCGCTTCGTCGAGCAGGCGACCCGAGAGGGCTATGGCATCCTGGTCGCGGCCGGTGGCGACGGCACCCTGCGCGCCGTGGCCGAAGCCATGGCCCAGAACCACAGCCAGGCGCGCCTCGGTCTGCTGCCGCTGGGCACCGCCAACGACTTCGCCCGCGCAGCGGGGGTGCCGGTAGAACCCGCGGCGGCCCTGGCGCTGCTGGACGGCCCGACCAGCGCCATCGACCTGGTCGCGGCGGATGGTCAACTGTTCCTCAACATGGCCACCGGTGGCTTCGGCTCCCAGGTCACCGCCAACACCCCGGGTGAACTCAAGCGCCTGCTGGGCGGGGCGGCCTATCTGCTCACCGGCCTGACCCGCTTCGCCGAGGTGCATTCGGCCCACGGCCATTTCCGCGGGCCGGGTTTCGAGTGGGAGGGTGAATTCCTCGCCCTGGGCATCGGCAATGGTCGTCAGGCGGGCGGTGGCCATGTGCTCTGTCCCACCGCCGTGGTCAACGATGGCCTGCTCGACGTAGGCATCCTGCCAGCGTCCCAGGACGTGCTCGGTACCCTCGGCGAATTCCTCAGCAAGGGCTTCAGCACCGAAGAGATGTTTATCCGCGCACGCCTGCCCTGGGTGGAGCTGGAAGCCGCCGAAGGTCTGGACATGAACCTCGATGGCGAACCGGTCAAGCGCGACCGGGTGAGATTCGAGGTGCGTCCGGGTATCCTGCAGGTCTATCTACCAGTGGATTCGCCCCTGCTGGGCGAGACCGCCGGCTCGCTGGCCGAGCCGGTCGCGACGTCCTGAGCAGGTGGGTGCGGAGGTAACGTTGGAGCTACTGATCAATGCGGGAATCGTGCTGGCCACGGTGGCTGGCATGGAAGCCTTCGCCTGGTGGTCGCACAAGTACATCATGCACGGCTGGGGGTGGGGCTGGCATGAATCCCACCACCGCCCACGCACGGGCTGGTTCGAAAAGAACGATCTCTATGCGGTTGTTTTCGCCGGCCTCGCCATCCTGCTGATCGCCCTGGGCAATGCCGGTTACTGGCGCCTGCAGTGGATAGGGGCCGGCATGACCCTCTACGGACTGCTGTATTTCATCGCCCACGATGGGCTGGTGCACCAGCGTTGGCCGTTCCGCTACGTGCCGCGCACTGGCTATCTGAAGCGGCTCTATCAGGCGCACCGCATGCACCATGCGGTGGACGGCAAGGACGGCTGCGTGTCCTTCGGCTTCCTGTTGGCGCCAACCACCCAGCAGCTCAAACAGCAGTTGCGTGAGATACACGGCGGCGCCCTGGATTCCTCGCGTGAGCGCAAGGCCCGGGATCAGGTGCAGGAAGGCGTGGACTAGGCGGGAGCGGAAGCGCCTCCTGGGAGGCGCTAACCGGGGTCAGGCGACGGCTGGGGTGTCGTCGTAAGCGGCGAACAGCGAATGGGCGTACTGGCTGCGCTCGCTCTCGTTGCGCAGCAGATCGATGAATTCCTTGGCCGGCGGATTGAGGGTCCCCGCTTCGGCGGCGGTGACCACCTGGGCCTGCTCGCCAGCCGCCAGCTCGGCGAAACCAGCACCCAGCCGCTCGGTGCAATAGCTATCCACCACGGCCAGACCGTCACGCAGCAGGTCGCGCAGATTGGCGCCCTGCTGGACCTGCGCCTGTTCGTCGAAGGGATCGACGATGTTGGAGCGGTCGCCATGGGCGTAGGGGGTCAACATGTGGCGATCGATGAATTCGGGCAGGCGGGCATCGGCCTGCTGGCTGTCGGCCTGCAGATGAGCGCACAGGGCGACCAGGGTACGCCACTGGGTGGCGTTGAAGAATTCTGGCTTGTAACCGGACTGCGCGTTAGCGGAAAGGCCAAGGGCAAGTAGTGACGAGGAGGCAGCGAAGCGATCGTGTGAAACAGCCGTTTCCGTCTTGTGCATGTGCAAATCCCATACTCGTAGGCTGACTACCGGATGCAGCGCTCTGGCTCAGGCATCCATCCATCCGCGGCCCGCGAGGGGTCGCTTTAATCCGACCCGTTTATCGCATAAAAGTTTGCTGTTGGGCATCCCTGAGATGCACGCAAATGTGACCGAAGCGTAATCGCTGGCGTCAGCGGCGCGGTCGGGTCCAGAGCATGGCCGGGCGCGGCTCGTCGCGCTGGTGCCGGGAGAGCATGGCGCGCGCGGCGCCGCGGCAGACCAGGCGCAGCTTGTCGGCGGTGCTGGTGCTGACGCGTTGGTCCCAGGCATGGGCGCCCAGGTGCAGCACCTGCACGCCGATCTCGCGATAGACGCCACGGGCGGTGGCGATGGCCCAGGCCGAGCGCAGGGGCAGGGCGGCGAGGCCCTGGCGCGCCGAATCGTAGTAGGGCTCGGCCAGGCGCACCAGCCGCTCGGCCAATTGGGCGACCGCTGCGCGATGGCGGGGGTCGGCCAGCTCTTCGGCCGGTACGCCGAGCTCGTCGAGCCACAACCGTGGCAGGTAGATGCGGCCGATGCGGGCGTCCTCGACGATGTCGCGGGCGATGTTGGTGAGCTGGAAGGCCATGCCCAGGTCACAGGCGCGATCCAGGGTCTCCTCGTCTTCGGCGCCCATGATGCGTGCCATCATCACTCCGACCACGCCGGCGACGTGGTAGCAGTACTCCAGGGTGTCTTCCAGCTCCACATAGACGCGCTCCTCGACGTCCATGCGAAAACCGGCCAGGTGGTCCAGCGGCAGGGCCAGGGGGATGCCATGGCGCTTGACGACTCGCTGGAAGGCGGCGAAGGCCGGATCCTGCAGGAGCTCATCGCCATAGGCGGCGCGGGTCAGCCGTTCCAGCTCGGCCAGGCGTTCCCGACCGCCACGGCGGTCGCCCTCGACCTGGCCGTGGCCCAGCTCCTGGCCGTCGATGACATCGTCGCAATGGCGGCACCAGGCATAGAGCAGCACGGCGCTCTCGCGGGTCTCGGGTGCGAACAGCTTGGCGGCCGCGGCAAAGCTCTTGGAGCCGACGGCGATGCTCTGCTCGGCGTGGTCGACGACGTCATGGGTGGCAGTCATGGCTAACCGTGCTCCTCGAGGATGACGCTGGCGGTGGCCTTGGCCGAACCCACCACGCCCGGAACGCCGGCGCCGGGATGGGTGCCCGCGCCGACCAGGTAGAGGTTGGGAATGACCTTATCGCGATTGTGCGGGCGGAACCAGGCGCTCTGGGTGAGGATGGGCTCCAGGGAGAAGGCCGAGCCGACGTGGGCATTGAGCTCCTGACGGAAGTCGGCTGGAGTGAAGATGCGCGAAGTGACCAGATTGGCTCGCAGGCCCGGCATGTAGCGCTCTTCCAGATAGGCGAGGATCTTGTCGCGTAGGCGTGGGCCTTCCACGCTCCAGTCGACGTCGGCATTGCCCAGGTGAGGCACCGGCGCCAGCACGTAGTGGGCGCTCTGGCCGGGTGGCGCCAGCGAGGGGTCGGTGACGCAGGGCGAATGCAGGTAGAGCGAGAAATCGTCCGGGACGCCCGGGCCCTTGAACAATTCGTCGATCAGACCGCGATAACGCTGGCCGAAACAGACCATGTGGTGTTCGAGACCCACCGGCGGCTGGCTCAGGCCGAAGTGGATGACGAACAGCGACATGCTGTGTCTCTTGCGCTTGAGGCGGTTGCTCTCGACCACGCCATGGGTGTGGTGACCGAGCAGCTTGCGATAGGTGTGCACCACGTCGGCGTTGGAGGCCACTAGGTCGGCCGGGATCTGGCTGCCATCGGCCAGGCAGACGCCAGTGGCGCGATTGCCTTCGGTGAGGATGCGTTCCACCGGCGCATTCAGCCGCAGCTCGCCACCGAGGTCGCTAAAGAGTTTCAGCAGACCCAGGACCAACTGATGGGTACCGCCCTTGGCGAACCAGACGCCCCACTTGCGCTCCAGTGCATGGATCAGAGCATAGATCGAGGAGGTGGCGAAGGGATTGCCGCCCACCAGCAGGGTGTGAAAGGACAGCGCCTGGCGCAGCTTCTCGCTCTTCACGAAGCGCGACACCTGGGTGTAGACGCTGCGCCAGGCGGTGAGCTGGGCCAGCTTGGGGCCAGCGGCGAGCATGTCGCCGACCTTGAGGAAGGGCTTGGCGCCGAGACGGAGGTAGCCCTCTTCGAACACCGCTTGGGAATAGGCCAGAAAGCGCTGGTAGCCAGCCACGTCGTCCGGTTCCAGGGCACGGATCTGCTCGTCCAGACGGGCCTGGTCGTTGACGTAGTCGAAGCGGGTGCCGTCTTCCCAACACAGTTGGTAGAAAGGGCTGACCGGGAGGAGCTCCACATAGTCGCTCATCCGCCGGCCGCTCAGGGCGAACAGCTCTTCCAGCGCCGACGGATCGGTGATGACGGTGGGGCCGGCATCGAAGGTGAAGCCGGCGTCTTCATAGACATAGGCACGACCGCCGGGCTTGTCGCGACCCTCGATGAGGGTGGTGGCGATGCCGGCCGACTGCAGGCGGATCGCCAGGGCGATACCGCCAAAGCCGGCGCCGATGACGATGGCCCGCTTGGGCCCGTTACCTTGGGTCATGGTGCTTCCTTGAACTGAGGGGGACGCGCCAACGCGGCATCCAGGGCCGGTTTCAGCGGTACCGGCGGTTTGCCGGAGAGAATGCGCAGGCGATCGAAGGCGGTGAGGCGGCCGGCGTAGAACCGCTGGATCAGTGGTTCGCCGAGGCCGTAGAACCTTTGCATGACGCGTACCCGGTGTTCGGGGCGGCCAGCGAGAAAGAGCATGCGATTGAGTAGGCGGAAGAACCCTTGCTGCCGCCAGCGTGCCTGGGCGTAGTGCCGCAGGGTGTCGCGCAGCACGGCACTGGAGGTGAAGGGCTGGGCGGCCAGGTGCTCCGCCAGACGCACCGCCTCCGGCAGCGAGTAACCGGTGGTGGGGTGGAACAGGCCCGCGGCCAGGCCGATGGGCGCCCCGGCGGCGACGTTGTCCCAGTAGCGGTCGAGATCGCCGCCCAGGGTGATGGGCAGCACGCCCTGTTCCTCGCGTAGCACCTCGGCGATCTGCCAGTCCTGTTGGCGGGCGTAGTCGGCCAAATGCTGGCGCAGGCGTTCGACCGGCAGACTTTCGCCGTCGGCGTAGTAGGTGTCTTCGATCAGCAGCCGGTCGGGGGCCAGCGGCAGGCTGTAGACGAAGCGATAACCGTCCAGCTGATCGACGGTGGCGTCCATCACGATGGGTTCGGCCAGGCCATGGGGGCGGGTGAGGCGGACCTCCTGGCCGAGGAATTTCTGATAGCCCAGCCAGAGCGCCGGATCGGAGCGTGGGCCGCGGGCGTCGATCACCGCGCCGGCGGCCAGGGTGTAGCCATCGGCGAACACCACGCCATCGTCCTGCAGGCGCAGCACCTCACGGCCCAGCAGCAGGCGCTCGGCCGGCAGGCGCGCGCTCAGCACCTCATGGAAACGTTCGGCGCTGATGCTGGCGTAGCCGCTGCCGAGCTGTCGCTGCCGCTTGGGGAAGCGCACCTCGTAGCCCGGCCAGCGATGGGCGACCAGGGGCTCGATCCAGGCATGCTGCGGCACCGTGAGATCCGGTTCGTGGAAGGACCAGGTATGGTTGCCGCCCAGGCGTGGGCTGGCTTCCACCAGGCGCCAATCCAGTTCTGGCCGCGTCTCCGCCAGGTGCAGGGCGAGCAGGCCACCGGCCAGGCCGCCGCCGACGATCAACAGATCAGGACGCACGGTCGAGCCCTCTTCGGGCCAGGCCATCCACCAGGCGGGCGGCAGCCGAGATACCGCCGGCCGCCTGGGTAATGGGCACGAAGCGTTCGGCTGCCTGGCGATAGCCGGGATCGGCCAGCACGGCGCCAAGGGCCTGGGTAAGGCGTGCCTTGCTGGCCAGGCGCGGCGCCAGGCAGATGCCGGCGCCGACCCGCTCCAACCGCCGGGCGATGCCGGGCTGGTCGAAGACCATGGGCAGGGCAAGCATGGGTTTGCCGGCCGCCAGGGCGTCCAGCACGGTATTGAAGCCGCCATGGGTGATGACCGCATCGGCGCGGGCGATGGCCGCTTCCTGGGGCGCGAAGTCGGTCACCCAGGTGGCGCCATCGTCCAGCAGACGCCGCTCGGCGCTGGGGTCCAGCCGCCCGCAGTGAGCGATCAGCACCTGGACGCCGAGTTGGCGACTGGCCTGGGCGATGCGGCGGAACAGCGGTAGCCGGCCACCCTGCAGGGTGCCGAAGGAGGCGAAGACGAAGGGTCGGCGCGGATCGATCTCCAGTTCCAGCCGTTGCTCACGCACCGCCGGCGAGCGCAGCGGCCCGACTTCGTGGAAGTGCGGTGGTGGTGCGCGGCGCGGAAAGTCGAAGCCCGGCAGGCATTGGCTCAACTGCAGATACGGTGAGAAGCAGTCGTCGAGGGTGCGCCGGTCGCCAAGGCCGAAGGCCTGAGCCTGGCGCTGGATGACCTCGCCCTGGCTACGCATCATCAGGTCGAACACCTGGGTGGCGCCCTGGACGATCTGCCGCTCCCGCTCGGTGCCGGGATAGGCGAAGGGCAGGGTGGGCAGCGGCAGATGGGGCTCGCGATTCATCGGCACGGCGCAGGCCAGCGAGGCATAGGGCAGGCCCAGGTGGTCGCCGAGCAGGCCACCGGCCGGCTCCATCTGGTCGGCGATAAGGCAGTCGACACCCAGGTCGCGCAGGACGGTCGGGCCTTCGCGGCAGAACAATTCGGTATTGCGTGCCATGTCGGCGATCACACCGAACACCGACCAGGGCTTGCTGCTGGCGGTACGGGCGAGCAAGGGGCCCAGGCTGCCACGTGGATGGCTGGTCGCGCCTATGGCCTGAAACTGGATACCCGCTGGGAGCGTCCGATCGCCCACCTCCTCCTGGTGCAACAGGGTGACCCGGTGGCCGAGGGCGACCAGCGCCTCGCCCAGCACCAGATGGGTGGACAAATGGCTCGGCAGCGGCGGCGAGATCAGGGCGACATGCATGGCGGCGTCCGGTCGAGTGTCGGCCACTATGGGCACCGCAGCGGCGTGGCGTCCAGCAACTCGGCCTGGCGCAAGCTGGCCAGATCGGCCGAGCCGGTGCAGAAGCAGGCGATGCGCAGCTGTTCGATCACCACCTGGAAATGCGCGATCACCGCCTCGGTGGATTCCGTGGCGCCGGGCAGGGCCGCGGCGGCCTGGCCGGCCAGATCCGCGCCGAGGCGGATGGCCTTGGCGGCGTCAATGCCGTCGCGGATGCCGCCCGAGGCGATCACCGTCGCCTGCGGGCAGGCCGCGCGCACCTGGCGCAGGCTCTCGGCGGTGGGAATGCCCCAGTCGGCGAAGGCGCGGGCGATGGCACGCTGCTGCTCGTCACGGGCGCGTTCGGCTTCGACCGCGGCCCAGCTGGTGCCACCGGCCCCGGCGACATCCAGCACCGCCACGCCTGCTTCCAGCAATTGCCGGGCGACCCGGCCCGAAAGGCCGGCCCCGACTTCCTTGACGACGACCGGCACGGCCAGATGTGTAACCAGGTTTTCCAGCGCGCCGAGGATGCCATGCCAGGTCCGATCGCCACCGGCCTGCACGGCTTCCTGCAAGGGATTGAGATGCACGATCAGGGCGTCTGCCTCGATCATCTCCACAGCGCGGCGTGCCTCGTCGAGGCCATAACCGGCCACCAACTGGGCGGCACCGAAGTTGGCCAGCAGGGGTACGTCCGGCGCCAGGCGCCGCAATTCGCCGGTCAGGCCCTGGTCGCCACCCTGCTGCAGGGCGATCCGCTGGGAGCCGACCGCCAGGGCGATACCCAGGGTCTGGGCCGCTTCGGCGAGATGGCGATTGATCAGCGCGGCCCGCTCTGGCCCGCCGGTCATGGAGCTGATCAGCAGGGGCGCGGCCAGGGGGCGATCGAACAGCCGAGTACCCAGGTCGATCTCGTCCAGATTCAGTTCGGGCAGGGCGCAGTGCGTGAAGCGATAGGCGTCGAAGCCCGTGGTGACGGCGCTGCGGGCCTTGTGGGGATCCAGCACGATGTCCAGATGATCGTTCTTGCGGCTTGCCAGTTCCCAATCCACCATGTCTTCTAGAGTCCGCCCTGAATGACCTTTCGTCGGTCGTTGTGGTCTGGTAGGGGACGACGGGTTCGCTTTGCGAAGACCTAATCCACCGAGGTGCGACCGTTCGTCGGTTCCACATATGGAGTATCTCGACTCATGGCGACCGTATTAGTGCCGAACGCGACAGACAATTTTGCCGCTTCGCTGCAATGGCAGCGTACCCGTATCGACGAGCGTCTGGCAGAGCTATTGCCGGCCGGGACCGATCCGGTCGCCGCCGCCATCCGCAGTGGGGTCATGGCCCCGGGCAAGCGACTGCGTCCGTTGCTGATGGTCCTGGCCGCCGAGGACCTGGGTCAGTCCGACGAAGCCGTGCTCGATCTGGGCTGCGCGGTGGAAATGGTGCACGCGGCCTCCCTGTTCCTCGACGACATGCCCTGCATGGACGATGCGCGCCTGCGCCGTGGCCGTCCGACCCTGCATGTCGAGTTCGGCGAAGACGTCGCCATGCTGGCGGCGGTGGCCCTGCTCAGTCATGCCCTGCGGCTGGTCGCCGGCCTCGCCGGGGTGCCGGCGGAAACCCGGACCCAGATGGTCTGCCAGCTGGCCGATGCGGTCGGTACGGCCGGGCTGGTCTGCGGCCAGTACCATGACCTGCACGACGGTCGCCAGACGCGTCCGGCCGAAGCCATCGCCCTCACCAACCAGCTCAAGACCGGGGCGCTGTTCTCCGCGGCCATGGGCATGGCCGGTGCCACCCTGGTCACCAGCGCCACGCAGCGCGAAGCCTTCCACGTCTTTGCCTGCCAGCTGGGCCTGGCCTTCCAGTTGCTCGACGATCTCGACGACGGCAAGGGCCTGGGCAAGGACGCCGGCAAGGATGGCGACAAGTCCACTCTGGTCAGCCTGCTCGGCCGTGACCATGCTCAACGCCAGTTGCAGAGTCACCTCAAGCAGGCCCGCGAGGCGCTGGCCGTGGCCGATTGCGCCGATGGTGCCCTGGCCGGATTGCTGGATATCGTCTTTCGTCCGCGTTAGGGCGAATTACTGGGCGTCTGGCCCTCTAATCTCTCGATAGCCTTGTTCCCGTGTGAGGAGTCCTGAGATGTCGAAGTGGAAAATTGCTTACAGCAACGTTGACGGCAACACCTCGGTGGTCACCACCGAAGCCGAGCAGAAGCCGGACATGGAGCGGGTCGCCCAGATCGTCCGCGACGATGCCCTGGAAGAGTACGATGACAGCGAGGTCCCGCGGGATTACGACGAACCTACCGTAGCCCTGTTGGAGCGGCACGGCATCACCATCACCGGGATCACCGAAGAGGGCTGATCTCCGGGGTATCTGGTTCTAGGTTCTGTACGAAAAGTCGACGAGCGAAGGTCAGGCGAGGCGAAATAGGCTGAGGAAGCGGATCGGACTCGCGCTCGAGTTCACGAGCGGTAAATGAGCATTCCGACCGGGCTGGCGATCCAGGCCTTTTTCAACGAAGCATCACCGAGCGTAGGCACTTTTCGTACAGAACCTAGCGCAGGGGCCAGATACCGCCATCCCCTACCACGAAGATCCGTCGCGCCGGATCGGGCGCCAGCAGGTGCCCGCCGGTGAAGTCCCCGAAGGCCGGCAGGATCAACACTTCATCGTTTTCCAGGCAGAAGCAGGGCAGGCGTAGCGCCTGACGCCCGCGGCCGTGCAGGCGAAACGCCGGATGGATGTGTCCGGCCAGCACCGGCAGTCGCGGATGGGGATCGGGTTCGTGCTGCAGCGACAGGCCGTCCAGTTCCAGCGGCTCAGCTACCACGTCGATACCCAGGGCGGCCGGTGGATCCCCCGCGCGGCGGTCGTGGTTGCCGCGGATCAACAGCAGCCGCAGGTGGGCCTGGTGTTCCCGCCAGCGCTCCAGGGTGTCCATGGTCAGGGGCGCGCGGGATTCCGGCGCGTGCAGGAAGTCACCGAGAAAGATGATCTCGCGGCAGTCGTAGCGCGCCAGCAGGCTGTCCAGTCGCGCGATATTGCCCGCTGTGGTGCCGTGGGGTACCGGCTGACCCAGTGCCCGAAACGCCGCGGCCTTGCCGAAATGGATGTCCGCCACCAGCAGCGCCTGGCGCGCCGGCCAGTAGATGGCCTTTTCCGCGAGCAGCCAGAGTTCGACACCGGCGAGGATGAGAGGGTGATAGGCAGGCATGGGGTCTCCAGAAAAGGCCTCCTGCTCTGATGGCGGCGGGGTGCCAGGGTTCAGCGGCGTTGCACGTTGGGCAACACGGCGTGGGATCAGACGCGTAAGGCGCTGGACGCCGGCGGTCTTCTGGACCTCGAACAGGGGGCTGGTAGCAGCGAAACACCGTGGCAAAGTGATCTTGGCGTTCGCCGAGCGCTGAGGTCGAGAAACTTTTTCGTTGCTGTGCCAGTCCGCCAAGGCGACCCTTGCCTCGAACTACTCGAAGAAAGAGGCTGTGCCGTTTTCTACGCGACGGCATACGCACCCGCGTAGGTTGGGTTGAGCGCAGCGAAGCCCAACAGCCCAATCCGGTATCGCCACCGTTGGGCTTCGACGATGGAGCCGTCTCAACCCAACCTACCGCGACTCCGGGCCCCGAGCCGAAACACACCCTATGACCGCCATTGAGCCAGGCCAGGTGCACCGCGGCGGGCAGCCCGGTAAACTGGCGGTTCACTAGAGTCCGGAGCGACCCATGTCGACATCCTTCGCCCAGATGCTGGAAAACATCACCCCCGATATCTACGAGGGCCTGAAGCTGGCCGTGGAGATCGGCAAGTGGCCGGACGGCCGCAAGCTCAGTCGCGACCAGGTCGAGCTCTGTCTTCAGGCAGTGATCGCCTACGAGGCCAAGCACCTCCCCGAAGACCAGCGGACCGGTTACATGGGCCCTCAGGAATGCGCCTCCAAGTCGGTGCCCATCGAGAACATCCTGTTCAAGTCCGACGCCATTCACTGATCGACTACGCCCTACCCGACGAGGTGCCCTTCGGTGACGAAGAGGCACCTCGCGTCTTTTAGAGATCGAGAAATTCCTACCGTGATGACCGAACTGGGCCGTGGCGCCCTGCGCAAGATGGCCGTGACCCTGGCCGACCCCGTCAACTATGCCTTCCGCCTCGATGAGCGGGAGGTGCCGGTCAACCCGCTGATCGGCCGCCGCGTGCGCCTCGAATACCTGGGTGCCATCCATTGCACCCACTGCGGTCGCAAGACCCGCAAGAGCTTCAGCCAGGGCTACTGCTATCCCTGCTTCACCGTCCTGGCCCAGTGCGACAGCTGCATCGTCAGCCCGGAAAAGTGTCACTACGAGCACGGCACCTGCCGCCAGCCGGAGTGGGGCGAAGCCCACTGCATGGTGCCCCACGTGGTCTACTTGGCCAATTCCTCGGGCCTCAAGGTCGGCATCACCCGCGCCACCCAGCTGCCCACCCGCTGGATCGACCAGGGCGCCTACCAGGCGCTGCCGATCCTGAGGGTCGCCACCCGCCAGCAGTCCGGTCTGGTGGAGGACGTGTTGCGTAGCCAGGTGGGCGACCGCACCAACTGGCGCGCCATGCTCAAGGGCGTCGCCGCGCCGGAAGACCTGGTGGCGGTACGCGAGCGCATCTTCGATGCCTGCGCCCAGGGCCTGGACGATCTCCAAGGCCGTTTCGGCCTGCAGGCGATCCAGCCGGTGGTCGACATGGCGCCCATCGAGATCCATTATCCGGTCACGGTCTATCCCACCAAGGTGGTCAGTCATGACCTGGAAAAGACGCCTGTGGTGGAAGGCACGCTGCTGGGCATCAAGGGTCAATACCTGATGTTCGACACCGGCGTGATCAACATTCGCAAGTACACGGCCTATCAGCTGGCCGTGTCCGTTTCCGAGTAAGGATGTAAACCCATGCGCACCGACCAGCCCCAGACCATCTACCTCAAGGACTACCAGGCGCCCGAGTACCTCATCGAGGAAACCCGCCTCAGATTCGAGCTGCACGACGACCAGACCCTGGTGCACGCCGAGCTGCGGCTGCAGCGTAATCCGGCGCGTGGCGCCGGCCTGCCGCCGCTGGTGCTGCATGGCGAGGAGCTGGAATTGCTGACCGTGGCCCTGGACGACCAGGCCCTGGCCGCCGGCGACTACCAGGTCGAGGCGGGCAGCCTGACCCTGCAACCCCAGGGCGAGGCCTTCGTGCTCAAGACCTCGGTGCGCATCCATCCGGAAAGCAACACCGCCCTGGAAGGCCTGTACGTCTCCGGCACCATGTTCTGCACCCAGTGCGAGGCCGAAGGCTTCCGCAAGATCACCTACTACCTGGATCGGCCGGACGTGATGAGCGTCTTCACCACCACGGTGGAGGCCGACAAGGCCAAGTACCCGATCCTGCTCTCCAACGGCAACCCCGTGGCCAGTGGCGACGCCGAGGGCGGCCGCCACTGGGCCACCTGGGAAGATCCCTTCCCCAAGCCGGCCTACCTGTTCGCCCTGGTCGCCGGTGACCTCTGGTGCGTCGAAGACAGCTACCGCACCGGCAGTGGCCGCGACGTGGCCCTGCGTATCTATGTCGA
This sequence comes from Pseudomonas sp. MS15a(2019), assembly GCF_013277805.1. Taxonomy (NCBI): domain Bacteria; kingdom Pseudomonadati; phylum Pseudomonadota; class Gammaproteobacteria; order Pseudomonadales; family Pseudomonadaceae; genus Pseudomonas; species Pseudomonas sp. MS15a(2019). The sequence continues at coordinate 321,636 of NZ_VBTN01000001.1, forward strand.
GCCGGAAAACATCGGCAAGCTGCAGCACGCCATGGACAGCCTGAAGAAATCCATGCGCTGGGACGAGGAGGTCTACGGCCGCGAATACGATCTGGACATCTTCATGATCGTCGCGGTGAACGACTTCAACATGGGCGCCATGGAAAACAAGGGGCTCAACATCTTCAACTCCAGCGCCGTGCTGGCCAGCCCGCGCACCGCCACCGACGCCGCCCACCAGCGCGTCGAGGCCATCGTCGCCCACGAATACTTCCACAACTGGTCGGGCAACCGCGTGACCTGCCGCGACTGGTTCCAGCTGTCGCTCAAGGAAGGCTTCACCGTGTTCCGTGATGCCGGCTTCAGCTCCGACATGAATTCGCCGACGGTCAAGCGCATCGAGGACGTGGCCTTCCTGCGCACCAACCAGTTCGCCGAAGACGCCGGCCCTATGGCCCACCCGGTGCGTCCGGATCACTTCATCGAGATCTCCAATTTCTACACCCTGACAGTGTACGAGAAGGGCGCCGAGGTGGTGCGGATGCTGCACACCCTGCTGGGCCCGGACGGCTTCCGCAAGGGCACCGATCTCTATTTCGAGCGCCACGATGGCCAGGCGGTGACCTGCGACGACTTCATCAAGGCCCTGGAAGACGCCAACGGCGCCGACTTCAGCCAGTTCAAGCGCTGGTACAGCCAGTCGGGCACCCCGCGCCTGGCGGTCAGCGAGCAGTACGATGCGGCGGCCAAGACCTATCGCCTGACCTTCCGCCAGAGCTGCCCACCCACCCCAGGCCAGCCGACCAAGGAGCCCTTCGTCATCCCGGTCCAGTTGGGCCTGCTGGATGGCCAGGGCCGCGAGCTGCCCCTGCGCCTGGAGGGCGAAGCCGCTGCCCAGGGTACCGACCGGGTGCTGTCGGTCACCCAGGCCGAGCAGACCTTCACCTTCGTCGATGTGCCCGAGCGCCCGCTGCCTTCGCTGCTGCGCGGCTTCTCCGCCCCGGTCAAGCTCAGCTTCCCCTATAGCCGTGAGCAGCTGACCTTCCTCATGCAACATGACAGCGACGGCTTCAATCGCTGGGACGCCGGTCAGCAACTGGCGGTGCAGGTGCTGCAGGAGATGATCGCCGGCCAGCCGCTGGACACCCGGCTGGTGGAGGCCCTGCGCACCGTGGCGGCGGATGAGTCCCTCGATCCGGCCATGGTCGCCGAGATGCTGTCGCTGCCGTCCGAGGCCTATCTGGTGGAGCTGTCCGAGCAGGCTGATCCCGGTGCCATCCACGGTGCCCGTCGCCAGGCCCGCCGGACCATCGCCGAGGCCCTGCGCGACGTGCTCTGGCAGCGTTATCGCAGCGCTCGGGAGGAATCGCGCGCCACGCCCTACCAGGCCAGCGCCGACCATATCGCGCGTCGCAGCCTGCAGAATGCTGCGCTGGGCTACCTCATGCTGCTGGAAGAGCCGGAGGCGCGCGACGCCGCTCTGGAGCAATTCGAGCACGCCGACAACATGACCGAGCGCCTGGCTGCGCTGAGCGCCCTGGTCAACTCCGGTTTCGAGCAGGAAAAGGCGGAGGTACTGGCGCGTTTCTTCGAGGAGTTCAAGGCCGATCCGCTAGTGATGGACACCTGGCTCAGCGTCCAGGCGTCCAGCCCCTTGCCGGGCGGCCTGGCCCGCGTCCAGGCACTCATGGAAAACCCGGTCTTCACCCTGAAAAACCCCAACAAGGTGCGGGCGCTGATCGGCGCCTTCGCCAACAGCAATCTGGTCAACTTCCATGCCGAGGACGGCAGCGGCTACCGCTTCCTGGCCGATCAGATCATCACCCTCAATCGGCTCAATCCGCAGATCGCCTCGCGCCTGCTGACGCCCCTGACCCGCTGGAAGAAGTACGGTCCCGCGCGCCAGGCGCTGATGCGCGCCGAGCTGGAGCGGATCCTGGCCAGCGGCGAGCTGTCCAGCGACGTCTACGAGGTGGTGAGCAAGAGCCTGGCGTAGGAGAGCCGACTGGGCTGCTTGTTGGGCTTCGACGATAAAGCCGTCTCAACCCAACCTACCTCGTCCCGTAGGTTGGGTTGAGCCCCGCGAAGCCCAACATCGCCCGCCGCCAAGCCTGACGCCCAGCGTCGGGCTTTTTTTTGCCCAGATTTTCCCGCGCGGCCCTAGCCTGTAGCGCCTCTGCCGCCCGCTGAAAAATCTCGCACATCCTCGTGCCTGACAACTCGTCCCCACTCGGGCGCCGCCTGGCTGATGAAAATGCTTTAGGCTGACAACTGTATTCAAATCAGCTGCAGAGAGGCGCCGCCGTCAGGGTAGGCGCGTGGCCTCGCTCGGCACCCAGGCCCTATCACCGGAAGAGAGCGGAGCGGCAGATGAGTCATGCACAGCTGATGGATTGGGGATTCGTCCTGATAACCCTGTGCAACATCCTGCTGATCGCCCTGGTGGTGTTTCTCCTGTGGCAGCGCTACTTCGCCGGCGACGCCGCGGCCAAGGGCGAGGAGGCCAGCGAGGCGCAGGCGCCGGCCCTCCCCGAGGCGGTGGCCAATCCGCCTGCCGATACCCAGCCGCCACCTCTTCTCGTCAGCCCCGGCCCGGCGGCGAATCGCAACGTCGACCTCTTCGACGAGGGACCGGAGGAGGTGTACGACGAAAACTACCCCGAATGGAAAAAAAGCGACGACCCCTACGTCGAGGAGCTGCTGTCCCACCGCGAAGCCCTGGAGCTCAAGGTGGACAACATGGTCATGCGGCTCACCCGGGCGCACAAGGTGGTGACCGGGCTGCGCGCGCAGAATCGGGAATTGCGCGCCTCCGAGGCCCAGGCCCAGCGGCTGCAGGAAGAGCTGACCCGAGCCCAGACCAGTCTCGCCCAGATGCGCCAGGAGCGTGACGCCCTGCTGGTGGAGGTGCAGCACAGCCGCAAGGGGGATTCGGCGCCACGGCAGCCGACCGACACGGGCGCGCCATCCTCCCCCTGAGCAGCGATGGTCGGCCCATGCTCCGCCAGTCATCCCCCCAACCGCCGCATCCGTCGCGCTGAACAGCGATCGGCGCGGCTTGCTCCTAGACTGGCACTCTCACCACCTTCAAGGACGATTCGATGAAATTGCTGCTCCTGCTGGCTGCCCTGGTCGCCATCGGTCTGTTCGCGATCAGCCTCTACAACGCCCTGGTCACGGCGCGTAACGCCTATCGCAATGCCTTCGCCCAGATCGATGTCCAGCTCACTCGCCGACACGACCTCATCCCCAATCTGGTGGAGGCGGTGAAGGGCTATCTGCAGCACGAGCGCGAGACCTTGCAGGCGGTGATGGTGGCGCGCCAGCAGGCGCAATCCGGTCTGCATCAGGCCAAGACCCGGCCGGAGGATCCCGTCGCGCTGCATGCCCTGGAGCAGGGCGAGCAGGGGCTCGGCATCGCTCTCGGGCGGCTGTTCGCCGTGAGCGAAGCCTATCCGGAGCTCAAGGCCAACGAGACGGTGATCCAGTTGATGGAAGAGCTGAGCTCCACGGAAAATCGGCTGGCCTACGCGCGTCAGGCCCATAACGATGCGGTGATGGACTACAACAATCGCTGCGAGACCTTTCCCGGATCGCTGCTCGCCAGCCGCTTCGGCTTTCGCCTGGCGCAGCCCTTGGCGCTGCCGGATGGGGCCGCGCGCCAGGTGCCGCGAATCAGCCTGAGCTGAGTTCGTGCGCTTTCTCGACGACCAGGCCGCGGCGCGTCGGCGCACCCGGCTGTGTCTCGCCTTGCTGGCTCTGGTGGTGCTGCTCATGGCGCTGGCCAGTGCCGGACTGGCCCTGGTGTTCTTGCCGCGGGAGGTCGTCGACTACCTGGGCGGACGCGGGCCAACGCTGGTCAAGAGCGGTTTGGTCTTTGTCGGCGTCATCACCGGAGCGTCCTTCTGGAAGGTCCGGCAACTCGCCCGTCAGGGTGGAGAGGCGGTGGTCAGGCGCTTGGGCGCGGTGCCGCTGGACGATCAGGCCAATCCCCGGACCCGCCAGTTGCACAACGTGGTGGCGGAGATGGCGCTGGCCGCCGGCGTACCGGTGCCGCGCCTGTATCTGCTGCCGGACGAACCGGCCATCAATGCCTTCATCAGTGGCTATGGGCCGGCCGATGCGAGCCTGTGCCTGACCCGCGGCGCCCTGCAGCAGCTGAACAGGGACGAGTTGCAGGGCGTGGTCGCCCACGAATTCAGTCATCTGCTCAATGGCGACATGCGCCTGAATCTGCGCCTGCTGGGCTGGCTGCATGGCATCAGCCTGATCGCCGACCTGGGACAGGAGCTGTTTTCCGATCGCACCTCGACCACCACCCGGGTCGACGGCAACCATCTGCTGGGCTGGTTGCTGGGCACCGTGCTGCTGGCGATCGGCGGCTGCGGACTGTTCTTCGCCAATCTGATCCAGGCCGCGGCGACGCGCTCGCGCGAGCGCCTGGCGGATGCCTCCGCCGTGCAGTTCACCCGCCATCCCCAGGGGCTGGCCGATGCCTTGAAAAAGATCGCCGCCCATCCGCTGCAGGGGCGGCTCTATCATCGCCGGGCGCGCAGCGTCGCCCACATGGTGCTGGGCGACTCCGGCGCGTCCTGGTTCGCCACCCATCCACCGGTCCTGGAACGCATCCAGCAACTCGAACCGGGGTTCGACGAATGGCAGCTGGAGCGCCTGCGGGCGGAGGCGCTGCTGCCCACGGGCGTGGCCTATGTCGCCGGCAGTCCGCCACCCGCGCCGGCACAACCGACCGCGAGTCAACCAACAGCCCCGCCCGCGATGGCCGACGAGCGCCTGGCGGACATCCCGCCAGCGCTGTACCTCTTCCTGCAAGACCCGCAACAGGCCGCCGAGGTGCTGCTGGCCCTGGCCGGTGCCTCCGCGCCGACTGCTGCAGGGGAGGGGCGACGCTGGGTGGATAGCCTGGACACGGCGCTGCACCTGCCGCTGGCCCAGCTGACCTTTCCGGCCATCCGGCAGTTGCCCCGGCCTGCCTTGCGTGCCTTGCTGGTCGCGCTCAAGACGCAGCTGCGATCCGCGGAGCTGGATCTGTCCCGCTATTGCCTCGCCCGGATCATCCAGCGCCAGCTGATCGGCAGCCTGGCGCCCGGACGCCAGCAGCCTGCAGGGCGGCGTACCCTGGCCCAGGAGCGGACGGCGGTGCTCACTCTTTACGCGGTCGCTGCCGAGCAGACCCACGAGAGCGTCCTGGCGGCGCGGCGCGCCTTCCTCCTGGCCGTGGCAACCACCTTTCCCGGACTGCACTGTGCCTACCAGCCGCCACTGGCCTGGCTACCCGCGCTCGAAGTGGCCCTGATGGGCCTGGGCCGGTTGGGCGTTGAGGCGCGGACCCTGGTACTGGAAGGCTTGATCCGCCTGGTGGAGGCGGATCAAGCCTTACGAATCCGCGAGCTGGAGCTGCTGAGGCTGTGTTGCGCCGTGCTGGAATTGCCCTTTCCCGTCATTCAGGCACAGCTTTCTCGCGGCGAGGACGGGCCGTTGCCTGGACGCTCGGCCGCTCCTGTCCTATCCAGCTGAGCGATCAGTCCCGGTAGAGGGCATCGCGGATGGCGTCGGGAAAGGGACCACTCATGCCAGCGATCGCCGTGTTGGTGAGGATCACCACGCTCAGCTCGCGCGCCGGATCGATGAACCAGGCGTTGCCGTAGACCCCGCCCCATTGCAGGGTACCGGGCGTCTGCGGTGTCTTCGCCAGCCGGGCATCGCGCAGCACCGCCGCGCCCAGGCTGAAGCCCCAGCCTGGCGCGTCGTCGCGTTGCAGCCCGGGGATCTGGTCTTCCATGAACAGACGCTGGCTGGTCGGGGTGAGCAGCCGGCCCTGGCGCAGCGCCTCCAGGAAGGCCAGGTAGTCTCCCGCACTGCCCTGCATGCCGCCGCCGCCCGAGGGAAAGGCCGTGGCCGAGAGTGCCCGCGCCGGGGAATAAAGGATGCCGCCCTTGGGCAGGGGCAGCAGATAGGGCTCGCTCATGGGCTCCGGGCGTGGATAGCCGTCGCGATAGGCCGTGGCCAGGTGGCTGGGGTCGCTGACGTGAAAGCTCAGGTCGTGCAGGTCGAGCGGTGCCGCCACCTGCTGCTGGACGACCTGAGGCAAGGGCAGGCCGGTCGCGGCTTCCAGCACGCCGCCCAGGACATCCAGCCCGAGGGAGTAGCGCCACTGGGTACCTGGCTTGAAGTCCAACGGTACGCCGGCGAGGCGCCGCAGGTTTTCTTCCAGGGTCAGGGGGGCGCCATCCAGGCCGTCGGATACCCCGGCGCGGTGATAGGGACCGTCCTGGTCTTCGCCGAAGCCGTAGTGCAGGCCCGCGGTGTGGCTGAGGAGCTGGGCCAGCGTGGGCACGGCTGGAGTGCCATCGGCCAGGTGCGGGGTGAAGTAGGGCAGGTAGCGACTGACCGGCGCCTGCAGATCCAGGCGCCCCTGATCCGCCAGGCGCAGCGCCGTCACCGCCACCAGCGGTTTGGTCAGGGAGGCAAAGCGAAACAGCTGGTCTTCCTGCATCGGCCGCTGCGCTTCCCGATCGGCGAATCCCGCCGCGCGGTGATACACCACCCGGCCCTGACGGGCGACCATGACCACGGTACCGACGATGCGCTGCTGGGCGATGGCGCGCTCCAGGATCGGATCCAGCCGCGCGGCGAGGGCGGCTTCCTCGGCCTGGACGAGGGGAGCGCTCAGGCCGAGACCGAGGGCGCTGGCGAGCAGTAGGGAGGACATCTGGTTTAAGCTCCTGGCGAAACGCCGGTGACTGGCAAAGAAGGAATCCTCGCATGATTCGCGACATTTTGAAGATGGGTGATCCCCGGCTGCTGCGGGTGGCGCCGCCGATAGCCGCCGAGCGCCTCGGCTCGGCGGAGCTGCAGGCGTTGATCCAGGACATGTTCGATACCATGGCCGCCGCGGGTGGCGTGGGTCTTGCCGCCCCGCAGATCGGTGAGGACCTGCAGCTGATGGTCTTTGGCTTCGAGCGCAATGCCCGCTATCCCGAGGCGCCGCCGGTACCGCTGCAGGTACTGATCAATCCGCGTATTGAGGTCCTTGATGCCAGCGAAGAACTGGGCTGGGAAGGCTGCCTGTCGATCCCCGGGCTGCGCGGCGAGGTACCGCGGCCGCGGCGAATCCGTTATCGAGGCGTGGATGGCGCGGGCAACCTGGTGGACCAGCAGGCCGAAGGCTTCCATGCGCGGGTGGTGCTGCACGAGTACGATCACCTGATCGGTCGGCTCTATCCCTCGCGGATTCAGGACTTCGCCCGCTTCGGCTTTACCGAGGTGCTGTTCCCCGAGTTGACGCCGGCCGCCCAGCGCTAGGCTTGGATCGCGTCCAGCTGCGCCCGGACGGCTGCCGCCAACTGGGCGAAGGGTACCGCTCCATCCAGAGCCCGCGCCTGTTCGATGGGCGCCTGCGCGGAACGCAGCAGCAGCGTCGGTACGGCCGTGATGCCCAGGGCTTCGGCGCGATCCTCGGCGTGCAGCACCACGTCGGTGTGGTCACCGCGCGCCAGGCTGGCCTGCAAGGCTTCGCCATCGAGACCGCTGCGGCGCGCCAGATCGATCAGCACCTCCCGCTCGCCGATATCGCGCCCCTCTTCGAAGAAGGCCTGGAAGACCGCCGTATGGAAGGCGTCGAAGCGGTCGTGGTCGCGGGCGAATTCCGCTGCTTCCAGGGCCAGACGGCTGCGCGGCTGGACCGGTGGTAGCCGCAGCACCATGCCGTATTCCGCCGCCATGGGATAGACCGCCCGGTCCCAGGTCCGGCGCAGATAATCCCCGGTGGGATCCAGGGTGGGCGTGGGTTCGGGGCGCAATTCGAAGGCATGCCACTCGATGGCCAGTTGATCGCCGAATTCCTCCTGCAGGCGCGCCAGCTGGGGCAGCTCCAGGTAGCAGAAGGGGCAGACGTAGTCGCTCCAGACATCCAGACGAACGCGCGGGGTGGCGGTCATGGCAGTGCTCCGGAAGGGCGTGGTGTCCGTCGGACCGCACCTGGGCGCGGATGTTCGCTGAACGGGTCGATATCCTCCGTGACGTGGCAACCAGCCAGGCGCTGCTGCCTTGGCGAGGTAACGGCCTGCGCGGCGGGCCTCTTCATATCTGGAAACGCAATTGTCCCGGGCCTATTACGTGAAATGGGCGGCGATCCGCGCTCTAGAGGCTTGCCTTGAACCTGTTTTCGACCCCAGGTTCCTATGGCTGCATCCCTCCTTTCTCGCGCTAAGGACTATCACCTTGGGTTTTTTCACCAGCAAAATGACCTTCCTTCGGCAAACCTTCACCTACGTTGGCTGGTCGGTGTTCTGGCTGCTGCTGTGGGACATCGCCGTTACCGTCGACTACATGATTTTCGTCGACAATCGGGCGCAGCTGCCCAACATTCCACTGACCCTGATCGGCTCGGCGCTGATCGTGCTGACCAGCTTTCGCAATACCAGTGCCTACCAGCGCTGGTGGGAGGCGCGCACCCTCTGGGGCGGCATGGTCAATAGCTCGCGTAGCTTCGCCCGCCAAGCGCTGACGCTCATCGACGACGGCGACGAACATTTCAACGCGATCAAGACGGTGCTCATCGAGCGTCACCTCGCCTATGTCCGCTGCCTGGCCTGCCAGCTCAGCGGCGATTCGTTGCCCAAGGAGGTGCGCACCTACCTGGGCAAGGAGGAGTGGGCGATGCGCAAGGAGACCAACAACTTCGCCAACGCCATCCTCAGCGGTTCCTCCAGCCTGATCGCCCTGGAATACCGCGCCGGTCGCCTGGACAGCATCCGTCTGGAGCGCCTGGAAGCCACCTTCGTCGACATGTCCAACTGGCAGGGCGGCATGGAGCGCATCGCCAATACCCCCTTGCCCTATCCCTATGTGAATTTCCCGCGGCTGTTCATCTTCCTGTTCTGCGTGCTGATGCCCATCGGCCTGGTGGAAAGCCTGGAGTGGTATACGCCGCTGGCCTCTACCGTGGTGGGCTTCATCTTCCTGGCCATGGAAAAGGTCGGCACCGATCTGCAGAATCCCTTCCAGCGCAGTCGTCACCAGATCACCATGGGTACCATCTGCAACACCATCGAAGGCAACCTGCGCACCATGCTGCGCGATGCCCGCGGGGGTTATGCTTCGGTCAGCGAGATCGTGCGGGATTCGCGGCTGAATTCGCCGGAAAAGGACCCCGTCTGAGCAAGACCCGGCCCTGGCGATTGCCAGGACCGGGGTAGGCCTTACTTGAAGTCCCACTGCATCTGCGCGGGTATGCTGATGTCCCGCGAGGAATGCACGCAGACATCCAGATAATCGGTGAAGCGCGGTGGGGCGGCGATGCCTTCGTCGAGCAGCCGCTGGTTGTCGAACAGATAATTCAGATCGGCGAAGCCGCCGTACAGCTTGAGCGCGCGCAGCACCAGGCGTGGATTGGCCGGGCCGATGCGTTCGTTGAAGTCGGCGGCGAGTTCCTTGAGATCGGCGCTGTCCACCTGGCGATAGCGCTCGCCCACCGGGGCGTCGCCCATGGCGCCGGCATAGGCCTCGTCGATTTCGCCGAAGGTGCAGGCACCCGCATTGCCCGCCGAGATGTGGTAAAGGCTGTGGTTCAGCTTGGGCTTGAGCGCCAGCTCCACCAGGGCTTCGGCGCAGTAGTCCACCGGAATGACATCGATCTGCTCATCCAGACCGCAGGTGAAGCGCTCCAGCGCGAAGCCCATGCGGAACACCCAGAAGATGCTGCCCGAGGCCTTGCAGCCCGAGCGACGGTGACCCACGACGATGGAAGGACGCGCCACCACCAGCGGCAGCAGCGGCAATTCGTTACGCAGCTTGAGTTCGATGGCGGCCTTGGAGGCGGTGTAGTCCACCAGCTGCTGTTCGGGTTCGGGGAAGTCCCAGGTCTCGGCGACCGGTGACTGGCGCTGCGGGCCGCAGGCCATGGCGGTGCTGACGTGCAGGAAGCGCTTCAGCCGCCGGGACTGGGCGCAGGCCTCGGCCAGGGCGAAGGTGCCCTCGACATTGACCGGCCAGATTTTCGGATTGCGCGAGAAGGAGGCCACTGCCGCACAGTTGATGACCTCGTCCAGCGCCAGCAGTTGCGGTTTGGCGGCCTCGATCCAATGGGTGTCCAGCAGATCACCGCAGAGGATCTGCTCGGGTTTGAGCAGTGCCGCCAGGCGCTCGTCGACGTCATGGACGCGCAGATTCTGCAGCAGCCGCTCCAGACCTTCCGCCGGAGTGGCCGCCCGGACCAGGAATTGCAGCCCCTCGACATGTCCCAGCTCCAGCAGGCGCAGGGTAACGGCGCCGCCGAGAAATCCGGTGGCACCGGTGACGAGAATGCGGCGCGGTGCGGCGGTGAAGTGAATGGCAGAGACGGGAAGCGACATGGCGAAGGCCCTGGTTGGCGAAACGTGGGCGTACCTTAAGGCCCGACGCTGAAGGATTTATTAAGGCCAGGGAACCCCTCAAGGCTGGCGTCTTTCTAGATGCTTGCCGTTACCGACCGATACCTGCCTGGAGACCCCTATGGAACTTCCCGTTCACGATCTGACGACCCTTTTCGAGCAACTGGGCCTGGATTCCGATCCGGCTGCCATCGATGCTTTCATCGCCAGCCATTCCCCGCTGCCCGACGAGGTGAAGGTCTCGGAAGCCGATTTCTGGTCACCGTCGCAAAAGGCGTTCCTCAAGGACGAGATCATGGAAGATGCCGATTGGGCACCGATCGTCGACGAGCTGAACGTCCGCCTGCATCGCCATGACTAACGTACAGGGCCGAACCCTTTCGGCCCTGTAGTCCTTCTCTTTCCGCGTCTGGAGATTTGCCATGAACGCCGTCCATGCCCAACAGCAGCCGAACGATCCGCCCGTCGCCGACGATGAAGACGAGGTAAGCGAAGAGCAGCTCGACGAATCCGTCGAGGAAACCTTTCCTGCAAGCGATCCCATTTCGCCTTGATGATTTCCTGGCGCCGTTTCGACGGCGCTGGTCCTACCCCTGATCCTACTTTCTTGCACATTCGTCGTGCCATCTCCCTGTGCTGACCAGCCATTCACCTCGCGACTGCTAAGGTAACCGCGTCGCGCACGCAGCGTGACCGGGGTCGCGCAGGCGATCCGATGGATCGTTCAACGCAGGGAATTCCATGATCAAGACCTTCTTCGCCACCCTGGCCGGCTCGCTTATCGCCTTGGCCATGCCCTTCGCTGTGGCCGAGCCGATCGTCATCAAGTTCGCCCATGTGGTGACGGACGATACGCCCAAGGGCCGTGGTGCCCTGCAATTCCAGAAGCTGGTGCAGGAGCGACTGGCCGGCCAGGTCAAGGTGGAGGTCTATCCCAATTCCAGCCTGGTGGGCGACGCCGACGAACTGGAAGCCCTGCGCAGCAACAAGGTCCAACTGCTGGCACCCTCGGTTTCCAAGCTCAACGCCCTGGCCAAACCACTCAGGGTCTACGATCTGCCCTTCCTGTTCGACAACATCGAGGCGGTCAAGCGCTTCCAGCGCCGCGACAAGAGCCGCGAACTGCTGGGCAGCCTGGTCAGCCACAACATCACCGGATTAGGCTACTGGAACAACGGCGGCCGCCAGCTCTCGGCCACGCGGGAAATCCACACTCCCGCCGATCTCAAGGGGCTGACCTTCCGCGTCGAATCCTCCGAGGTGCTGGCCGCCTACTACCAGCAACTGGGTGCCGAGGCGGTCAAGCTGCCGTTCGCCCAGGTCTACGACGCCCTCCGGACCGGCAAGGTGCAGGGAGCGGAGAATCCCTGGTCGAACCTGCTGGGACAGAAGATCAACAGCGTGCAGCCCTATATCGTCGAGGACAACCACAGCTTCCTCACCTATATGCTCATCACCAACACCACCTTCTGGAATGGCCTGCCGTTCCAGATCCGCAGCGAGCTGGAGGCCATCCTCGACGAAGTGACCCAGTCGGTGAACCGCGATGCCGAAGCCATCAACGCCAAGGCGCGCGAACGGGTGGTCGCGGCCAATACCAGCAGGATCCTGGTGCCGACGCCTGCCGAGCGGGAAGCCTGGCGCACGGCCGTGGCGCCGTTGCTCAAGAGGTACGAAAGCGAAGTAGGCAGCGACGTCCTGCGCGCCGCCGAGGCCGCCAATCGGCGTTGAGATTGCACGGGCGTCCACCCTGGATTTGCGGCAAACTGGCACGGCTTCATCCTGACAACAAGAGGAATAGCCGTGCAGCACGCGGTCATCAGCGGTAGTGGGCTCTATACGCCGCCCGAAAGCATTTCCAACGACGAGCTGGTTGCGTCCTTCAACCAGTGGGCTGGCCAGTGGAATGCCGAGCATGCCGACGCCATCGCCCAAGGCAGTCTGGCGCCCCAGCCGGAATCCAGCGCCGCCTTCATCGAGAAGGCCTCCGGCATCCGCAGCCGCCATGTGGTCGACAAGGCCGGTATCCTCGATCCGGCGCGCATGGTGCCGCGCATTCCCGAGCGTTCCAACGACGAGCCCTCGATCCTCTGCGAGATGGGCGTCGCCGCGGCGCGCGAGGCGCTGGAACGGGCAGGGCGGACCGCCGCCGACATCGACGGTGTCATCGTCGCCTGCTCCAACCTGCAGCGGCCCTATCCGGCAGTGGCCATCGAGGTCCAGGCCGCGTTGGGCATCCAGGGCTACGGCTTCGACATGAACGTCGCCTGCTCCTCGGCCACCTTCGGCCTGCAGACGGCGGCCAACGCCGTGCAACTGGGCCAGGCGCGGGCACTGCTGGTGATAGATCCGGAGATCTGCACCGGGCACCTGAACTTCCGCGACCGCGACAGCCACTTCATCTTCGGCGATGCCGCCACCGCCCTGGTGGTGGAACGCGCCGACCAGGCGACCTCGGCTCACCGCTACGAAATCCTCGGCACCCGGCTGTTCACCCAGTTCTCCAATAACATCCGCAACAACTTCGGCTTCCTCAACCGCGCGGCGGAGGAGGGCATGACCCACCCGGACAAGCTGTTCGTCCAGGAAGGGCGCAAGGTGTTCAAGGAGGTCTGCCCGCTGGTGGCCGAACTGATCGCCAACCACCTCGCCGAGCTGGATATCCCCGTCGAGCGGGTCTCGCGCTTCTGGCTGCACCAGGCCAACCTGGCGATGAACCACCTCATCGTCAAGCGCCTGCTGGGGCGCGAACCCGAGCCTGGCGAGGCGCCGGTCATCCTGGATACCTACGGCAACACCAGCTCGGCCGGCTCGGTCATCGCCCTGCATCTGCACCACGAGGATCTGGCCAGTGGCAGTCTGGGGGTGCTCAGCTCCTTCGGCGCCGGTTACTCCATCGGCAGCGTGGTCCTGCGCAAGGTCTGATCGACGGCAGGAGTCTTCCCGGGAGGACCGTTGTCGGACCTGGGAAGACCTCTCGAGAAAGGAAGACCCCGTGTCGCCAGGAAGCCTGCTCCGGGTGCAATTGCGCCAGCTGCGCCCCACCCAGCCCGCGATCGGTCATGACCAGGTGCTGTACAAGCTTGGCAAGTACGCCTGCGACCGACGCAAGCTGTTCGACGACTACTGCGAAGCCAACGGCCAGCATCTGAGTGGCGGTTTTCAGCCGAGCACCAGTCTGCGCTCGGCCGGCGACGCCCTGGGCGTCAAGCCACCCGGCACCTATCCAGACGAAATGAAGACCGTGGTCATCGGCCCCGGACAGCAGCTCTACCTCACCGATGGTCACCACACCTTTTCCGCCTTCTGGGAACACCCCGGCGGTGGCGCCGAGACCTCGGTGTGGGTCAGGGTCACCGACGATTTCAGCGGCGCGGCGAGCATGGCCGAGTTCTGGATTCGCCTGCTCGACGAGCGCAAGGCCTGGCTCAAGGACCCCCAGGGGCGTCCGATCCTGCCCGAACAGCTGCCCGAATCCCTGGGGCTCACCGCCATGGCCGACGATCCCTACCGCGCCCTAGTGTATTTCACCCGCCAGATCGGCTACGACAAGCCGCGTACGCCGGATGGCCGGGTACTGCCCTCGGAATTCCTCGAATTCTACTGGGCCGAATGGCTGCGCATGCTGCTACCCTTGCAAGGCTATGACCTGAATGATCGCAAGAGCTACGCCAAGGCCGTGGAGCAGGCGGCCCGGCTGATGGTGGCCAATCCCGGCATGCTGATCGGCAGCTCGGGGCGTACGGCGCTGGAGATGGGCGGCTACCGCGCCCTGGACAAGAAGGTCCTGCGCAAGCTCTCCGCCAGCGATGGCAAGTTCACCTACCTGCTGGCAGCCCGCGCCCAGCGTGCGGCCCTGGCGCGGGCGATCTGACCCTTTTCCGGCTTAAGTGTCTGTTACTAGCAGGTTTTTTTCTGATTGGTGTTGACAGGGGAGGCCGGGCCTCTTAACATGCGCCCCGTCCTGACCGACGGGGCTATAGCTCAGCTGGGAGAGCGCTTGCATGGCATGCAAGAGGTCGACGGTTCGATCCCGTCTAGCTCCACCAAATTTCGGTTTCGCCCTCGGGGGAAATCGGTAGAAGGTTTCGTCCCCTTCGTCTAGTGGCCTAGGACACCGCCCTTTCACGGCGGTAACAGGGGTTCGAGTCCCCTAGGGGACGCCATATCAGTCACGTATCCCAGACGTGGCGAGCGTTGTACGCGGGGCTATAGCTCAGCTGGGAGAGCGCTTGCATGGCATGCAAGAGGTCGACGGTTCGATCCCGTCTAGCTCCACCAATTTCGTGATCCGCAAGGGTCGCACCAGGGTAACGTCCCCTTCGTCTAGTGGCCTAGGACACCGCCCTTTCACGGCGGTAACAGGGGTTCGAGTCCCCTAGGGGACGCCATATCGGTCACGCATCCTAGGCGTGGCAAGATGCTGTACTTGGGGCTATAGCTCAGCTGGGAGAGCGCTTGCATGGCATGCAAGAGGTCGACGGTTCGATCCCGTCTAGCTCCACCAATTTCGTGATCCGCAAGGGTCGCACCAGGGTAACGTCCCCTTCGTCTAGTGGCCTAGGACACCGCCCTTTCACGGCGGTAACAGGGGTTCGAGTCCCCTAGGGGACGCCACACTCGAAAGAAACCGCCTCACGGCGGTTTTTTTTCGTCCGCACGAAAGCCATTCACCAGGGTCTTTCCCAGGTGCCCGTCAGGGCATTGAATTGTGTTAGACCTGTACGCCGAGTCCAAGCAAGGGGAGTGGGATGATCGTCGAGTATCTCTACAGCCTGGCCCAGGTGTCTGCCGAGCAGTGGAACGGTTTGCTGGTGGACGACCAGCCCTTTCTGCGGCATGAATTCCTCTCCACCCTGGAAGACAGCGGCAGCCTGGGGCAGGGGACCGGCTGGCAGCCCGCGCACCAGATCCTCAAGGATGAACAGGGTCGACTGCGGGCCGCGATGCCGGCCTATCTCAAGGCGCACTCCTATGGCGAATACGTCTTCGACTGGGCCTGGGCCGATGCCTGCCGCCGTGCCGGGATCGACTACTATCCCAAGCTGCTGGCCGCCGTGCCCTTTTCACCGGTGCAGGGCGCGCGCCTGCTGGGCGATCCGGCTGCCTGCGCGACCCTGCTCGACGCCACCACGAACAGCCTGGCCGATCTGGAGCTCTCCAGCCTGCATGTGAACTTCACCGATCCCAAGGCCGATGCCCTGCTCCAGGATCGTGAGGGCTGGCTGGCGCGGCTTGGCTGCCAGTTCCACTGGCATAACCGTGGCTATCGCGACTATGGCGACTTCCTCGCCGCCCTGACCTCGCGCAAGCGCAAGCAGCTGCGCAAGGAACGTGACCAGGTCGCCGGCCTGGGGGTGAGTTTCGAGTGGCGTAAGGGCGATGAGCTGAGCGAGGCGGAGTGGGACTTCGTCTATGCCTGCTACGCCAACACCTACGAGGTGCGTGGCCAGGATCCCTATCTGACCCGCGCCTTCTTCAGTCTGCTGGCCGAACGGCTGCCCGAGGCGATTCGGGTAGTGCTGGTCCGCCAGGGCAGTCGGCCGGTGGCCATGGCCTTCTATCTCAAGGACGGTGACACCCTCTATGGCCGTTACTGGGGTTGCCTGCAGGAATTCGACCAGCTGCATTTCGAGACCTGTTTCTACCAGGGCATCGAATACGCCATCGCCGAAGGGCTGCAGCGCTTCGATGCCGGCGCCCAGGGTGAGCACAAGCTGATTCGGGGCTTCGAGCCCACCCTGACCCATTCCTGGCACTACCTGGTGCATCCGGGTCTGAGAGCCGCTGTGGCGGAGTTTCTCGACCAGGAGCGAGAGGGGGTCCAGGCCTATGCGCGCCGGGCCGCCGAGGCCTTGCCCTATCGCCAGGAAGACGGCGCGGCACCATGCTGAACTATCTCTGGTTCTTCTTGGCCGCGCTATTCGAGATCGCCGGCTGCTATGCCTTTTGGCTCTGGCTACGGCTGGATCGCAGTCCCTGGTGGATAGCGCCCGGGCTTGCCAGCCTGGTGCTCTTCGCCCTGTTGCTGACGCGTATCGAGTCGGCCTACGCCGGGCGCGCCTACGCCGCCTATGGCGGCATCTATGTGGTGGCGTCGCTGGGCTGGCTGGCGCTGGTCGAGCGCACCCGGCCGACTTGGACGGATCTGGCGGGCGGTCTGCTGTGCGTGGCCGGGGCGCTGGTGATCCTGTTGGCGCCGCGCGGCAGTACCTGACAGGCGCGAGACGCGCTAGTCGTCGAGCAACTCGGGCGGCACGTCGCGGCGCAGCACCAGTTGGCACAGCGCACTGTCCGGATCGAAGAGGATGACGGCTTCGCCGGTTTCCAGGGCACGTCGGGCGCGCTGGGTACGGGTCGCCAGGGGTGTTTCGTCACCGTTGTCGGTGCCGTCGCGGGTAACGAAGTCTTCCAGCAGGTTGTCTAGGGTGGCGGCAGCGAGCTGGTCGTGGGGGATGATCATCGAGAGGTGCCTGAAAAAAGGCGCCCAGGATACCCCAGGCGCTTGGTTCGAACGCTATTTGCTGCCGTCGCCGACGACCTCCTCCAGCGGCGGCAGGTGCGTCTGGTTGTCCATCTGGGTGTCTTCCGGCAGCAACTGGTGACCGAAGCGATCCAGCGAACTGTCGGCCGGTTGCGCATCGCTGTCGAACACCGGCGGGCTGAGCATGTAGCCGGTCAGCAGCTGGCTGAGCGCCGCCAGGCTGACGATATGGGTGCGCTCGTAGCCATGGGTGGCATCGCAACCGAAGGCCAGCAGGGCGACCCGCACGTCCTGGCCGGAACTGATCGCCGAGTGGGCGTCGCTGTAGTAGTAGCGGAACAGGTCGCGGCGCACCGGGATGTCGTTGCGTTGCGCCAGGCGCAGCAGGTGCCGTGACAGGTGATAGTCGTAGGGGCCGGCGGAATCCTGCATGGCGACGCTGACGCGGTGCTCGTCGGAGCGCTGGCCGGGCGCAACCGGGGCGATGTCGATGCCGACGAATTCGCTGACGTCCCAGGGCAGGGCACCGGCGGCGCCGGATCCCACTTCCTCGGTGATGGTGAACAGCGGGTGGCAGTCGATCGGCGGCGTCTGGCCGGTTTCCTTGAGCATCTTCAGGGCGGTGAGCAGGGCGGCGACGCCCGCCTTATCATCCAGGTGACGCGAGCTGATGTAGCCGCTGTCGGTGAATTCCGGCAGCGGATCGAAGGCGACGAAGTCGCCGACCTGCACGCCCAGTTGCTCGGTCTCGTGGCGACTCTTGGTCACGGCGTCCAGGCGCAATTCGATGTGGTCCCAGGTCACCGGCATCTTGTCGATCTCGGTGTTGAAGGCGTGACCCGAGGCCAGCAGCGGCAGCACACTGCCTCTCAGGGTGCCGTCATCGGTGAACAGGCTGACCCGGCTGCCTTCGGCGAAGCGACTCGACCAGTGGCCGACTGCCGCCAGGCCCAGGCGGCCATTGTCCTTGATCTCGCGGACGATGGCGCCAATGGTGTCCAGGTGCGCGGAGACGGCCCGGTCGGGACTCTCCTTGTGGCCCTTGATGGTGGCGCGGATGGTGCCGCGGCGGGTCAGTTCGAAGGGGATGTCGAGTTCGTTGAGCCGTTCGGCGACGTACATGACGATGGTGTCGGTGAAGCCCGTGGGGCTGGGGATGGCCAGCATGTCCAGCAGGACCTTGCGCAGGTAATCCAGATCGGGCTCGGGCAAGCGATTCATAGCGGAACCTCCCGGGACAGCGGGAACAGCAGGTCGATGAAGCGTTCGGCGGTGGGGCGCGGCTCGTGATTGGCCAAGCCCGGGCGCTCATTGGCTTCGATGATGACGTAGTCGGGCGAGTCGGCAGCCGGGACCAGCAGGTCCATACCGGTGACGGGAATGTCCAGTGCCCGGGCCGCCTGGATGGCAGCGTCGGCCAGCACCGGATGGAGGCTGTCGGTGACGTCTTCCAGGATGCCGCCGGTGTGCAGGTTGGCTGTCTTGCGCACGGCCAGGTGGGTGCCGGTGGGAAGCACGCTGTCCCACTCGTAGCCGGCACCGCGGATGGCGCGTTCGGTTTCCTCGTCCACCGGGATGCGTGACTCGCCGCCGGTGGCGGCCTGGCGACGGCGACTCTGGGCTTCGATCAGGTCCCGGACACTGTGCTGGCCATCGCCGACGATTTCCGCCGGCCGGCGGATGGCCGCAGCCACCACCTCGTGTCCAATGACCACTATCCGCAGATCGAGGCCCTGGTGAAAGCTTTCCAGCAGCACGCGGTCGTCATGACGCTGCGCCGCCTGGATGGCGGTGGCGAGGTGTTCGGCGTCGCGGATATCCACGGCCACGCCCTTGCCCTGTTCACCATTGACCGGCTTGACCACCAGAGCGCCATGCTTCTCCAGGAAGGCGGCGTTGTCTTCGTCGCTGCCCGCCAGTTGCTGTTCAGGGACCTTCAACCCGGCCCGGGCCAGGGTACGGCTGGTCAGCACCTTGTCGGCGCAGAGGGTCATGGTCACGGCGGAGGTGAGATCGGTGAGGGATTCGCGGCAGCGGATGCGGCGGTTGCCCTGGATCAGGGTGAAAAGGCCGCCCTCGGCATCGTCCACCTGGACCTCGATGCCACGCCGCAGAGCTTCGTCGACGATGATCCGCGCATAGGGGTTCAGCTCGGCCGCTGGCCCAGGACCAAGGAACAGGGTCTGGTTGATGCCGTTCTTGCACTTGATGGCGAAGGTCTGCAGCGGTCGGAAACCCAGCTTGTCGTAGAGGCGCTTGGCCTGCAGGTTGTCATGCAGCACCGACAGGTCCAGATAGGCCAGGCCGCGACTGGCATAGTGCTCGATCAAATGGCGCACCAGCGCCTCGCCGACACCGGGTCGGCTGCACTCGGGCGATACCGCCAGGCACCACAGCGAGGAGCCACCATCGGGATCCTGGAAGGCCTTGACGTGATTGAGGCCCATCACCGAGCCGATGATGGCGCCGCTGTCGTCGTCTTCCGCCAGCCAGTAGACCGGGCCGCCCTTGTGCCGGGGCGTCAGCCGCTCGGTATCGACGGGCAGCATGTGCCGCTGCTGATAGAGTCGGTTGATCTCGCTCCAGTCCTGCGCGGAGCAGGCGCGGCGGATCCGAAAGCCGCGATAGATCCGGCGGGCCGGACGATAGTCGCTGAACCAGATCCGCAGGGTATCGCTGGGGTCGAGGAACAGCTGCTGGGGTGCCTGGGCCAGCACCTGATGCGGCGCGGCCACGTAGAGCGCGATGTCGCGCTCGCCGGGCGTTTCGGTGAGCAGCTCCTTGGCCAGGCTGGCGGGGTCGGGATAGGTATGGCCGACGAGCAGCCGTCCCCAGCCGCAATGCAGGCAGAGCGGCTGGGAGGTCGGATGGTCGCCTTCCGCCAGGCGCGCCTGCAGCCGTTCGTAGGAGGGCGTCTGGGCCCGCTGGAGGCGCTGGTTGTAGCTGGTCGCTTTCATGCGTCGTGCACCCTCACAGTCCGTGTTCGCTCAGCCAGAGGTTGAGCGCGGCGAGTTGCCAGAGCTTGGAGCCACGCAGGGGCGTGATGCGGTCGGCCGGATTGGTCAGCAGGCGATCGATCTCGGCGGTGTCGAACAGGCCGCGATCCTGGCTGGGATCCAGCAGCAGCTCGCGTACCCAGCTGAGGGTGTTGCCTTCCAGGTGCTTGAGGCCCGGCACCGGGAAATAGCCCTTGGGCCGGTCGATCACCTCTTGGGGAATGACCTTGCGCGCAGCGGCCTTGAGCACCTGCTTGCCGCCGTCGCCCAGCTTGAATTCGGCGGGAATGCGCGCCGAGAGTTCGGCCAGGCGATAGTCGAGGAAGGGCACCCGGGCTTCCAGGCCCCAGGCCATGGTCATGTTGTCGACCCGCTTGACCGGGTCGTCCACCAGCATCACGGTGCTGTCCAGGCGCAGGGCCTTGTCGACCCCGGCGCTGGCGCCCGGCTTGGCGAAGTGCTGACGGACGAAGGCCTCGGCGGCGTCTTCCTCCAGGCGCATGCCCGCCTGCACGGTGGCGGCATACTGGGCATAGTCGCGGTCGAAGAAGGCGGCGCGATAGGCGGCGAAGGGATCGGCGGCGCCATGCACCTGGGGATACCAGTGGTAACCGGCGAAGAGTTCGTCCGCGCCCTGGCCGCTCTGTACGACCTTGCAGTGCTTGGAGACCTCGCGCGACAGCAGATAGAAGGCGATGCAGTCGTGGCTCACCATCGGCTCGCTCATGGCCGAGAAGGCGCGCGGCAGCTGCTGGATGATCTCGTCCTCGGCGATGCGCAACTGGTGGTGGCGGGTGCCGTAGTGATTGGCGATCAGATCGGAATACTGGAATTCGTCGCCGCGCTCGCCGCCGGCATCCTCGAAGCCGATGGAGAAGGTCAGCAGGTCCTTGACCCCCGAATCGTGCAGCAGGCCCACCAGCAGGCTGGAATCCACGCCACCCGACAGCAATACGCCCACCTCGCGCGCGGCGCGCTGGCGGATTGCGACGGCATCCTTGAGGCCGTGCAGGACGCGCTCGGCCCAGTCGTCCAGAGTGTAGCGACGCTCGTCTTCACGGGGACCGTAGTCCAGATTCCACCAGGTCTCCTGATGCTGCTGGCCAGACGCATCCACAGTCATCCAGGTCGCTGGCGGCAGCTTCTGCACGCCCTGCAGGATGGTGCGCGGTGCCGGCACCACAGCGTGGAAGTTCAGGTAGTGGTTGAGCGCGACCGGATCGATGCGGGTGTCGATGTCACCGGCTTCCAACAGGGCGGGCAGGCTGGAGGCGAATCTCAGGCGTTTGTCGGTGAACGACAGATACAGCGGCTTGATCCCCAGACGATCCCGGGCGATGAACAGCCGGCCGCTGTCACGCTCCCAGATGGCGAAGGCGAACATGCCATTGAGCTTGGGCAGCATGTCCTTACCCCAGGCGTGATAGGCCTTGAGCAGGATCTCGGTGTCACCCCCGGAATAAAAGCTGTAACCCTTGGCTTCCAGCTCGCTGCGCAATTCCGGGTAGTTGTAGATGGCGCCGTTGAACACCATCGACAACCCCAGTTCCGGCTCGATCATGGGTTGGCCCGAGGCTTCCGCCAGATCCATGATCTTCAACCGCCGGTGGCCCAGGGCGACCGGCCCTTGGCTATGGAAGCCCCAGGCATCCGGTCCGCGCTGTTCGAGGCGGTGGGTGATGCGCTCCACCGCGCTGATGGCTGCAGGTTGTTGATCGAAACGAAGCTCTCCGGCGATGCCGCACATGGTGCTGTGCCTCTTGAATCCTTGGGATGCGGCGCAACGAGTTCAGTCCCGAACCCGGCGTGCGCATCCAATGCGTGTGGACTTCTCGCGATCCTTGAGAAGCCAATGCAGGGCGCCGTGCGGGCGCAAAGGGCAGGGGCGGACAGCTCGTCTGTCTGGCGCCGTGGGCCTGAACGCACGCACCGACCGACAGCTGGTCTCAAAGAGAGTGGGGTACCGCCGGTCAGGGCCTCAGGTTACGAGCCCCAGGCGCGGCGGATGGTTCCATCGCAAGGGTCATGGCTGCCGCCACCGTCACAGGCGGGACTGCAAAAGTGATCTTTATATGTTATAATGTATCTTTAATCGGCGCGCGGAAGGCATCTCGTCTTCGGCGCCCCAGACCAGGAGACGTCTCATGAAACCCGGTATCCATCCCAACTACCGTCCCGTGCTGTTCCACGACACCACCTCGGACACCTACTTCCTGATTCGCTCCACGGCCGAGAGCGACCGCACCCAGGAATACGAAGGCGAGACCTATCCCTACATCAGCCTCGACGTATCCAGCGCTTCCCACCCCATCTACACCGGCGAGCAGCGCCAGATGAAGGTCGAAGGCCGCGTCTCGAGCTTCAACAAGAAGTTCGCCGGCTTCCCGGGTGGCAACAGCAAGTAAGCGCCACGGGCAGCGCGCCGGCTCAGCGCGCGCTGCTGACCCCTTCGAGGGTGGCGAAGGAGGTGTCCTTGGCGGTCAGCAGGAAATCCTGCATGAAGGGCGCTTCCAGCATGTCTTCGCGAATCGCCGCATGGAGCGTCGCATAGAGGCCTTTCTCCCCCAGCCGGCGCGCCGTCACGTAGCCGCGCGAGCTGTACTCGTGGATCGCCCAGTTGGGCAGGCAGCAGACGCCACGGCCTGACGCCACCAGTTGCAGCATCATCACCGTCATCTCCGCCGTGCGAATCGAGAGCGGTTCGACATCGGCCGGATCGAGAAAACGGGTGAAGATATCCAGTCGATCGCGCTCCACCGGATAGGTGATCTGGGTCTCCTGGGCGAGGTCCTCGGGCACGATATAGGGCCGCTGTGCCAGGGGATGCTGGTTGGCCACCGCCAGCAGGGCTTCGTAGGTGAACAGTGGCACATAGGTGACCCCCGAGAGGTCCACCGGATCGGCGGTCACCACCAGGTCCAGATCGCCCCGCGCTAGCGCGGGCAAGGGTGCGAAAGAGAATCCGGAGGCCAGGTCCAGCTCCACTTCCGGCCAGGAATCGCGAAACTGGTCGATGGTCGGCATCAGCCATTGGAAGCAGCTGTGGCATTCGATGGCCATGTGCAGCCGGCCCGCCGTCCCGCCCACCAGGCGCGCCAGATCCCGTTCGGCACTGCGCAGATGCGGCAACACCGCGTCCGCGGTCTGCAGCAGGCGCAAACCGGCGCTGGTGAAGCGGATGGGTTTGGTCTTGCGAATGAATAGCGGGGTCCCCAGCCGTTCTTCCAGTTCCTTGAACTGATGGGAGAGGGCGGACTGGGTCAGATGCAAGCGTTCTGCAGCCTCCACCAGACTGGAGGATTCGCGGAGTGCATGCAGGGTTTTCAGGTGGCGAAGTTCGAACATGGCGTCGGCGCTGGAGGTAAAGGTGCATCATGAAGACTTTTCATGGTGCTGCCTATGCTCCAACGCGCCTGGCGCGTTGTTTCAGTGTCTATTGCAAGGGTGAACACCGCTGTTCCTGAGCGGATTGCCCGCTCAGGAACAGCAGGCGTCAGGCCGCGTTGCTGTCCTTGGTGCTCCGGGCGGGTTCGGAATGCGCCAGGAGGTTTTCCAGAGCGGCCCGCTCCGTAGCGGTGAACACCAGTCCCAACTTGGTCCGCCGCCAGAGCACGTCATCGGCATGGGTGACCCACTCGTGGCGCTGCAGGTATTCCACTTCACGCACGTGGAGGTCAGCGCCGATTACCGCACCTAGTTCCTCCACCGAGCGCGAATCACCCAGCAGGGTCCAGACCCGACTGCCATAGGTGGTGGCCCAGCGCTGCGCCAGGGCCGGCGTCAGGCCGCTGACCTTGTCCAGCAGTTCGCGGGTCAAGGCCTGGGGCGTGGTCATGTTCTCGCCACCGGGCAGCGGCGCCGAGGCTGTCCAGCTGTTGCCCAGCCGGGGGAAGAAGG
Organism: Pseudomonas sp. MS15a(2019); assembly: GCF_013277805.1. Taxonomy (NCBI): domain Bacteria; kingdom Pseudomonadati; phylum Pseudomonadota; class Gammaproteobacteria; order Pseudomonadales; family Pseudomonadaceae; genus Pseudomonas; species Pseudomonas sp. MS15a(2019). The sequence goes on from NZ_VBTN01000001.1 coordinate 345,383, forward strand.
GCTGCAGCTGCGCCATCGCCGACTCGGCCAGCTTGCGGTAGGTGGTCAGCTTGCCACCGAACACCGACAGCAGTGGGGCGCCCTGTTCTTCGGCCAGCGACAGGGTGTAGTCGCGGGTGATGGCGGAGGGGTTATCCGACTCGTCGTCGCACAGCGGGCGGACACCGGAGAAGGTGTGCAGGACGTCATCGCGACTGAGCTGCTTGCGGAAGTGGGCATTGGCCACCCCCAGCACATAGTCGATTTCCTGTTCGGTGATGGCCACCTTGGCCGGATCGCCCTGGTACTCGCGATCCGTAGTGCCGACCATGGTGTATTGGCCCAGGTAGGGAATGGCGAAGACGATGCGGCGGTCCTCGTTCTGCATGATGTAGGCCTGGTCGCCTTCGTACAGCTTGGGCACGATGACATGGCTGCCCTGGATCAGGCGGATACCATAGGGCGACTTCTGCTGCAGGTCCTGACGGATGAAGCTGGCGACCCAGGGGCCGGCGGCATTGACCAGGCCCTTGGCACGGATCTGCTGGCGCCCCTGAGGACCTTCGACCTCAACCTCCCAGTGACCCTCGACGCGGCGGGCGCTGACGCAACGGGTGCGGGTCACTATGTCGGCACCCTTGTCCCGCGCCTGCATGGCGTTGAGCACCACCAGCCGGGCATCGTCCACCCAGCAATCGGAATACTCGAAGCCACGCTTGATCTCGGCCTTGAGCGGCCCCTGGGCATCGAATTTCAGGCCGCGCGAACCCGGCAGCTTTTCGCGCTTGCCGAGGTGGTCATAAAGGAAGAGACCGGCACGGATCATCCAGGCCGGACGCAGGTGCGGGCGATGGGGCAGGACGAAGCGCATCGGTTTGACGATGTGGGGCGCCTTCGCCAGCAGTACCTCGCGCTCGGCCAGGGCTTCGCGCACTAGCCGAAACTCATGGTGTTCCAGGTAGCGCAGGCCGCCGTGGATCAGCTTGCTGCTGGCAGAGGAGGTGTGGCTCGCCAAGTCGTCACGTTCACAGAGGAACACCGACAGGCCACGACCGGCGGCGTCGGCGGCGATGCCGACGCCATTGATGCCACCGCCGATGACGGCGAGATCGTAGGTCCGGGGAGTTGCTGCGGGTGCCTGGGCCATGGTGCCTCCTGTGAAACGAACATAATTATTCGGTTTCGAACATAATAGCCCAGCAAAAACTCAGGTTCTAGCCAGGTCTGTGTCTTAGGACCGCTAAAACGAAAAAAAACGAATATGGAGAGGAGGGAGGCGACGAATGGTCGTCGCCTCTGGAGGTCAGCGCGGGCGCGCTACCTCGACCTTGACCTGCCATTCGCGCAGGCAGCGCGCGAAGGCCGGAGAGGGCTCCTGTTCGGTGAACAACTGATCGATCTGCTCCAGGTTGCCCAGGCGGATCATGGCGTTGCGGCCGAACTTGCTGGAGTCGGCGGCGAGAAACACCTGGCGGGCATTGTGGATGATGGCCTGGGAGACGCAGACCTCCTGGTAGTCGAAATCCAGCAGGGTGCCGTCTTCGTCGATACCGCTGATGCCCACCAGGGCGTAGTCGACCTTGAACTGCTTGATGAAGTCGGCCGTGGCCTGGCCCACCACGCCGCCATCGCTGCGCACCTTGCCGCTGGCGATCAGCACGTCGAAGTCGTCCTTGGCGCTGAGGATGTTGGCCACGTGCAGGTTGTTGGTGATGACCTTGAGGCTGCGATGCCCGAGCAGGGCATGGGCGATGGCCTCGGTGGTGGTGCCGATGTTGATGAACAGCGAGGCATGGTCGGGCACGGCAGCGGCCACGGCTTCGGCGATCAGGCGCTTTTCCTCACGCATCTGTCCGGCCCTCATGCTGTATTCGGTGTTTTCCACGCTGGAGTCGTGGGCGGCACCCCCGTGGTAGCGCCGCAGCAGCCCGGCTTCGGCGAGCTGGTTGATGTCGCGGCGGATCGTCTGGGGGGTGACGGAGAAATGCTGGGCCAGCTCTTCGATGCTGACGTAGCCGCGCTCACGGACCAGTTCGAGAATCTGCTGTTGGCGAGGCGCCAGGCTCATTACGGCTTCCTTGAGGTGATCGAGTAAATTCACAGAGGATGCCGTAGCTCTTTCAAGGTGGAAAGCGCTTGTCGCGCAAAGCAAGACCGGCGTCGGAAGACGCCGGCCTCGTGGGGGAGCCTTGCGGGAAGCGGCCCGGCAAGTACCGGCCGCCTCCCGGTCGGATTCGACTCAGTCCAGCGCCCAGCCGCGGGTACGCTCGACGGCCTTCTTCCAACCCTTGTACAGGGTGTCTCTCTTGCTCGGATCGCAAGCCGGTTCGAAGACCCGTTCGATGGTGCTCTTGCTGCGCAACTCGTCCAGGCTGCTCCAGAAGCCGGTGGCGAGACCGGCCAGGTAGGCCGCGCCCAGGGCCGTGGTCTCCTTCATTTCCGGTCGCTCGACCCGGGTGCCGAGCACATCCGACTGGAACTGCATGAGGAAGTTGTTGGCGGTGGCGCCGCCGTCCACGCGCAGGGACTTCAAGGCTTCGCCGGCATCCTGCTGCATGGCGTCCAGCACGTCGCGGGTCTGGAAGGCGATGGATTCCAGAGTGGCGCGGATGATGTGGTCCACCTTCACGCCCCGGGTCAGGCCGAACAGCGCGCCGCGGGCATAGGGATCCCAGTAGGGCGCGCCCAGACCGGTGAAGGCCGGGACCAGGTAGACGCCGTTGCTGTCGGTCACCTTGGTGGCGAAGTACTCGGAGTCCAGGGAATCGTTGATCACCTTGAGCTCGTCACGCAGCCACTGGACGGTGGAGCCGCCGTTGAAGATGGCGCCTTCCAGGGCGTAGTTGACCTCGCCGCGAGGACCGCAGGCGATGGTGGTCAGCAGGCCGTGCTGGGACTGCACCGCCTTCTCGCCGGTGTTCATCAGCAGGAAGCAACCGGTGCCATAGGTGTTCTTGGCCTGGCCGGGCTCCACGCACATCTGGCCGAACAGTGCCGCCTGCTGGTCGCCGGCGATACCGGCGATGGGGATGCCGGTGGTCTGGCCGCTGCCCAGGTGCGCCTGGCCATAGACCTCGGAGGAGGATTTCACCTCCGGCAGCATCTCGCGCGGGATGTCGAGCACCTCGAGCATGGTGGCATCCCACTCACGCTTGTGGATATCGAACAGCAGGGTGCGGGAGGCGTTGGTGTAGTCGGTGACGTGGGCCTGGCCCTGGGTCATCTTCCAGATCAGCCAGGTGTCCACGGTGCCGAACAGCAGCTCGCCGCGGCGGGCGCGTTCTCGGCTGCCTTCGACGTGATCGAGGATCCACTTGATCTTGGTGCCGGAGAAATAGGGATCGATCACCAGGCCGGTGGTCTTGCGGATATGGTCTTCCATGCCGTCGCGCTTGAGCTGGTCGCAGATCGCGGTGCTCTGGCGGCTCTGCCAGACGATGGCGTTGTAGATGGGACGACCGGTGAGCTTGTCCCAGACGATGGCGGTTTCACGCTGGTTGGTGATGCCGATGGCGGCGATCTGCTCGGTGCTGATGCTGGCCTGGGCCAGGGCCTCGACGAACACCGCGCTCTGGGTGGCCCAGATCTCCATGGGGTCGTGCTCGACCCAGCCGGCCTGGGGATAGATCTGCGCGAATTCGCGCTGGGCGATCGTCACCACGTTGGCATTGCGGTCCAGCACGATGGCACGCGAGCTGGTGGTGCCCTGGTCGAGCGCGACGATGTACTGCTTGTTCTGGTCGGTCATGGTCGTATTCCTTATTGTGATTCGCGGCGATCAGGACGCTTTGGAAGCGGAGTTCACTTCGGTACGGGCGCTGTCCTCGGCCTTGGCCGGGACGTCGCAGGCACCGGAAGCCAGGCCGGGCAGGTGACGGCAGATCAGCGCCTTGTAACCGGCGGCGCCCAGGCAGGCACCGACGATGGGGCCGAAGATGGGCACCAGGAAGTAGGGGATGTCGCGGCCACCGGTAAAGGCGATTTCACCCCAGCCGGCGAAGAAGGCCATCAGCTTGGGTCCGAAATCCCGGGCCGGGTTCATGGCGAAGCCGGTCAGCGGACCCATGGAACCACCGATCACGGCGATCAGCAGGCCGATCAGCAGGGGAGCGAGCGGGCCACGGGGCAGGCCGTTGCCGTCGTCGGTGAGGGCCATGATCATGGCCAGCAGGATGGCGGTGATGACGGCTTCCACCAGGAAGGCCTGACCGATCGACAGGGAAGGATGGGGATAGGTGGAGAAGACGCCGGCCAGTTCCAGGCTCGCCTGGCTGCCGCGGACCATGTTGTGGGCCTGTTCATAATCGAAAAACAGGCTGCTGTAGAGGCCGTAGACCAGCGCCGCGCCACAGAAGGCACCGGCGACCTGGGCCAGGATGTAGGCCGGAACCTTGCGTCTTTCGAAGCCACCGAACAGCCAGAGGGCGATGGTGACGGCCGGGCTGAGATGCGCGCCGGAGACACCGGCGGACAGGTAGACCGCCATGCTCACGCCGACGCCCCAGATGATACTGATCTCCCACAGGCCGAGGGTAGCGCCGCCGACCTTCGCGGCCGCCACGCAGCCGGTACCGAAGAAGATGAGCAGGGCTGTGCCGAGGAATTCGGCGATGCATTGACCGCGTAGTGTTGGAGCGAGAAGAGTACTCATGGGGGAGCCTCGTGGTTGTTGTATTTATAGGTGGCCGGTGGGCCATTTGTTCGCAACCGAAAATCTAATTTCAAATATGAAAACTGTCAAAGCTCCTGAGCGCAAAAACAGTGACGACGTTCGACAATTCATTGCCGATGCGACGCCGCCTGCTATTTTGGTCATAGGACTTGTGAAGACAACCTGTCCATTGGCCGGTCTTAGGCTGTAGCCGTCGCTACAGGGATCATCAGAGGCCGGGTGCCCGCGCGACGTTGACGCTTGCTGTTTCTCTTCTTCTGCTCAGGTAGCGTGCATGTCCCTAGAATTTCATCAGGTCGATGCCTTCACCGATCAGGCCTTTCGCGGCAATCCTGCTGCCGTCTACCGCCTGGATAGCTGGCCGGCCGACGAGCTGCTGCAGCGAATCGCCACCGAGCACAATCTTTCGGAAACCGCCTTCGTGGTGCGCGAGGGCGAGACCTGGCGGATTCGCTGGTTCACCCCGCGGACCGAGGTGCCATTATGCGGTCATGCCACCCTGGCAGCCGCCCATGTGCTGTTTGAAGCCTATGGAGAGCCTGGAGATCGACTGGAGTTCATCTGCCAGTCGGGCGTGCTGCGGGTGTTTCGCGAGGGCGATGGCCTGCTGGCGCTGGATTTTCCGGCGTTGGTGCCCACGGAGCTGGGGGTGACGCCCGAACTGGAGCGAGCCCTGCAGGTCTCGCCGGTGGATGCCCTGGCGGCGGACAAGCTGCTGGTGCTGCTGGAGTCGGAACAGGCGGTGCGTGACTGCAAGCCGGATCTGGCTGCCATTGCCCGGCTGCCCTGGCAGGGCGTCATCGTGACCGCACGGGGACAGGAGGTCGACTTCGTCTCGCGCTTCTTCGCCCCGGCAGTGGGCGTGGACGAGGATCCCGTCACCGGCTCGGCGCATTGCAGCCTGATTCCCTACTGGTCGCGGCGACTGGCCAAGCGGATGCTCACCGCCCAGCAACTCTCCGCTCGCGGTGGGCAACTCAGGTGTCGGTTGGAAGGCGATCGGGTCAGTATCGCCGGGCGGGCGGTGACGGTCATGCGCGGGCAGCTGTTGCTGTGAGCCAAAGGCCTCGGCTGCCTGGCGCAACCGAGGCCTACGCCAGGATCAGGCGTGCAGCGGCGGCTTGATGAGGAATTCGAGCAGCGCCTTCTGGGCGTGGAGGCGATTTTCGGCTTCGTCCCAGACCACGGCGCGCGGATCGTCCAGCAGGGTATGGCTGATTTCCTCACCGCGGTGAGCCGGTAGGCAGTGCATGAACAGCACCTCGGGGGCGGCGCCATCGAGCAGCTCGGCGGTGACCTGGTAGGGCTTGAAGGCTGCCAGGCGCAGACGGGTTTCTTCTTCCTGGCCCATGGAGGTCCAGACATCGGTGCTGACCAGGTGTGCCTGGGCCACGGCCTTGCGCGGATCCCGGGTCAGCCGCACGCGGTCGCCGGCCCGTTTGAGAAAGCGCGGGTTGGGCTCGTAGCCTTCCGGACAGGCAATGCGCAGGGTGAAATCGAGCTGCTCGGCCGCCTCGATGTAGCTGTTGCACATGTTGTTGCCGTCGCCGATCCAGGCCACGGTCTTGCCACGGATATCGCCCCGGTGTTCGAAGAAGGTCTGCATGTCGGCCAGCAGCTGGCAGGGGTGCAGGTCATCCGATAGACCATTGATCACCGGCACCTGGGAATGGGCGGCGAAGGTGGTCAGCATCTCGTGGGCGTAGGTGCGGATCATCACGCCGTCGAGCATGCTCGACATGACGCGGGCGCTGTCCGGAACGGGTTCGCCGCGGCCGAGCTGGGTATCCCGGGAGGAGAGGAAGATCGCCTGGCCGCCGAGCTGGATCATACCGGCCTCGAAGGAGAGGCGGGTGCGGGTCGAGGCCTTCTCGAAGATCATGCCCAGGACGCGATTGCGCAGGGGTTCGTGCAGCACACCCTGGTTACGCAGGGCCTTGAGCTCGATGCCCCGTGCGATGAGTTGCCGGAGTTCCGCGGAGGAACAATCCATGAAAGAGAGAAAGTGGCGAACCGTCATTTCGTTACCCTAGCGTCCCGTCCCGGTAACGGCCGTCCGTGGAAGGCGCGGCGAACCTGAGAGCATGCCGTTTCAAACGGCGGAAAGACCAAAGGCGAAATGGTATAAGTTCATGTCGCATTTTACCACCATCCCAGCCTAGGCCCTTCGTTTCGGGCTGCTAGCCTGGGACGGGGTAGCGTAGGGGAGGCGCCTTACAGCAGGTCGGCGGGGACGTTGCCGCCGTTGTCGGCCAGCTTCTGCAGAACAGCCTTGTGCAGCCACATGTTCATCTGGGCGGAGTCGCCCATCTTGTCGGCGGGGCAGTTCAGTTCCTTGGCCAGTTCCTGGCGGGCGGTCAGGCTGCTGTCCAAGTCGAGCAGCTTGAGCAGGTCGACGATGGAGGTCTTCCAGTTGAGCGGTTCGCCTTTCTGGGCGGCCAGACCGTCAAGCTTGGCGGCGACGTCCACCTGGCTCATGGGGGTGGCGCCGGTCGGGGCGGCCGGGCTGCCGGCGGGTGCGGCGGTATCGGTCGCGCCGGTGGTGGGCGCAGCGGCGGGGGTATCCGCATGGGCTTCACCAATGCCGAGCTTCGAGAGGATCTTGCTGAACAGGCTCATGGAATTCTCCTGGGTCTTGGATCAGGCGCACCGAGCGGCGCCTACCCTTAACCTGACCACGGCTCCGGTGCCAAAGTTTTGCCTGGCGCCGCTCCGAATGGTCATGGCGGTGGCGAACGGCCGGGTCGGAACGTGGTCGATTGCCAGGTCGAGCCGCGCCTGTCACGGGCTGGGCGTCGCGGAAATCCCGGCGTTCCACCGGCCTTTCCGTTACAATCGTCCCACCGTATTAGCGAGGTGCATCGTGGAAATCATCGATACCATCAAAGACCAGATTGCCAACAATCCCGTGCTGCTCTACATGAAGGGTTCGCCGAACGCGCCTCAGTGCGGCTTCTCTTCCCGTGCCGCTCAGGTGCTGATGGCCTGTGGCGAGAAATTCGCCTATGTCGACATCCTGCAGAATCCGGAAATCCGCGCCAATCTGCCCAAGTACGCCAACTGGCCGACCTTTCCCCAGCTGTGGGTGGGCGGCGAGCTGGTCGGCGGCAGCGACATCCTGGCCGAGCTGTACGAGAAGGGCGAGCTGCAGACCCTGATCAAGCAAGCCGTGGAAACCAAGGACGCCTGAGTCTTTGGCCCATGAAAAAGCCCGCAGCGTGCGGGCTTTTTTTATGGGCGTTTGCCCGATCAATCGTCGTCGTGCATCTGCGACTGGATGTAGTTCTCGATCCCGACGCTGGCGATCAGACTCAGCTGGGTTTCCAGCCAGTCGATGTGCTCTTCCTCGGACTCGAGGATGCTCTTGAGCATGTCGCGGCTCACGTAGTCCCGCACGCTTTCGCAATAGGTGATGGCTTCACGCAGGTCAGCCACGGCGCTGATTTCCAGGCGCAGGTCGCACTGGATCATTTCCTGGGTGTTCTCGCCGATCATCAGCTTGCCCAGGTCCTGCAGATTGGGCAGGCCTTCCAGGAACAGGATGCGCTCGATCAAGCGATCGGCGTGCTTCATCTCGTCGATGGATTCCTTGTACTCGTGATGGCCGAGTTTGCGGATACCCCAGTCGTTGTACATCCGCGAGTGCAGGAAATACTGGTTGATGGCCACCAGTTCGTTGCCAAGGATCTTGTTCAAGTGCTGGATGACGGTGATATCGCCTTTCATGGCCGGACCTGCAAATCGGGTGGGATTGCCGGCAGTCTGAGCGTGGAAGGGCCCTTTGTCAAAAGCTTAAGTTGTTGAAAAATCGACGAAAATCGAACGGTAATCGAAAGCTTTTCCATCCTTTCCGTAAGCGTTTGATTAGACAATAAAAAAGCCGGACGCAAGGTCCGGCTTTTTTTTGCAGGGATGTTGCTCAGACGCGCGGGACGTCCAGAGCGTAGGCGAGCTGCTGGGCACCATGTAGCTCACCGAGGGTTTCCTTGACCACCTGCTTGGCGAGGCAAGCGCACTTGCCGCACTGGGTGGCGCAACCCGTGCTTTCCCGGACTTCCCGATAACTGCAGCAGCCTTCATAGATGGCTTCGCGAATATGCTTGTCGGTCACGCCACGGCAAAGACACACGTACATGGATCGCCTGCTGTATGAGTGGAGGTGCCGCCAAAGCTAATGACAATGAGAATGATTGTCAAAGTTGTAGGCGGCAAAATCTCATCAAAGGCGTCCTGGGCGACAGGCGGTTGTCCGATCAGTCCAGGTCGACCCAGCCGCCCATCTCCCGCCAGCGATTGACGATGCCGCAGAACAGCTCGGCGGTCTTCTCGGTGTCGTAACGGGCCGAGTGGGCTTCGCGATTATCGAATTCGATACCGGCCGCCTGACAGGCCTTGGCCAATACCGTCTGACCATAGGCCAGGCCGGCGAGGGTAGCGGTATCGAAGCTGGAGAAGGGGTGGAAGGGATTGCGCTTCAGGCCACAACGCAAGACCGCGGCATTGAGAAAGCCCAGGTCGAAGCTGCTGTTGTGGCCGACCAGGATGGCTCTCTTGCAGCCACTGGCCTTGAGCGACTTGCGCACGCCCTTGAAGATCTCGCTCAGCGCCTGCTCTTCGCCCACCGCCATGCGTAGCGGATGGTCGAGCTTGATGCCGGTGAATTCCAGCGCCGCCGGTTCGATGTTGGCGCCGACAAAGGGTTCGACACGGAAGAAGTAGGTGTGATCCGGATAGAGCACCCCTTCCTCGTCCATGGCCACGGTAGTGGCGGCGATTTCCAGCAGGGCATCGGTGGCGGCGTTGAAGCCACCGGTCTCGACGTCCACCACCACCGGCAGATAGCCGCGAAAGCGGCGCGCCATGGGGATGCGCGAGTCGGACATCGGCTGGCTGGCATCCAGTTCGTCGCTGAAGGTCTCGTCCATGCTCATACGCCCACCTCCAGCCGCCAGCGCAACGTTTCACCCGCGCGCAGCGGAATCACCTCATGGTCGCCGAACGGCAGGGAGGCCGGCGCCTGCCAGTCCTCGCGCACCAGGGTGACGGTCTCGGTATTGCGCGGCAGGCCGTAGAAGTCGGCACCGAAATGGCTGGCGAAGCCTTCCAGGCGGTCGAGGGCGTTGCGGCTCTCGAAGGCCTCGGCATAGAGTTCCAGGGCGCCATAGGCGGTGTAGCAGCCGGCGCAGCCACAGGCCGCTTCCTTGGCGTGACGGGCATGGGGCGCCGAGTCGGTGCCGAGGAAGAACTTGGGATTGCCGCTGGTGGCGGCGTCCAGCAGGGCGCTCTGGTGGGTGTTGCGCTTGAGGATCGGCAGGCAATAGAAGTGCGGCCGGATCCCGCCCACCAGCATGTGGTTGCGGTTGTACAGCAGGTGGTGGACCGTGATGGTGGCACCGACGTTGGCCGGGGCCTCGCGCACGAAGGCAGCGGCATCACCGGTGGTGATGTGCTCGAACACCACCCTCAGCGTCGGGAAGCGCTGGACGATACGCACCAGGTGCTCGTCGATGAATCGCTTCTCGCGGTCGAAGACATCCACCTCGGCATGGGTGACCTCGCCATGCACCAGCAGCGGCAGGCCGATCTCGGCCATGGCTTCCAGGGTGGGGAAGAGGTTGTCCAGCGAGGTGACCCCGGAATCGGAGTTGGTGGTGGCACCGGCCGGATAGAGCTTGGCGGCGTGCACGAAGCCGCTGGCCTTGGCGCTGCGTACGTCGTCCGGGCTGGTGCGGTCGGTGAGGTAGAGCACCATCAGCGGCTCGAAGCGACTGCCGGCCGGACGCGCGGCCAGGATGCGCTCGCGGTAGGCGGCGGCCTGTTCGGCGTTGCGCACCGGTGGCACCAGGTTGGGCATGACGATGGCGCGACCGAATTCCCGGGCGGCGTCGGCGACGGTCTGCGGCAGGGCGGCGCCGTCGCGCAGGTGAATGTGCCAGTCATCGGGACGGGCAAGGGTGATCCGGTCGGTCATGCGGGATTCCAGGCTGCGGGAAAGTGGGGAAATGCTACCGGAAAAGGGGGTAGCCGGCACCCGTGCGGCGGGACCGCGCTCAAGTTTTCCGCGCCCTCGACCGATAAGAAGCCCAGGTACTTTTTCTTTCCGGAGCCCGACGTGCGCCCGCGTTACCTCTTCCTTTCCTATCTGCTGCTCGCCGTGCCGGCCTGGGGGATGACCTTCCAGAGCCGGCTCGAGAGCGTGGAATGGAAAGTGGAGGGCGACATCTTCGCCTGTCGCCTGCTGCAGCCCATCCCGCGCTTCGGCAGTGGTGGCTTTCTGCGCCGCGCGGGCGAAGCCACGGTGTTCGAGCTGCGGCCCAATGGCCAGTGGCTGCCGGCGGGCAGTGCCCACCTCAAGGCGGCCGCAGTGCCCTGGAAGCCGGGGCTCGGCGACATCAGCCTCGGCTCGGTCAAGGTGGTGGAGGGCGAACAGGCGCTGGCCACCAGCGCACAGCAGGCGCAGCGCCTGCTGGCGGGTCTGATGGAAGGGCGTATGCCCCAGGTGAGCAGGGCAGGTGCCCTGGACGACCGGGTCGAGGTCCGGCTGCTGCCGGTGCGCTTCGAGCCGGCCTACCAGCAATTCCAGGCCTGTACCCAGAAGCTGCTGGCGGTCAACTTCGAGCAGATCCGTCATTCCCAGGTCGGCTTCCCAGGCGGCGGCGATACCCTGGACGACCTCGCCAAGGCCAAGCTCGATCTCATCGACGAGTACCTGAAGGCCGATCCGACGGTCAATCACGTCATCGTCTCCGGCTACAGCGACAACCAGGGCACCCGGTTGGACAATCGCCAGGAATCCCGCCTGCGCGCCATCGCCGTGATGGAGTACCTCAAGAGCAAGGGTTTCGCCGCCGAGCAGATCGAGCTGCGCTTCTTTGGCGAGCAGTATCCCGTGGCACCCAACACCAGCAAGGCCAATCGCTCGCTCAATCGCCGGGTGACCCTGGTGTTCTCGCGGGCGCCGGCAAGCAGCGAACCAGCGGCCGCGCCAACCACCAGCACCGCCGCCAATCCGGCCGAACCGCCGGCGCCTACCCCGGCACCGCCCGCCAAACCCAAGGGCTGATCCATCTGACCGGATGTCGCCCAGACATCAGAGTGCGTCGCGCCCCTGTAAAAGCGGCGAGGCGACCAGTAGACTTGTCGCTTTCCGACTCAACGCAACACACGGGAGCGAACGGCATGGCGGATGTGAAGAAGGTAGTCCTGGCGTATTCCGGCGGCCTGGACACCTCGGTGATCCTCAAGTGGCTGCAGGATACCTATAACTGCGAAGTGGTGACCTTCACCGCTGACCTCGGCCAGGGCGAGGAAGTCGAACCGGCACGCGCCAAGGCCCAGGCCATGGGCGTCAAGGAAATCTACATCGACGACCTGCGCGAAGAGTTCGTCCGCGACTTCGTCTACCCGATGTTCCGTGCCAACACCGTCTACGAAGGCGAGTACCTGCTGGGTACCTCCATCGCCCGTCCGCTGATCGCCAAGCGCCTGATCGAGATCGCCAACGAAACCGGTGCCGACGCCATCTCCCACGGCGCCACCGGCAAGGGCAACGACCAGGTGCGCTTCGAGCTGGGTGCCTATGCGCTCAAGCCAGGCGTCAAGGTGATCGCCCCCTGGCGCGAGTGGGACCTGCTGTCCCGCGAGAAGCTGATGGACTACGCCGAAAAGCACCAGATCCCGATCGAGCGCCACGGCAAGAAGAAGTCGCCGTACTCCATGGACGCCAACCTGCTGCACATCTCCTACGAGGGTGGCGTGCTGGAAGACACCTGGACCGAGCACGAAGAAGACATGTGGCGCTGGACCAAGTCCCCGGAAGCCGCACCTGACACCCCGACCTACATCGAGTTGACCTACCGCAACGGTGACATCGTCGCCATCGATGGCAAGGAGCTGAGCCCGGCCACGGTGCTGGCCGAACTGAACCGCATCGGCGGCGAGAACGGCATCGGTCGTCTGGACATCGTCGAGAACCGCTATGTGGGCATGAAGTCCCGTGGCTGCTACGAGACCCCCGGCGGCACCATCATGCTCAAGGCCCACCGCGCCATCGAGTCCATCACCCTCGACCGCGAGGTGGCCCACCTCAAGGACGAGCTGATGCCCAAGTACGCCAGCCTGATCTATACCGGCTACTGGTGGAGTCCCGAGCGGCTGATGCTGCAGCAGATGATCGACGCCTCCCAGGCCAACGTGAACGGCGTGGTGCGGCTGAAGCTGTACAAGGGCAACGTCATCGTCGTCGGTCGCCAGTCCGACGAGTCGCTGTTCGACGCCAACATCGCCACCTTCGAAGAAGACGGCGGTGCCTACAACCAGGCGGACGCGGCGGGCTTCATCAAGCTCAACGCCCTGCGCATGCGGATCGCCGCCGGCAAGGGTCGCACCCTGCTGTAAGGGTGGCCCTGCAACGCGAAACCCCAGCCTAGGCTGGGGTTTTTTATGGCTTAGAGCCTGTTCAAAGTCTGCTGCGCGTCGGCCAAACGGCGTTGAAAATGGCCTGGGTCGCCAGCCCGGTCGGAATACTCATTTACTACTCGTAAACCCGAGCGCGGGTCCGATCCGCTTCCTCAGCTATTTTCGCGGGGCCGCCTAGGCCTTGTTTGGCTCTAGCTCGCTAGACTTTGAACAGGCTCTTACAGATCGAAGTCGTACTCGGAGAGCTGCCGCTTCAGGCGGCGCTCTTCGAGCATGTTGTCGATCAGGCGCCGCTTGGTCAGGTTGGTCTTGCTGACGATGGGCTCGACGGGATCGACGGTTTCGGGCGCCTCGTTATCGGTCTCGAAATCGTCGTCTACATCGATATCGCTTTTGTCTTCGGCCATTGGTAACTCCTGCAAGGCTGGACAGGGTCACACGCACTCATGACAGGGCGGCGGGACCTTTTCGCGCACCTTATAACGACAAAGCAGGGGCCGGTAAAAAAGATTTTTTCAATCGCCGAAGGGCTTTGATACGCCCTTTTTCAATCGTCAGAGGTTTTTGCCTTGTATTCGCAGAGATCTTCGATGCGGCAGCTGCCGCAGCGGGGCTTGCGCGCCTGGCAGACATAGCGACCATGTAGGATCAGCCAGTGGTGGGCATCCAGCAGGTAGGCCTTCGGCACCACCTTGAGCAGCTTGAGCTCGACCTCCACCACGTTCTTGCCGGGGGCCAGATTGGTTCTGTTGCTGACCCGGAAGATATGGGTGTCCACCGCCATGGCGAGCTGGCGGAAGGCGGTGTTGAGCACCACGTTGGCGGTCTTGCGGCCCACGCCGGGCAGGGCCTCCAGTTCTTCGCGGGTCTGGGGTACCTCGCCGCCATGGCGTTCCAGCAGCAGCCGGCAGGTCTCGATGACGTTCTTGGCCTTGCTGTTGTAGAGCCCTATGGTCTTGATGTACTCCGAAAGACCCTGTACCCCGAGATCCAGGATGGCCTGGGGCGTGTTGGCCGCCGGATAGAGGCGGGCAGTGGCCTTGTTGACGCTGACGTCGGTGGCCTGGGCGGAGAGGATCACCGCGATGAGCAGCTCGAACGGCGAGGCATAGGCCAACTCCGTCTTGGGGGCGGGATTGTCTTCGTGCAGGCGACGAAAGATTTCCAGGCGTTTGGCGGCGTTCATCGGGCGACTCGATCTTCCAGGGCCGCGAGGCGGTGAGCCGCCTGCTGAGCGGCGCTGCGCAAGGTTTCCAGTTGCGCGTTCTGCTCGGGTGTTGGCTCGGTACCAAAGGCCCGCTCGGCCTTGGTCAGCTGGGCACGCGCCAGGGTGGCAGCGATCCGCGCCTGCTTGAGGGCGGCGGGATCGGCGGCTGGCGTCGCCAGGGCAGGTGCGCTGGCAGTGGCGGGCGCTTGCTGCGCCTGGTCGAGGGCCGCCTGGGCCTGCTGGGCGGCTTCACGCAACTGCTGCACCTGGGTTTCCAGTGCGGGCGTGCCGTATTGGGCCAGTTGCCGTTCGGCCTTCTGCAGGGCGACACGTGCCATGGCAGCAGCGATCTTCAGCGGCTTGAGCGAGGATTCCGCCGTGGCGGGGTGCTCTGCAACCGTGGCGGTCGCAGGTGGCACCTGACGGCGCTGGCGCTCGGCGTCCAGTCGCTCGCGGTCCCGCTGCAGGCGCGCCTGGCGGGCATCGAAGCGGCGCCGATAGTACTGCGCGCGCTGGCGCTCTTCGACGCGATCGACCGGCGCGGGTGCAGCCACCAGATCGATGCAGTCCACGGGGCAGGGGGCCAGACAGAGTTCGCAGCCGCTGCATTCGCTCTCGATCACCGTGTGCATCAGCTTGGCCGCGCCGAGGATGGCGTCGGTAGGGCAGACCTGGATGCACTTGGTGCAGCCGATGCACTCGGCTTCGCGGATCACCGCGCGCTGGCTGGGCGTCACCGGATAGGGCGAATCCAGGGGCAGCGGCGGACGCTGCAGCAGCGCTGAAAGCTCGAGGATGGTGGCTGCGCCCCCGGGCGGACACTTGTTGTGCGCTTCGCCCGCGGCGATGCCCGCCGCATAGGGCTGGCAACCGGGATGGCCGCACTTGCCGCACTGGGTCTGCGGCAGCAGGGCGTCGATAGCGGTGATGAGAGTAGCGTGGGCGTTCATGATCAGGGTCGGGGCTGGGGGAAGAACGGCGCCCTGAGAGCCTGCTCAAAGTCGGCTGCGCGTCGGCCAAACTGCGTTGAAAATGGCTTCGGAATGCTCATTTACGCTTTGTAAACTCCGCTTCCTCAGCCATGTTCGCCTTGTTTGTCGCTAGCTCGCTCGCCTTTGAGCAGGCTCTCGGCGCCGTCGCTGTCACATCACTCGCTGGCCGGGCTTGGCGCCGCTGTCGGGACTGAGCAGGTGGATCTCGCTGCCGCCGGGGCCGGCGGCCAGGACCATGCCTTCGGAGACGCCGAACTTCATCTTGCGCGGCGCTAGGTTGGCGACGTACAGGGTTAGGCGGCCTTCGAGTTGACTCGGCTCCGGGTAGGCGCTCTTGATGCCGGAGAAGACGTTGCGCTTGGCGTCGCCGATGTCCAGGGTCAGGCGCAGGAGCTTGTCGGCGCCCTCGACGAATTCGGCCTTTTCGATCAGGGCGATGCGCAGGTCGACCTTGGAAAAGGTATCGAAGTCGATGGTCTCGGCCAGCGGGGCCTTGGTCAGTTCGCCGTTGCCGGCGGGCTCGGGCGCGGCCTGGGCGGCCAGGTCTTCCTTGGAAGCGTCGATCATGGTCTGCACCTTGGCGGGTTCGATGCGGGTGAGCAGGGGCTGGAAGGCGTTGAGCTGATGATTGGCCAGGCGGGTGTCCAGGTCGGCCCAGGTCAGGGGGGCGACGTTGAGGAAGGCCTCGGCGGCGGCGGTCAGGTTGGGCAATACCGGCTTGAGCAGGATCGCCAGCTGGCGGAACAGCTCGATGCCCTGGGCGCAGATGGCCTGGACTTCGTCGGCCTTGCCGTCCTGCTTGGCCAGGCCCCAGGGCGCCTTGTCGGCGATCCAGGCGTTGGCGCGGTCGGCCAGGGCCATGATCTCGCGCATGGCACGGCCGAAGTCACGGGTCTCGTAGGCCTCGGCGATGCTCGGCGTGGCGGCGCGGAAGGCGGCTTCCAGTTCGGGTGCGGCCTGGGCATCCACCAGCAGGCCGGCGTTGCCCTTGTGGATGAAGCCGGCGCAGCGGCTGGCGATGTTGACCACCTTGCCCACCAGGTCGGAATTGACCTTCTGCACGAAGTCCTCAAGGTTCAGGTCGATGTCCTCGACGTGGCGCGAGAGCTTGGCGGCGAAGTAGTAGCGCAGGTATTCGGGATTCAGGTGATCCAGGTAGGTGCGCGCCTTGATGAAGGTGCCGCGGGACTTGGACATCTTCTGGCCGTCGACGGTGAGGAAGCCGTGGACGTTCAGCGCCGTGGGCTTGCGGTAGCCGGCGCCTTCGAGCATGGCCGGCCAGAACAGCGCATGGAAGTTGACGATGTCCTTGCCGATGAAGTGGTACAGCTCGGCCGTGCTGTCCTTGGCCCAGTAGGCGTCGAAATCCAGGTCGTCGCGACGGTCGCAGAGATTCTTGAAGCTGGCCATGTAGCCGATGGGCGCGTCCAGCCAGACATAGAAGTACTTGCCCGGGGCGTCGGGGATCTCGAAGCCGAAGTAGGGCGCGTCACGGGAAATGTCCCATTCCTGCAGGCCGGCGTCCAGCCATTCGGCGATCTTGTTGGCCACCGATTCCTGCAGGGCGCCGCTGCGGGTCCAGCCCTTGAGCATCTCGGCGAAGTCGGGAAGCTTGAAGAAGAAGTGCTCGGATTCGCGCAGCACCGGGGTCGCGCCGGAGATGGCCGACTTGGGGTCCTTCAGCTCGGTGGGCGCATAGGTGGCGCCGCACTTCTCGCAGTTGTCGCCGTACTGGTCGGCGCTGCCGCATTTGGGGCAGGTGCCCTTGATGAAGCGGTCGGCCAGGAACATCTGCTTGTCCGGGTCGAAGTACTGGGTGACCGGACGGGTGGCGATGTGGCCGTTCTCCCGCAGCTTCAGGTAGATGGCGCGCGACAGCTCGCGATTCTCTTCCGCATGGGTGGAGTGGAAGTTGTCGAAGGCCACGCCGAAGTCGGCGAAGTCGGCGCTGTGCTCGCGCTTGACGTTGTCGATCAACTGCTCGGGCGTGATCGCCTCGCGCTCGGCGCGCAGCATGATGGCCGAGCCGTGGGCGTCGTCGGCGCAGACATAGATGCACTGGTTGCCGCGCAGCCGCTGGAAGCGGGCCCAGATGTCGGTCTGGATGTACTCGACCATGTGGCCGAGGTGGATGGAGCCGTTGGCGTAGGGCAGGGCGCTGGTGACGAGAATCTTGCGGGGCTCGGTCATGGTCTTGGCTGGATCGCGGCGCTGATAAGTTGACCGACCATCATAGCGAAATGGCCGGTCGGTTTCATCCGTGGGGATGGGCGTTGAAAAGCGCGAAGTCCTGCGAGCTAGCGCCAGGCAAGGCGGAAATTGCCGAAGAGGCGCAGTTTACAACGGGTAAATGAGCATTCTGAGGCAGTTTCCAACGCCGTCTGGCCGACGCGCAGCAGACTTCGAGCATTTAGAGATCGGCCAGCTGCCAGTACAGGGCATTGACCATGGCCGCGCCCAAGGCGGCGCTGCGGGCACCGTTCCAGCCCACATCCGGGCGGGGGTCATTGGCGTTGTCCTTGAACGGCAGCTCCAGGGTCAGGGCCAGGCAGCCATGGGTATGGCCGACATACTTGGTGGCGAGTTTCAGGGTTTCGCTGCCGAAGTGACCACGGGGATAGCCGTACCGGGTCTGGAAATCCGGGCTCGCACGTTGGAAGCGCTGCAGGAAGGCCTGTTGCTCGGCCTCTTCGCGCTCACCGAAGTTGGGCAGGCCATTGCAGCCGTCGACGAAGACATAGGGCAGGGCCTCGTCGCCGTGGATGTCGAGAAACAGGTCGCAGCCGCTCGCGGCGATGGCGCGGCGTACCGCCAGCACCTCGGGACTGCGTCCTTCGTCCGGCTCCAGCCATTCGCGGTTGAGGTTGGCGCCGGCGGCGTTGGTGCGCAGATTGCCCAGCGCCGAGCCGTCGGGATTCATGTTGGGCACCACGTGCAGCACGGCCCGCTCCAGCAGCTTGGCGCCCACCGGATCGCCCTGGTGTTCGCCCAGGCCGAGCAGCCTACGCAGCAGGCCTTCCACGAACCACTCGGCCATGGGCTCGCCGGGGTGCTGGCGGGCGATGATCCAGATGTTCTTCTTGCCAGCGCCCGGCGTACCGATGCGCAGCAGGTCCAGCGAACGTCCCAGCAGCGAACGGCCGACGGTTTCCAGACGGACGGCGGGGTGGCGTTGCGCCTCACCAACGAAGGCCAGGTGACGGCTCTCCGGATAGGGCTCGAAATAGGCGAAGAACAGGCTGTCGTGTTCCGGGGTGACGGTCCAGCTCAGGGTCTTGCCGTCGTAGCGGGTGGGAATGCGGAACCACTCCTGCCCGCAATAGCTGGCGACCACGCCATAGTCGCGCCAACCCTCTGGGTAGGCGCACGCGCCGGCGTTGTCGAAGCTCAGCTGGCAGGGTAGGCCGCGGGCGCCTTCGAGACGGAAATGGAACCACTGGGTGAAGGGCGAGGCGGTGTCCGGGCGAATGCGCAGGCGGATATCCGCGTGATCGGCCAGGGACAGCACCTCGACGGCGCCGCTGTCGAAGGTGGAACTGATGTGCAAGGAAGAGGCGTTCACGCAGGGCTCCACGGGCGAGGGGAAAGCCGGGAGTGTAGCGCCGCGTGGATAGGCTTTAGCAAGGACAGTGGGTAGCATAGGCCGCAGCTTCTCTTTCCTATCCGCTGTTTCCGGGAGTCTGCATGACCGCTCCGACTCGCGAGGCCATCGAGGCCGCGCTGCGCCAGTATCACGATCCCTATCTCGAACAGGACCTGCTCAGCGCCGGCGCCCTGCGCGACCTCGCGCTGGACGGTGGCCGGGTGCGGGCCCGCTTCGAGCTGGGCTATGCCGCCGGGCTGTTCAAGGGTGGCCTGGCCCAGGTGCTCAAGACCGCGCTGGAGAACGTACCCGGGGTCGAGACCGCCGAGATTCAGGTCGATTGCACCATCGCGCCCCACGCGGCCCAGCCGCAGCTGGAGGCCATGGGCAACGTCAAGAACATCATCGCCGTGGCCTCGGGCAAGGGTGGGGTGGGCAAGTCCACCACCGCCGCCAACCTGGCCCTGGCACTGGCTCGCGAAGGTGCCCGGGTGGGCGTGCTGGACGCCGACATCTATGGCCCCAGCCAGGGCATCATGTTCGGCTTCGCCGAGGGCACCCGCCCCGAGGTGCGCGACGAGAAGTGGTTCATCCCGCTGCAGGCCCATGGCGTCGAGGTCATGTCCATGGCCTTCCTGACCAATGACAAGACCCCGGTGGCCTGGCGCGGTCCCATGGTCTCTGGCGCCCTGATCCAGCTGATCACGCAAACCGCCTGGAATGACCTCGACTACCTGGTGATCGACATGCCCCCGGGCACCGGCGACATCCAGCTGACCCTGGCGCAGAAGGTGCCGGTGGCCGGCGCGGTGATCGTCACCACGCCCCAGGACCTGGCCCTGCTGGACGCCAGGAAGGGCGTGGAGATGTTCCAGAAGGTCAACATCCCGGTGCTCGGGGTGGTGGAGAACATGGCGGTGCACATCTGCTCCAACTGCGGCCACGCCGAGCACCTGTTCGGCGAAGGCGGCGGCAGCAAGCTGGCCGAGCAGTACGGCGTGGATCTCCTGGCTTCCTTGCCGCTCGCAATGGCCATCCGCGAGCAGGCTGACGCCGGACGTCCCACCGCCATCGCCGATCCCGACAGCCAGATCGCGCTGATCTACCAGGAGCTGGCGCGCAAGGTCGGCGCTCGTATCGCCCAGGGCGGTCAGGCCGGCGGCGGCATGCCCACCATCACCGTCAGCGACGACTGATTTCGTCCGTTCGCCTTTGAGACCGCGCGGCTATCCACTAGAATGCGCGGTCAATTTTTTCGCCCCGGAGCCAGACCTGCCATGAGCATCAAATCGGATAAGTGGATTCGCCGCATGGCCCAGGAGCACGGCATGATCGAGCCCTTCGTCGAGCGCCAGATGCGCGGCGCGGACGACAGCCGGGTGATCTCCTACGGGGTGTCCAGCTACGGCTACGATGTGCGCTGCGCCAACGAATTCAAGGTCTTCACCAACATCCATTCCGCGGTGGTGGACCCGAAGAACTTCGATGACAAGAGCTTCGTCGATGTGGTCAGCAACGTCTGCATCATCCCGCCGAACTCCTTCGCCCTGGCGCGCACCGTGGAATACTTCCGCATTCCGCGCGACGTCCTGACCATCTGCCTGGGCAAGAGCACCTACGCCCGCTGCGGCATCATCGTCAACGTCACGCCGCTGGAGCCCGAGTGGGAAGGCCACGTCACCCTGGAGTTTTCCAACACCACGACCCTGCCGGCCAAGATCTACGCCAACGAGGGCGTGGCCCAGATGCTGTTCCTGCAATCCGACGAGGCCTGCGAGGTCTCCTACAAGGATCGCGGCGGCAAGTACCAGGGCCAGCGCGGCGTGACCCTGCCGCGCGCCTGATCCGCGCGTCCGTTCTGGAAGCCGCCCTCGGGCGGCTTTCCTATTTCCGGGACTCAAGAACTGGCGTCAGCCGCCGATAGCCTGTGACCTGACTTATCTTTGGAGTGGACTTTCCATGGCCGGCATTCTCGACACCGTCGATCAACGCACTCAGCTGGTTGGCGAGAACCGTCTGGAAATTCTCATGTTCCAGCTGTCCAGCCGGCAGATGTTCGCCATCAACGTGTTCAAGGTGCAGGAAGTCCTCAAGCTGCCGCGCCTGACCCAGATGCCCAAGCGCCATCCGATGATCTGCGGCGTGGTCCACCTGCGTGGCCAGACCCTGCCGGTGATCGACCTGGCCGCCGCCATCGGCATGCGACCCATCACCCCCGACGAGAACAGCACCATCATCGTCACCGAGTACAACCGCTCGGTGCAGGCCTTCCTGGTCGGTAGCGTCGATCGCATCATCAACCTCAACTGGGACAGCATCCAGGCCCCGCCCGGCGGCGCCGGACGCCAGCACTACCTGACCGCCATCACCCGCATCGAAGACCGCCTGGTGGAGGTGATCGACGTGGAAAAGGTGCTGGCGGAGATCGCCCCCTACAACGTCAAGGTCTCCCAGGAGCGCCTGGCCGATCCGCTGCTGGCCAAGGCCCGCGGCCGCGAGGTGCTGCTGGTCGACGACTCCAGCACCGCCATTGGCCAGTTGCGCGACACCCTGGTGCAGCTGGATCTGAAATTCCACGTCGCCACCGACGGCCTGCAGGCCCTGCGTAAGCTCAAGGCCTGGGCTGACGAAGGCGTGGTGCTGACCGAGAAGCTGCTGATGGTACTGACCGATGCCGAGATGCCGGAAATGGACGGCTACCGCCTGACCACCGAGATCCGCCAGGATCCGCGCCTCGCCGACCTCTATGTGGTGTTGCACACCTCGCTGTCCGGCAGCTTCAACGAAGCCATGGTGAAAAAGGTGGGCTGCAACGCCTTCCTCTCCAAGTTCCAGCCCGATCAACTGGTCGAGGAAGTGCGCCGGCGCCTGGCGCTGGCCGAGGAGTAGTTCCCGCGGTTTCGCCGCTCCGGCGCCTCCCTTACACTGGCGGCCTTTGTCCGCCGCCAGGAAGCCGCGCCCATGTCGCACCTCAGTGCCCTCTATCGTTATCCCGTCAAGTCGACGGCCGTGGAATCCCTGGCGCAGGCCGAGGTGGACGCCTTGGGCCTGGTGGGTGATCGCCGCTGGATGGTGGTAGATGCCGACACCGGCCGCTTCCTGACCCTGCGCCAACTGGCGCAGATGAATCAGATCGAGGCGCGCTGGCTGGCCGCTGACCGCCTGCGCCTGAGCGCACCGGGACGGACGCCGATCGAGGTGGCGGTGCCGGGCGCGGCAGACGAGCAACTCGGCGTGACCATCTGGCGCGATACCCTGCAGGCACCGGTGGCCGCCGAGGCCGATGCCTGGCTGAGCGACTTCCTCGGTCGTCGTTGCCGTCTGGTGCACGTCGCCGAAAGCCATGCCCGCCAGATCAACACCGACTTCGCCGAGCCCGGGCAGAAGGTCCACTTCGCCGACGGCTTTCCCTTGCTGCTGACCAGCGAGGCCTCCCTGGCCGATCTGGTGGCGCGCGTGGGCAAGCCGCTGGAAATGTTGCGCTTCCGGCCGAATCTGGTGGTGGAGGGTACTCCGGCCTATGCCGAGGACGGCTGGAAGCGACTGCGCATCGGTGCGGTGGACTTCGCCGTGGCCTGTCCCTGCGCGCGCTGCATCGTCATCACCCAGGATCCGGTGACCGGCGAGAAGGACCCGGATCGGCAACCGCTGACTGCGCTGCGCGAATACCGCTTCAATGACAACCGCATGTTGTTCGGCATGAACGTCATCCCCCTGGGCCGTGGCGTGATCGAAGCCGGCATGCCGGTGGAGGTGCTGGAATGAACCCCGTGCGGCGAGTGGCGCTGGTCAGTCCGGCGGGTGCGGTCAAGGAAGCGCTGGTCACGGCGGCGATCGAACACCTGCAGGCCGCCGGTATCGAAGCGATCCTGGGCGAGCAGGCGCTCAGGCGCCATCGCTATCTCGCCGGCACCGCCGAGGAGCGGGCCGCGGATCTGCACTGGGCGTTCAGCCAGGCAGACGTGGATGCCGTCTGGTGCCTGCGCGGCGGCTACGGTTCCGCGCAACTGCTGCCGTGGCTGGACTGGTCGCGCCTGTCCAGCAGCAAGGGCCGGCCGCTGATCGGCTATTCCGACCTGACGGTGCTGCTGGAGGCCTTCCACCGCCGCGGTCTCACCGCCATCCACGGCCCGGGCGCCCTGGACTGGGGGCGCCGCGACGAGGATCCGGCCACCCAGGCGGCGCGTACCCGCTCGCTGGAATCGGTCCTGGAACTGTGCGCGGGCAGTCGTCCGGCGTGGCAGCTGGAGCGCCTGGCCGGTCCGGCCCAGGTACCTGCCGGCGAACTGATCGGCGGCAACCTGACCACCCTGGCCAGCGTGGTCGGGACCGCCGCCGCCCTGCGCCCCCATGACGGCGCCATCCTCATGCTGGAAGACGTCGGCGAACCCTACTATCGACTGGAACGCAGCCTCTGCCAGTTGCTCGGCAACCTCACCGAGCACCGCATCGGCGCGGTCTGCCTGGGCACCTTCACCGCCTGCCCGCAGCGTAACGTCGAGCAGTCGCTGGAAGAGATCTTCGCCGAATGGCTGGCGCCGCGTGGCATCGCCCTCTATCGCGGCCTGCCCAGCGGCCATGGCCCGGACAACCAGGCCTGGCCCTATGGCGCCCGGGTGCGCCTGGAAGCAGGACGCCTGCAGGTGCTCTAGGCCCGACCAGTCCCGGGCGGATCAGTCCGCCCAGGGCGAGGCCAGTTCCAGCTTGCGCAGCAACTGGCGCTTCTTGCTGTTGTAGCCCTGCATCCGCACCAGCAATTCATCCAGGGTGGCGACCGCCTTGAGAATGTGCGGGCCCTTGTTAAGCATCACGCACTCGGCGCGCACCCCGGTCGCGGCATCGGTGATTTCGGCGCGCGAAGGCGAACCCTTCTTGGCCAGATTCTCCAGCACCTGGGTCGCCCAGATCACCGGCACGTGGGCCGCCTCGCACAGGCAGAGGATGTCTTCCTGCAGCGCCGCCAGGCGCTCGAACCCGCCTTCCACCGCCAGATCGCCGCGGGCGATCATCACGCCGAAGCCACCGCGCTGCATGCCCGCCACCAGTAGTGCGGGAAGGTTGTCGAAACCGCGGCGGGTCTCGATCTTCAGTACCACACCCAGGTGCTCGGCCTGCAGGCGCTCCAGTTCCGCGAGCAGGGCGCGGACGTCGTCCGCGCTGTTGACGAAGGACATCTCGATGCCGTCCGCATGCTCGGCGGCAAAGGCCAGGGCCGCGAGGTCCTGGTCGCCCAGCGCGGCCAGCCGCAGGGTGCTCTGGGGAAAATTGATGCCCTTGTCGCCCTTGAGCTTGGCGCCGCCCGGCGCGTGGGTGATGCGGATCTGCAGCGCATCCTGGTCGGCGCGCTCGATCAGCCCGCCGATCTTGCCATCATCGAACCAGACCGGCTCGCCGCTACGGACGTCGGCGAACACCTGGGGCAGGGTGCAGCCGAGGGTCGCGGGCGTCAGCAGGCGGCCGCCGCTGTCCTGGCTGGCGGGGCGACCGGGCGTCTGGTCGGCGGTCAGGATCAGCAGATCGTCCTCGGCCAGCCGCAGGGCGCCCGGCTGCGGGGCGAAGTCGCCGATGCGGCTGTGCCGCTTACGTCCATCGCGCGCGACGCTCAGGCGCAGCCCGGGCGCGAGGTAGGAGGTCTTGGTCGCCTCCGCCCAGCAGCCGCGGTCCCCGACCTCGACGACCGTCCAGCGGCGCTGCGCCTGGCGCGCGTCCCGCAACTGGATCCGCTCGCCCGCCTGCAGGCCCGCCAGCCAGCGTTCGCCCACCTGGAGACTGGCAGCCGCCGGGGAGGGCGCCGGTCGCGGCCGGCGGCGGCCGGTCAGCCAGATCCGCGCCGGCTGGCGGACGCGACCCTGGGCGTCGCGCTCGGGCTTCACCTTCCTTACCGCCACGCCCGTGGCGATGGGCCCGGTGCGCAGCTTGGGGCCCGGCAGGTCCATGAATACCTTGCAGGGCTGGTCCAGCTCCGCGCTGGCCCGTCGCACGTTTTCGATCATGCGCGTCCAGCTGGCCGGTTCGTCGTGGGCGCAGTTGATGCGCGCGCAATCCATATGCCCCGCCAGCAGGTCGCGTACCAGCGAGTAATCCTCGGCGGCCTCGCTTGGTAAGGTGACCATTATGCGGACCTCCCGCGCGGAGGCGGGCGTGCCGAACAGTGCCCGCGCATGGTCGGCCAGGGGATTGGCCGCCCTGGCTGTCGGCCGCGCCGCCGGGCGGCCACCGAGCAGGCGCTCCAGGGTGTTGATGAGGGTCGCCACGGTCGGCAGCACGGCAGCTTCGGAGCGCCCCAAGGACGACAGCCCCAGGGCGGAGAGTTGCAGCTGCAGGTCATGCAGATCGCCGTCGCGCAACGCCAGATAGGCGAGCAGGTTCTGCGCGCTGGCCCGGTAGGCGGGATTGAGCGCCTGCCGATCCAGCCGTGGGTCCGCGCTGGCCTGTTGCAGAGCGCCGTGCAGGGCGCGTAGCTCATCGAGGAGGGTGGCGAGAGCGTGATCGGGGGTCCGGGAGCGCGAGGTCGAACGGGGCGGCACGATAGGTCTCCAGCAGCAGGGGCCGGCGAGACGCTCGCCGGGCGTTCCTGTGTCGGACCCCCGGCCGCTGGAGAAGTGAAAAGCCAAGTGTTGCCAGACATTAGCGGCACATGGCCACTCATCACGGAGGAGCCGCGGGCGACCATAGGGAGTCGGCGAGGATGCTGCTATGATGCGCGGCCTTGACGACCCCCGTTTTCAGGTACCCGCCATGGTGCAGATTTCCGAACGTCTCCTGGTCCAGGCCCATCTGGCCGCCAAGCAGCCCAAGGCGCTCGGTCCGGACGAGATCGCGGCCTACAAGACCGCCATCGCCCGCGAGCTCAAGGCGCAGAACGCGGTACTGCTGGCCCACTACTACACCGATCCGCTGATCCAGGCCCTGGCCGAGGAGACCGGCGGTTGCGTCGCCGATTCCCTGGAGATGGCCCGCTTCGGCAATCGCCATCCGGCGTCCACCGTGGTGGTGGCCGGGGTCAAGTTCATGGGCGAGACGGCCAAGATCCTCAACCCGGAAAAGCGGGTGCTGATGCCGACCCTGGAAGCCACCTGCTCCCTGGACCTGGGCTGCCCGGTGGACGAATTCTCCGCCTTCTGCGACCAGCACCCCGAGCGCACCGTGGTCGTCTATGCCAACACCTCCGCCGCCGTGAAGGCGCGCGCGGACTGGGTAGTGACGTCCGGCTGCGCGCTGGATATCGTCGAGCACTTGATGGACAACGACGAGACCATCCTCTGGGCGCCCGATCGTCACCTGGGTCGCTACATCCAGCGCGAGACCGGTGCCGACATGCTGTTGTGGGAAGGCTCCTGCATCGTCCACGAGGAGTTCAAGGCCAGCCAGCTGGAAGACCTCAAGCGGCTCTACCCGGAGGCCGCCATTCTGGTGCATCCGGAATCGCCCGAGGCGGTGATCGAACTGGCTGACCATGTCGGTTCCACCAGCCAGATGATCAAGGCCGCCCAGACGCTGCCCAATCGCCAGTTCATCGTCGCCACCGATCGCGGCATCTTCTACAAGATGCAGCAGGCCTGTCCGGACAAGACCTTCATCGAGGCGCCCACCGCCGGCAACGGCGCCGCCTGCCGCAGCTGTGCCCACTGCCCTTGGATGGCGATGAATACCCTGGAGCGCACCCTCAACTGCCTGCTCGACGGCTCCGGCGAGGTGCTGGTCGATCCAGCCCTCATCCCCCGGGCGGTCAAGCCGCTCAAGCGCATGCTTGACTTCACCCAGGCGCTGCAGCTAAGGATCAAGGGCAACGCCTAATAGGCGCTGCCTGGGACGCTAGCGCAGGATCTCTTCGCTCAGCTTGCGCTGGGCGATCATCTCCTGCTGACGGGCGTCGATCCGCGCGGCCAGCTGATAGTTGCTGGCCGCGCGTTGCTTGGCGAAGCCCAGTTGCTGGATGGCCTGGTTGTAGTCGCCGGTCAGGGCGAAGTATTCGGCCCGCGCCTGGTGCACCCCGACCAGATCACCGGCCTGGCCGCGGACGTCCGCCGCCTGGTTCCACAGATCCGGATCGATCGGCCGCTGCTTGAGCAGCTTGTCGAGCAGTTGGCTGGCGGCCTTGGCCTGCTTGGTGCGGCCGAGCATGTCCACCTGGGCCAGACTCACGGCCAGATCGTCCGGATAGAGCTCCAGCAGCCGCTGCACCCGTTTCTGGGCGTCGGGCAGGCGATTGGCGGTGATGTCCAGATCGACCTGGGCAAGGTTGTAGCTGATATCGTCCGGCGCCTTGCGCAGCAGCGGCGCCAGGGTGTCGCGCGCTTCGTTGAGCTGACCCTGCTTGGTCAGTCCCATGGCCAGGCCGTAGCGTACAGCGTCGTTGTCCGGGTTTTCCTGCAGCTGGGCTCTATAGCGCTTCACCAGCAGGCCGGCGGTTTCCTCGAAATACATCTGAGCACGCACCTTCATGAGTTGGAAGCGCTTGCTGTCCTCGACGCCGCCCTTGGGAAAACGCTCGGCACGCGCCTGGGTATCGGCGATCCGGCTGTCGGTGACCGGGTGGGTCAGCAGGAATTCCGGCGGGGTGCGGTCATAGCGATACTGGCGGGCGAGACGGCCGAACATCTCTGGCATCGCGCGCGGATCGTAGCCGGCGCGCTCCAGATTGACGATGCCGACCCGGTCGGCCTCCTGCTCATTGAGCCGGGAAAAGCGCAACTGGCTCTGGATGGCCGCCGCCTGGGTCGAGGCAATGGCGGCGATTCCTGCATCGCCACCGCCCGCGGCCGCAGCTACGATACCGGCGAGCAGCGCGGCCATCAGCGGCAACTGCATGCGCTGCTGGTTTTCCACCCCGCGGGCGAAGTGGCGCTGGATGAGGTGACCCAGCTCATGGGCCATGACCGCCGCGTACTCGGCTTCGGTCTCCGACTTCAGGAACAGCCCGCCATTGACCCCGATCACCCCGCCGGGCGCGGCGAAGGCGTTGATCTCCGGATCCTTGATCAGGATGAAGACCATGCGGTGGTCCTGCAGGTCGCTGGTCTCGGCCAGCTTGTAGACGGTCTGTTCGACGAATTGCTTGAGCTGCGGATCGTTGATGGCCGGGACCTGGCCGCGCAACATGCTCAGCCAGGCGCGGCCCATCTGAAACTCCTGCTCGGGCGAGACGATCGAAGAGCTGGCATCGCCCAGCGACGGCAGATCGTTCGCCCCCTGCGCCAGGAAGGGCGCGGCGAGCAGCGCCAGGGACAGCAGGGCAGGGCGCAGGACTTTCATGGCATGACTCGTGGCCGCAAAAGGGCTACTTTAGCGGCCCGCCGTCTAGGTGCCTAGCGACCCTGACACTGGCGTACCCCACAATGGAGAATCCCATGGCCGACCTGAGCCAACCCTACACCGGCGCGGTGACCGCCCAGCTGGACGCCACCGGCCTGAGCTGTCCCATGCCGTTGCTCAAAGCCAAGCTGGAACTCAACCGTCTGGCAACCGGCGAGGTCCTCGCCGTTACGGCCACCGATGCCGGCTCGCAACGCGACTTCCGCACCTTCGCCAAGCTGTCGGGACACGCTCTGGTGGGTGAAGAGGTGGCAGGGGAGACCTTCCGCTACTGGCTGCGCAAGGCCTGATCAGGCTCCGTTCAGCGCCTGGGCGGCGGCCAGCACCTCGGCGACGTGCCCGGGCACCTTCACGCCGCGCCAGATCTGGCGCACCACACCTTCCCGGTCGATGAGGAAGGTGCTGCGATCCACGCCGATGTAATCCTTGCCATAGAGCTTCTTTTGCCGCATCACGTCGAACAGCTGGCAGAGGGTCTCGTCCTTGTCGCTGATCAGCTCGAAGGGAAAGCCCTGCTTGGTGCGGAAATTTTCGTGGGTGCGCAGGCTGTCACGGCTGACGCCCAGGATCAGGGTGTCGGCCGCCTGGAACTGCTCGTGCAGATCACGAAAGCCCTGGCCCTGGGTGGTGCAGCCGGGGGTGTTGTCCTTGGGATAGAAGTACAGCACCGCCTGGCGACCGCGCAGGCTGGCGGGCGAGACCTCGAGGCCGCTGGTGGCCTGGGCCTGGAAATCCGGAAGCGGTTGGTCGAGGGTCACGCTCATGGGCAGCTCCTTGCGGGTCCTGTCAGTTGCTCTGCGGGCGCCAGGGCTCGATCAGGGCATCGAGATTGAGGGCGTCGGCGAAATCCAGGAACTGGTCGCGCAGCCAACTGATCTGGGTGCCAGCCGGCAGGGTCACGGTGATGGTGGCGTTGAGCATGGTGCCGCCGGTCTGGGGCGCCTGGTAGGAATCGCAGACCAGGTTCTCCACCTCGATCTTGTGGTCAGCGAAGAACTGGCAGAGTTCGTTGAGGATGTCCGGACGATAGGCGGCGCTGACATAGACGACGTACGGCAGGGCCTGGGGGCGATTCTCCAGGGCGGCGCTGCGGGTGACGCCGACGGTGAAGCCGTGACGCTTGCCAAGGCCGGCGAGGCCCCCTTCGAGGCGCGCCAGACCGTCCCAGTTGCCCGAGACCTGCAGGATCAACGCGCTGTATTCCCCGTGGCGGCTCAGCCGGCTGCTGACCACCGCGCACCGGTTGTCCATGCAGCTGCGGTAGAGCACGTTGGTCAGTTCCATGGGATTGGCGCCCAGCGCACTGATGACGAGAAATTGTTCGCGAATCGGGGGGGTAGCGGACATTAGGGTTCCTGGCAGGGGGAGATACAGACTGGCAAAGGCGAAAGGGTAGCGAAAAGCGCCCGCGGGGGGAATGCCCGTTGGGGGCACGTTGCTTGTGCTGGCGCAGAGGCGTCAGTACCATTACCGCTCTCTTTTTCCGGCAGGAGCGGTTGCATGATTGCGGGGAGCATGGTGGCGCTGGTCACCCCTATGGACGCCCAGGGGCGTATCGACTGGGACAACCTGACCAAGCTGGTGGACTTCCATCTCGCCGAAGGCACCGACGCCATCGTCGCGGTGGGCACCTCGGGTGAATCCGCCACGGTCGACGTCGACGAGCACGTGGCCGTGATCCGTCATGTGGTCGAGCAGGTCAAGGGCCGCATCCCGGTCATTGCCGGCACCGGTGGCAATTCCACCCGTGAGGCCATCGACCTGACCCGCGCCGCCAAGGACGCGGGCGCCGATGCCTGTCTGCTGGTCGTGCCCTACTACAACAAGCCGACCCAGGAAGGGCTATATCAGCACTTCCGCATGATCGCCGAAACCGTCGCCATCCCGCAGATCCTCTACAACGTGCCGGGCCGTACCGCCTGCGACATGCTGGCCGAGACCGTCGAGCGCCTGGCCAAGGTGCCGAACATCATCGGTATCAAGGAAGCCACCGGCGACCTGGCCCGCGCACGCGACATCCTCTCCCGTGTCAGCAAGGACTTCCTGGTCTACTCGGGCGATGACGCCACCGCTGCGGAGCTCATGCTGCTGGGCGGCAAGGGCAACATCTCGGTGACTGCCAACGTGGCGCCCAGGGCGATGAGCGAACTCTGCGCCGCCGCCATGCGGGGCGACGCCGACACCGCACGCGCGCTCAACGAAAAGCTGATGCCGCTGCACAAGAATCTGTTCATCGAATCGAATCCGATCCCGGTGAAGTGGGCCCTCCACGAAATGGGCATGATCGACGCCGGTATCCGCCTGCCGCTGACCTGGCTGAGCTCGCGCTGCCATGAAGTGGTACGTCAGGCCCTGCGTCAGGCGGGAGTGCTGGCGTGATCAGGAAACAGTCGATGAAACGTGTTCTGGGTTTGACCACCCTGGGGCTGGCCGTGGCCACCGCCAGTGGCTGCAGCTGGGTGTGGGGCGAGCACGGTTATTTCCGCGATCGCGGAAATGACTATCTCGAATCCCGCGAAACCGGCCCCATGCAGGTGCCGACCGATGTCCAGGCCAAACCTATGGATCCGCTGCTGCCGATCCCGGCCAACGTGGCCGACACCCAGAATCGCTCCTATGGCTTCGAAGTGCCGAAACCCCAGGCGCTGGCCGTCCAGGGCAGTGGCAACGAGCAGTTCAGCGTGCAGCGCAGCGGCAACGCCCGCTGGCTGGCCGCCCAGAAGGTCCCGGCCAACGTCTGGCCGGTGGCCCGTCAGTACCTGACCGACAATGGCTTCCGCATCGCCGAAGAGCGTCCGCAGACCGGTGAGATCATCACCGCCTGGCAGTCGCCGACCGAGCTGTCGACGCCCCTGGCCCGCAGCCTGAGCACCAATGGCCGCCTGCAGCCGGGCACCGAGCTGCGCACCCGCCTGCGCATCGAGCCGGGCGTGCAATCGGGCAGCAGCGAGATCTTCCTCCAGACCCAGACCCGCAGCCAGGGCAGCTCCAGCGAGCCGTCCTGGTCCAGCAGCCAGAACAGCTCGGCGCTCGATGACGCCCTGCTGAATCAGGTGCTGGCCGGCCTGGACCGTAGCGAGCAGGGCAGTGGCTCGGTCTCGCTGCTGGCCGCCGGTGGCTACGACACCCCCGAGCGCGTGACCTACGAGGTCGACGGCAGCGGCGTGCCCATGCTGGTGCTGGAAAGCGATTTGAATCGCGCCTGGTCCAGCGTGGGTCGCGCCATCGAAGGCGCCGACATCCGCGTCGACGACATGGATCGCAGCCTGGGCGTCTACTACGTGAACATCGCCGAAGGCGCGCAGAAGCCCGAAGAGCGCAAGCCGGGCTTCTTCGGCCGCATGTTCGGCAAGGGCGAGACCAAGGAAGAGGAAGACGCCCGCGCACGGCGCTTCCAGGTGCGCCTCACCTCGGTGGGCAACACCGTCCAGGTCACCCTGGACAAGACCATCAACACCGCAGCACCCCAGGACATCGCCGAAGGCGTGCTGAAAAAGCTTCAGACGAGCATGCAGTATGCGCTTCGCAATCCTGGGCAGCGGCAGTCGGGGCAACTCGACCCTGGTGCACAGCCATAACAGCTATGTGCTGATCGACTGCGGCTTCTCCCTGCGTGAAGCCGAACGTCGTCTGGCCCGGCTGGGCGTGGTACCTGCCCAGCTGGACGCCGTCCTGGTCACCCACGAACACTCCGATCACGTGCAGGGCGTCGAGCTCCTGGCGCGCAAGCACGGGGTGCCGGTCTATTACAGCGCCGGTACCGGTCGTGGCCTGCGCAAGCCGGTGGCCGCCCAGGGCCTGCTGGTGGACGGCGAACGGCTGGTGCTGGACGCGCTGGAAGTGACCGTGGTGCAAGTGTCCCATGACGCCCTCGAGCCGACCCAGTTCGTCTTCGACGATGGCCGCAAGCGTCTGGGCGTGCTCACCGATCTCGGCGAGGCCACCCCCGGGGTGCTGGCGCATTACCGGGACCTTGATGCCCTGGTGATCGAAGCCAACCACGACAGCAACATGCTCGCCGCGGGCCCCTATCCCTATCACCTCAAGGCACGGGTCGGCGGGGTGCGTGGCCACCTCAACAACCGGCAATCGGCCGAGCTGGTGATGGAGCTGGCCTGTCCGGGCCTGCAGCATCTGGTGCTCGCCCACCTGAGCGAAAAGAACAACAACCCCTGGCTTGCCCGCGCCTGCTTTACCAACGTGCTCGGCTGCGACGCGGACTGGCTGCAGATCGCCGATCAGCAGCAGGGACTGGAGTGGCAGGCCATCGCCTGAGGCGCTGACCCGGTTTTCTTTCGCGGCCAGGCGCTGCTGCACGGCCAAAATACCCACGATCCTATGTAAACTGCGCTTCCCGGCTGTACTCGTCCCGAACCGCTCGTCTCACCTGCGTTCGTCCACAGCCTGCAAGCCATTCGAACCGGAGTCCAAGATGGAAAAACGCGCAGAACTCTACCGTGGCAAGGCCAAGTCGGTATTCACCACCGACGATCCCGATCGCCTGGTCCTGTTGTTCCGCAACGATACCTCTGCCTTCGATGGCGAGCGCATCGAGCAACTCGAGCGCAAGGGCATGGTGAACAACAAGTTCAACGCCTTCGTCATGCAGAAGCTGGAAGCCGCCGGTATCCCCACCCAGTTCGAACAACTGCTGGGCGACAACGAGTGCTTGGTCAAGAAGCTCGAGATGATTCCGGTGGAGTGCGTGGTGCGCAACTTCGCTGCTGGCAGCCTGGTGCGCCGTCTGGGCGTGGAAGAGGGCCTGGAGCTGACGCCGCCGACCTTCGAACTCTTCCTGAAGAACGATGCGCTGCACGACCCCATGGTCAACGAAAGCCATGTCCAGGCCTTCGGCTGGGCCACCCTCGACCAACTGGCCGAGATGAAGGCGCTGACCTTCCGCATCAACGACATCCTCAAGCAGCTGTTCGACGACGCCGGCCTGCTGCTGGTGGACTTCAAGCTCGAATTCGGCCTGTTCCACGGCAAGGTCGTGCTGGGCGACGAATTCAGCCCGGACGGCAGCCGTCTCTGGGACAAGGAAACCCGCAAGAAGATGGACAAGGATCGCTTCCGCCAGGGTCTGGGCGGCGTGATCGAGGCCTACGAAGAGGTCGCCCAGCGCCTGGGCGTCCCACTCTAAACGCAAGCCGCTGATACCAGAGCTTTTTTTGCAATTGCTTGTTCGCTTTTGCCCCCATGGCTGGTATCATGCGCCGCGTTGGAGAGATGCCGGAGTGGTCGAACGGGACGGATTCGAAATCCGTTGAGTCAGCAATGGCTCCTAGGGTTCAAATCCCTATCTCTCCGCCATCTATAGAAAAGCCCTCTAAATCAATGGTTTAGGGGGCTTTTTGCTTTCCGATGTGACCACTCGATGTGACCACTTGAAGAGCCACCGTAGCAGCGATGCCTGGACGAGGAGTGGCCGCTGAGAGGTGTCAGCGCGAATAAGGGTCGGGCCGGCCCCCTTCACGGGTCATGAACTGAGGAAAGGCTGGCATCTCGGCAATTGGGGCAATCTTGCCGTCTACGCCTTCCAGTACCACGTCCAAGAGCTGTTTCTGCCGCAGCACTCTCAGATGGAAGGCTTTGATCTCCTTCAGACTCAGGCCTTCAGAAGCCGACACCGTGTCATACAGTCGTTTCATGTCCTCAAGATTAGGTTGCATGATTTTTTCTATGCCGTGCTTGAGGTCGTCGATACCGGAGAGGGGAAGGGGGCCTGCCTTTGGCTTTAGCTCTCGTTGAGCTGCCTCCGCTCGATTGAGTACCGTCGTACTTGTCTTCACCGCATCAGCAGCAAGCTGAAGCGTCTCCAGATGCAGGGCGTGAGCCTTGTCCTTCAGCTGCTGGCGATGGCGGCAGAATGAGATGATCCAGCCGACACCAGTCGGAATCACACCCGCAAAAAATCCTGCTAACGTTTTGTTTGCTTCGTACCAACTCACAGCGGCGGTGATCCATTCGGGCATGTGATAAACCTCGTTTGGATGCTGTCGGTTACTTGAAGCCACGTAAGTACGATCTTAAAGCCAACGCCGCTTCAATTCCTACTCCGATCACTAACCCGGCTACGCCTGGCGCATTGGAAGGCTTCCCCGGATTGAGCTTCGCTGAAGTCTGATTCAACATTGCTTCAAGTTTGGCAATGATCACTAAGGCATCAGATTTGAATACAATAGGATCAATACTTCCGTTTTCATCGTGAACGGCGATGTTCCGGCGATGGTTCAGGCTTTTGATCAACTCTCGCAGGGTTTGGTCCAACTTGCTGTCGAGACTAATCGCAAGCTGCTGCATTCCATTTCCTTGACCGCCAAGCTGTCTTAGGAGACTTTCTATCCTTTGGGACGTCCCAATGATGGGGTCATCTTTGTACACGGTCCTTCTCCTGGCGATGGCAACCTTTTAGATTACTGTATGTCGGCATTGGCGCCAAGGTCTTTAGGCCTGGGGTCTCGGGTTTGCCATGAGCAGTCTCTTCCAATCGTCCAGAGATGAAACCAAAGGGCACTTCCAAGAGCTATCACGGCTCCAAAGCTCAAGATAGAATGTCGGGTAGGGGGCGGCATGTCTGAACAGCCCAATCATCTCGTTGAGATTTTGATTGCATCGTTGGAGTCTGAGCGGGACGCTTTCCGTAACCTCGCGAACGTATGGCGGACAGCGTACTTCAACCAGTCTGTTGAGACAGAGCGGCTTCGAAAGGAGCTTGAGCAGATAAAAGGGGCGAGCCTGGACGATCAAGCCCCATGAGCAGGAGTAGGGCAGGAGTGCCTATAGATGAAGCCATTAGAAACGCTTCGCACGCTGCTACGACAGCCTTTCCAGACTACCGGATAGTAGTAGACCGAATCGTCTCGGGTAGTCTTCAGATTCGCCTATACGCCGACGGAGACTACAGAGCCCGTTTAAGGTGGCAGCTCTGGGATTACGAAGCTACCACGCCCATTCTCTTGGACGCTGCAATCTATCGAATGCGTGAGGAGTTGGAACACGGCTCTTGGCTATCCCTCGGTACGATCAGTGAACTGTTCCCTTCCGAAGCTGAATCATAGCTTCCAGCGCTGCAACATCGTCTTGCTGTCGAGCTAAGCGATCCAGCTGCCTTCTAAGCCAGCGTCGGTTTGACTCCATAGTACGCTTACGGCGATCAAGCTCGCGTTCCAGCTCGGCCAAGGGCATTTGACTCAGGGTGAATAGCTCGGGATTGCGAAAGGGCATGACATGCTTCCGTGCATGGTGGTGGCGATACAGTATCAGACCTTCGGTGGTTGGAAGGTTCCAGTAGTATCGCAATAACGACCGTTCATGAGGATTGGCCTTAGCAGGCCGGGGCAGATGTCCATGGACTCAGGGCCGAGTTACGTCATCGGCAGGGTAGGCCATGAGTGACAAATTACCATAGCCAGGCTCTATCAGCCTGTCTTTATCGATAGGTTCAATTTCGGTCGCAATAATAAGGAATGAAATTGGGACCACCCACCTACGTTCACTGAGCCACTACCATAACAGAAAGAACTGCTTGACAAGATTATTGGAGGTGTGTATGATGCTTTCCCCTTCTAATGCGACAGCATTGGAATTAAGTACCTCAACAGAGACCATCTGTGATGGGCGACTTGTGGTCGCTTTGTGATGACAACCTAAAGATGATAAGACCTCTGCGACGCAGAGGAATTGGTTACTTCTTCAGCTGAGCAATCTTGTGCTTACCCACAAGCGAACCACGAAGGGTCGCCAATCAAAATCTGCTGTTCTTCTTTTGGGTATTCCCGCCTCCGGCTTGCCGGGTTGTCCCTGTGTAGCGTGGCTACACGTAGTGATTACGTTGCTCTGCAACAGTTACCATTACTTAGGGGAACGAAGGTGTTGCAAGGATGCCGGGATGCAACAGAAACAGCTCTGCAACAGCAAACCCCCCTAGAACGAAGGTGTTGCATTGCAACAAGCTTTGCAACAGACCACGTGTTGCAGCACAGGTGTTGCAAGTGTTGCAAGTGTTGCAAGTGTTGCAAGTGTTGCAAGTGTTGCAAGTGTTGCAAGTGTTGCAAGTGTTGCAAGTGTTGCAAGTGTTGCAGACGATCCTGAGAGGGTAGCTCTGTTCCTTTCCTACCTTCCGCCACAATAAGCGAAACTCCCTGAAGCGGCGTTAATGGTAGCAAATGACCGTTCGTCGGACTTTCAAAAATAACACTCACAGGGGGTAGACAAATCAGCTTTTGTGGTGTAAAGTACCCTTATGAGCTTGAGAAAGCTTGTATGCGATTCATTGGATTCGGCACTACGCCTGACCTGCAAGGGTTCTGTGTAGTGCTTTTCTTTTGGATTCACGAAACTACGGCTGAATTTCATAGGAGACAAAATGCACACCCGCGTATGTCCACACTGTAACACTGACTTTGTAATCCTACGCAGCGACGGGGGCTTTTGCTCCAAGAGTTGCCGTAACAAGTTCGATCACTGGCGGCGTACTCGTCACCCCGGACTTGAGCGGACACAAGCATTGCTTGATGTCTACGCACAGCACATGACGCTCAAGCGGGATAAAGCCCGCACTGCTTGAGGAGGCAGGAGCATCATCTGTTAGCAACACCACACACATCATAACCGTGCAAGAGCACGAAGGAGGAGAACACCAATGACCCGTAATACAAGGAACTATCCAAATGCAACACATCGACATCCAAGCTCAAGCCCAACAACTGCGTAACGAAGGCTTCTCTGTTCGGGAAGTAGCCGAGCAAATCGGCAAGCATTACAGCTGGGTTAGCCGCAACACCACTGCAACAAATGCAACACCACGCAACACCCGTGCAACAAAGTCTGTTGCAACATCAAAGCGCGACATCGCGGTAACTCAAGCTCTGGCGAAAGCCAGCAGCCCGGAAGGCTGCAACACGAGCGAATTCAACGACATCATCAAAGCTGTGTACGGAGTTGTTCGCGACGAAGATACAGGCAGTTATGTTGTTGATTGCACCTTTGAAGAGAAGAAAGGCATCAGGCGTCGTGTTAAAGAGCTTGCCGCTCGTGAGGGTAAAACCGCTCTGTTCTTCGAAGACTTCATCTCTCGTGAAGCCCCGGAACACTCCCTGCAACTGATGCTGACTCTCGCCCAAGGCGTACACGAAGCCGTTGAGCTGGCTGTAGCCGAATTCCGCGAAGTTTATCCAGAGGCGTCTGTCTACAGCGTACAGCAAGCTCTAAAGGGTATGGCCGTCCAAGGCTACCGCCCTGAGAGTGTTGAAGCCTTTTGCGAGCGTGCTGCAACAGCCGCCCATGCCCTACAGCAAGTTGCCCCAGCTGTTGAAACAGTAGAAACCGTCACTGAGCACACCGATGAGTTCCTGGCCGACTTGGCAGACATCGATGCTGAGTTGTTTGGTGAGCAAGCCGACAACGAACCTGAGGAGGAAGAAATGATCGTTGAAGCCCCAATGCCTAAAGCCCCTTTGGCTGAAGCTGTAGTCCTGGCTGTCATTGAATGGCCTGTAGCTACTGAAGTGGTTACGGAAGTGGTAGCCGAAGAGACAGAACTTTCCTTGGACGACCTTGACGACGATGAGTCGTTGATCAATTACGAAGCCGTTGATACCGACTACGACTACACGCCAGAAGAGTTCGTGGATGACATGTCAATCGATGAGCGTTACGAACACAACGAAACCACCGCCCAAGCCATCCGCGACCTGTTTAAACAACGTGCTGATGAGCGCCAGGAACGTGCCCGTGGCAAGCGTCCTACAGATTGGGCCATCAAGCAGCAGGAAGAAGACGAGTTCTACGCCCTGCTCGTTGACGCTGAAAGCCACAACGAAAACTTCATTTTCTAAGAGGAGACATTGCCATCATGGGCAAAGCAGCAAGACGGAAAGAAGCACGCAGACTTGAGAGGGCACTACTCTCTCAGTCTGCAAACGATACACAAACAGTTCCAGCCATGCAACAACCTTTGATCGTCAGTTACAACAAGCTTCGACATGCCATCTCATGGGCCGACCTATCCACGGCAACTGTTGAGAAGGTAGCTGTTGAAACTGTGCCGATTCAACCAGCAGCAAATGACACTGTCATCGAAGCTCCTACAGCGCCCGCTGTGAAGCATAGAAGGAAGCCTGGACCCAAGCCTAAGCCTCTTGCCCCTGAAGTTCGTCAAGCCCAGCTCTGGGCCTTGTACGCCGATCTATGGGATGAGATGGAGGAGGGTATGTCTTCCAAAGAGCGTAGAGCCCTACAGCGAGCCCTGGCACGCAATTCAGGAACACTTGATGACTTGATTGAAGACGACACAGCCGAAGCGAAGGAGTCTCGCCGTGTTGTACCTCTTGTGGATGAAGACGACGAATACCAAGAAGAAGAAGTCGAATACGCAGATTTCTTTGAAGATTGGAACCCAGATTACTAACCCAAACGAAGGAGGAACCACACATGCAAAGAGAAAGACCAAAGATGAATTTTTTCGTAGTACACCGAGGTAGCAACCTTGTCACAGGTATTGTGGCATCAAGCTACAAACCCAAAGACACAGACCAATACAGATTCGTCATCGTCACAGACGGCATTCTTGATCGCCATCAGCGATTGAGAGATTCCCACGGTAGTGAGATTGATGTGGGAAACATCATGGCGATTAGTCCGGGTATCCATGACCAGATTGTCAGCACGAAATCAGGGGTGGCCACGCCAAAGAATCCACGGCCACGAGCCATCCAATACGAAAAGGTTGAGGACCCACGGCTCCAGCAAATCAGCGAATACTTCGTAGCCAATCCCTACGCCACTTGGCAAGAGATTGCTGATGAGTTTCTGACAGGCGAAGTTGTAGCGAAAGCCTACGTTGAGAGATTCGGGCTGTAACGGAAGAATGCGGGTTGCAGGTGGCGAAAAGTGTACTGGTGGGGCTACCCCCTAGGGAGTACATTTTTCACCCTCTACAGCCCAGCAAATACGGGGTATTGAAGCCCGGAAATTGGCAAATGCCAGCCTACGATTTGAGGAATGACAAATGAGTGAGAATTTAGTGTGTGGCGTGGGCATCATGGATGTTCCAGGCGGATCAACACGCAACGGCAAGGCCGATCCCATCTACCGAATGTGGGTGAAGATGTTGGAGGTTTGTTTCAAGCATCAGCCAGCCAAAGGAACAATCTGCCCTGAGTGGGTTAGGTATTCGACCTATCGGGAATGGCATCTTGCCAACGTGCCCAAGGGTGGCGTCATCCACAGAGACGAGAATAAACACTTCAGCCCCCATCATGTGATTGTGAAGGTGCCTAAGAAGCGTATCGGTCCGAAGGATGTTGCCATCTCGATTGATGGCGTAGCGGTGAGTATGGAGGCTGTCCTAGCTACCCTGCGTAGCGGGGGCTCCCTGGACTCTCTGTTCCAGCGCTGAGAATTTACACACGATTGAGTTGACATTGTGTGAGGGTCCTTGTAGGTTGGCCTCACATTCACGAAGGGAGGCTCCAACATGGCAAAACAATTGAACTACCAAGACCACAAGGAAGCTTTGCTTGAGGCTCTGCAAGATTCCAGCGCTCAAAGTCGCGTCAAGTTCGTGGCCGAGCTGAAGGAAAAAGGCATCACCTTCCCAAGCAACTACGATACCGGCACTGAGTGGCTTATCAACCTGCGTCAGGATGCAGATGACCACGGTAAGGGTTGGCTGAGTAAGACTAAAGGGAAGGAAGAGGGCGGCAAGAAACAAGGCGCTACTGTTCAACACAAGGCCAAGAGTGGTCTCAGCCTCCAACAGCAAACAATGATCGGCGCTATGGCCGACATGCAAGGTACGGACGCTGCTGAGATAGAAGCGGCATACAACGACTTCGCCAAGGCTGACGAAACCCTGTCTAGCCTCAAGGAAGCTTTGGAAGCTGCCCAACAGCAGTATGACGAAGCGGTGAGAGCAGCATTCTTCCGATTCATTGGCGAACAGGGTAGAGCACATGCCGAAGGGCAATAAGCCCACAGCGTCATCACCCTTCAGTCTGGTCAAGGCGATCGCCTATTTGATCCCCAACGACAAGAGAATCCCCGTTCCATCGCAGCTGATTTGGATTCGGCACATGGCAGGGGAT
Source organism: Pseudomonas sp. MS15a(2019) (assembly GCF_013277805.1). Taxonomy (NCBI): domain Bacteria; kingdom Pseudomonadati; phylum Pseudomonadota; class Gammaproteobacteria; order Pseudomonadales; family Pseudomonadaceae; genus Pseudomonas; species Pseudomonas sp. MS15a(2019). The sequence continues at coordinate 385,638 of NZ_VBTN01000001.1, forward strand.
GGGCAGGGTGTGATGACAGTAGTTGATTCCCTCAAGGAGCTGGAAGCCTCGCTTCCGGCTTCTTGCGTTTGGGTGGCATCTCCGCTGTATGTCACCAAGGAATTGAGGAAGATCATCGGTGAGACGCCGTTGTTCGTAGCCAGCTTGCCAGGGATGGAAGGCAAGCCGCTGGACGACGCCATAACGCTCATACAGTTTGAGCAACAGCAGCAGAAGCTGTTGAGCAATGCAGTGAGCCGGAACAATGCTGTGAAGGCATCTGCGAAGGCTGCTGAGAACTTCAGTGCGACGGCGAAGAACCTTGAGGACACTCTCAGGAAGCTCTGGGCCGAGGAGGGCGCTACCCTCAAGAATGTGGCTCAGTCGCTAACCAACATGCGAGTGCCAACCTCAACGGGATCGAGCGTTTGGCACGCCACACAAGTGAGACGGCTGCTGATGAAGCTAGGACTCTACTAGCCGCAACGAGGCGTTCCCCTGCTTCGAGCATGCACGGAGAGCAGCACCCGTGGCGGACATCATCCAGGCAGCTCGCCAGCGGATCATTGATGCCCGGACGGACCACGCTATGTCATCTGCCCTAGATAGCGGTATGGGGACGCTGGGATGTCTCTTGGACCTCGGCCTGCTGTCCCATGAAGAATGGAGGCGCCACGTCGATGACTTTGAGCAAGCAGGGGAGGCCGTATAGCTCCCAAATGGTCAACCAAGCCCGCTTCGGCGGGCTTTTTCTTTGCCGATGAAAAACCCCAATTCTTACCATGTGGATAACCCCCGAAAATACCCCTTATCATTGGCTCATCGACAGGCCGTATTGCGGAAGTGGCTCATGAGATTGGTGAAGTGGATGGGCGCGAAGATTGCCGACAACATTGCAGGTGTTGTCCTCACGGCAATAGGGAGTGTGCTGTTTGTCTATCTCATGCCTATGTGGGAATACATCAAGCTCGCCTGGAGTTGGCTATCTGCACCTGTCCAAGTAGCTATGGGTTTTGTCATTCTGCCATTTCTCATAATTGTCTTGATTGCGTTGGGTCTGATTCGTTCGTTCATGATTAGGCGAAGACTGCCAATGCCGCCCGCATGGCTGAGCTACCGGGAAGATGAATTTGAAGGAGCGGTATGGCGTTGGGGCTATGATAGTAACGGGCAGATTGAACGCCTAGTTCCATACTGTAAAAAGTGCGACTGCGCCCTTGAAGCAAAAAAATTCGGCTTAGGAAGAAGTATAGCGATGTACTGCGTTGACTGTAATCACAGTTATTCAGCTTTCGGTCCGAATGTTTCGCCTGAGTATGCTCAATCTATCATCGTCAGGCTGATAGATAGAAATCTGAGAAGAAACTACAATCGCCTGAAGGCTGAGGAGTGATGCTGTGAAGATGTTGAAGTGGATAGGCAGTTTCTGGAAATTTGGTCTTGTTGCAATTCTTTCCGCATTAGCTGGTGCGTTCATTGCCGCTATGTTCATGCCTGGAATGGCGGCTCCTTCGGGGTGGGCAGACGTGATGACGGCCATGTTTACCTTTTTCGCATTGATCGTCGCAGTGTCGGCGTTCTTCACATGGAAGAAGTCGAAAATCAGGGATGACGGTTATGAAGTAGCGAAGGCATACGTCAACTCTGTGGTTGAGCTGCACGAGACCATGATTGCCGCCTTATCGCCGTTGATGAGGGTTATGGCGACTCCAGGGACAGTTGTACCAAGCGCGAAGGAGTGCGGGGCGTTGGTGATTGGTCTCAATCAAGCCGCAGGTGCGATGGAGGCAGCCCTTAAGCGTATGGCAATGAGAAAAAGGGAGCTGAGCTTCTGGGGCGTCAAGCTCACAGAAGAAGCCGACTTGATCCATCAGGAAATTCATAAGCAGAGCTTTCAGTTTGCCCTTGTATTGATTCACTTCTCAGATGCTTGTAATAACGCCTATGTGCTTGGGCAAAGAGATGAGTTTCCGACTATCCAAATGCTGACAAGTAGAGCGGATACTTTGATAACTTCTTTGACTAAGGAGTTTAACAAGCGTCAATCGGTAGGGATGGCCTCGCTCTATGTTCATTGCTGACAGGCGAGAAGGTGAGCTGGACATCGTTCAACTTGATAACAATCCCGCCTAAAATTTTGGGAAGCACTTTTTCAAACACAAACAAATGCCCCGCAAAAATTTGGGACCTCTACACAGGCTGTTTAACACTGCCCGGTCTGATTCGTCTGGAGCTGTAGGATTTCTCGAATATGAATTCTATCTGTGTTGCCCAGCAAGCGCTCTGTCTTGACTGTCAAGCACCGAGCTTTATCCAGAACACTTAGCACCAGCATTCCAGCGATAACTTGAGCTGTAGGATTCTGGAAAACACTTCGATACTCCAGCTGCCAAGCAGGCGGCTTACCTACATCATCAAGCAGCGTATGATTTTAGAACCTCTGACTCTGATTGATTTTAAAATAACGTCTCCTGTCCAGAACTATTAAGCAAGCGCCTCTGTAGGGCACTCACTGCGTTCGCAGGCTCTCAGATGCTGTGTAATCTGGAAACCCGTATCTACCTACAGCGTTTAGCAAGCGCCTCTCTGACGAGCTTGTAGACGGTATAAAATGGAAATCTCCGACCTCTCTCGTAGGCTCTTAACAACCCACACACTGACCAGATGAAAACGCTAGAAATTTCAGGACCCGACAGCACCCTTTGAAATGATTCAGAAGCTGAAGCAATGCTTCACGTCCCTCGCTTCGCTCGCATGTGGACACATCCGAGGGGCGATTAAAGAGCAATGTTCAGCTTCGTCACCAGACGACTGACAGTCATAGCCGTAAACGATGCACCACGAGGAGTAGTCAGCCCTTTCGAGTTCAAACAATCAGCCACACCTTGCAGCGTATTCAATCCACGTGCCTTGCACGCCAGGATGGAATCCTCAATGGATCGGGCGTATTGGTCAGCCTTGTCCTTCCTTGCCTTCAGGCTTGCTGGCAACCCTGTCTTATGGCCCTTCAGGAGGGCGCTGTTGCGACGATCTACCTTGGCCAGTGCCTCTGCATTCCCTTCGTCAGCTCGCTTCTGGAGAGCTGCTAGAGACACCTTGGTACGGGTGGAGATGAAGTCTCGCTCCTGCTCAGCCAAGGCCGCATAGATGTGGAGCTGAAACTTGTCAGCGTAGGGCATGGTGGCGACTTTGAAGTCTACAAGCTTCATCAGCAGGGCGATGTCAGCTACGTCCCTGGACAGGCGATCCAGCTTGGCTACTACAAGGGTGGCACCCTCCGTTTTGCATAGCTCCAGGGCCTTGCGTAAGCCCTCACGATCCATGGGCGGGAGCGTGCCTGAGAGGTGATCCTCAAAGGAGGCGATCACTTCCCAGCTAGCCTGTTCAGCCGCAATACGAATGTACTCCTGCTGGGACTCCAGGCCGAGGCCGGACTTACCTTGAGCTTCGGTGGATACCCGGTAGTAGGCTACAACTCGCATTGATGTCCCCTTGCCTGTGATGAGCGACGTTTGTTCCTCTGAGGGGCATCTTATCATGAATTAGATGGTCGTCCACTAAATGATAAATCGGGAGCCACTTCATTTGTACGATTGTGAAACAAATGGGTATGTAGATTTAAGCAAGCACCGTGCCAACTGCCTTGACAATTAGCGAGGCGTGTGTTACCCTAGAGCTTAAGTTCCCGAGCGAAGCGAGGGGTAGAAATCTATACATCTGAGTCGTCTACGACTCGTCTGTGTCCCCTAGAGGCAATGCCTCTACATCATCAGCAGTGAGCTGACCAAGGGCCTACCAACCACAGGTGGCCCATCAGAGAGAAGCTTGAAGTGTAGCGACCCCGTTGGTTGTTGGTCGCTTGAGTACGTTCAAGACATCCCCCTCTACAGACAATCTCCAGCATCAGGGCAACTCATTCGGCTCAGCAGTATTAGGTAGCTTGCTGACGCCTTGCGTCGAAGGGACAGCTAACCTCTGCGACAGCAGAGAAGGCTACAGACGTGCTACAAGGGGCCATCTGACGATTTGAGAACAGAAATCACATGCTCACATACATTCGAGCTGGTGTATCTGGATTGCATTTGCAAAAAATGATCGCAGAGTGAGCAAGCTTAACAAAACACCACCTGCATAGCGTCAGTCGAGCAGAATCGCGTAGAACAGTGCTCTCTCCGGGGGTAGCGGTGTTTCTGGTAGGAATTCCCCCTCACAGGCCAGCCTGTGGATAAGTGGGCCACTGACGTGCTACATCTGGCTTCCAACCATGTCAGCAGCTTCATTTCTTCACCATCTGGCACAGGGTTGAATGCCCACGAACAATCCTGAGGAATGCCTATGTTACATTGTAAAGCCTATTGTTATAATACATAACGATTAACTCACACAGACATTGAAAATCGGAGATGTTGCAGGCATAGAGAAGCCCCGCATAAGCGGGGCTTTGTCATTTCCGTATCTTGTATTTCACGCTGCTGAGCATCTTGCCTGTATAGAGCAGCGGATCATCGAAGCCCTTGATGGCAACCCAAGCTCTGCTGTTGCTGCCTGGATAGTCTTCAATGTTCACCTGAATCACACCCTTCATCTCTTCACCTAGGCGCTTGAGGATGGGCTGTACAGGCTTGCCATGGATAGCAGCTTGCACAGCTTGAGAGATGAAGTTCGCGTACCAGTTGTAGTTCTCCGCATTCAGGAAGGATGGGGCCATGAATTCACGGCGGGGTACTCCGATTCCCCGGTCATTCCAATAGGCCACCTGAGCAACCTGTAGGAAATCGTTCTCTGCTCCATACCGATCCTCAGCGAAGAATCCCGCTTCCACTCTTGTACCGTCCAGCGCTTCCATACGCTTGATCAAAGATTTAAGTTCTCGATAGTCGGCGGTGAACTTCATACGGGGATTCCAGTTGTGCCGCTTCCAGGCTGAACACCAATGTGTTTGTGGGTGTTCATGTTGATACCTGCAAGGGTCATGATGCCACTGATTTGCACGTTGCCTGTAATGGCCACATTCCCAGTGATGTTGGTCTGTGGTGCTGTGACATTTACTGTCTGAGCATTCACTGCGACATCCTGAGCATTCACTGTCACCCTCGCTCCAGTGTTAATGAACACCTCGCCAGTTTGAGTAAGGCGAACCTCACACTCTTGGCCTGTGCCAGTGTTCATGCTGACAACGAGGTCTTTAGGATTGTGGGGATACTTACGAATGGAGGACCTGTTCAGGCTCCGTGGAGCTGTGTAGATGCCAGGAATAGCGATGGCATCTTGACTATCAAATTGACGTAGCGTAGCAGCTGGAACAGGCTGGGATGTATCACTGATACTCCATGTATCGATGTCTGATTGAGCGAAGATCAGAGTGACGCTGTCACCAGCTGCAACAGGAAGGCTAATCAGAGCCTGCTGACACCCTGGCATCATCAATGGTACGTCCAAGAGAACAGCGTGTTCCTCGTGTTCACCATCCTCATAGGCTCTGTTGATGACAGGGCGAACATCCACCCTCATTCGTTCAAGGTCAACACGCTCCACTACACCAACGGTTGAGGTGTGTAGATTGGAAGCGAATGCATCAACAGCTTGTTGGCTTGCAGTTCTTAGGATGTCCAACATTGTCATTCACCTCCGTGCATGTTGTTGAATTGGATTTGTTGGCGGTCTTTTATGGTTTGTTCGAGCATGGTTATCTGTCGATCAAACTGTGTGCGTTGGTAGCTTTCGGACAGAAGCATGTCTATGGAACCTTCCAGGCGTACAAGGCGTGTTGAGAGGTTGCCTAGGCTGCTGGATGGGCTATCGCGGAGTGATTGGAGTTCGCTGTGTATGCCATCAATCTTGTGGTCAATCTGGTCGAATCCTGAGGATGCGTTGAAGCACGTCCAGAGGCTGACGAGGAGGGCAATGACTGCGATGAGGGGAACTAGGGTGTTGCTGAGCCACTGGCCCAACTTCTGTATCAGGGCCATCTGTGGTCCATTCCTTATGTTTGGGGAAGAGGGCTCTAGCCCTAGTTCCCTGATTTCTTGTTAGTGGCACGAACGTTATCGACGGCCAGCGGATCACGTAGCAGTAGGTCGGCATACCAGCTGTTGCCATCCGTCTCACCGAAGTAGCGGGCCTCTTGCACCCGATACCAGCCGTCATACATCTCCGATTCAAGCTTCACGAGCTGACCGGGGTACACCGAGGCATCGCACAGGATGCGAACCATGATTCCGAACTGGCGGGCACTGTCCTTGGTGGTTTTGCCACTGTCAGCAGCTACGCGGTATGGCGTTGATACCAACCCGGTAGCAGGGCTCAACACCAGAGCTTCAGCCTGAGCGTTGGTAGCTCTACCCCGGTCGGTGAAGGTGATGACGTTGTTGGCAATGGTGTACTCAAGACCGTAGCTCTGGGCCAAGGCGTTCAGCTGATCCCGTACAGGCCCCGGTTTGAGCGTGTATCCACGAATCAGGACGCTGTTGAGGGCGGTCCCAACGTAAGGCCCCTTGGCGATCCCTGGAATCTGCTTGAGGATTTCATCAAACGCTTGAGCCACTGTGCGGCCTGGACCAACTGTGGTTGCCTTGATGCGAGTGTGGTTCAAGGCGACGTAGCCTTCTCCCAGCACCAGCTGAGTGACGAGGTCTGGCCCCTGGCGACGTGTGCCGCTCTCGGTGATGTCGCCCTCTACCAGCAGCTTTAGCCCGGTGTCGTGGTAGCCAACTTCAAGCTTGCAGGCCAGGAAGTTCTGATCAAGGCGACGGCGCTTCTCTTCCGTGAGGTTGTAAATCTCGATGGTGGCACTATTGCCGCCACGGCGGTTGTCTGCTGTCCGGCTGACATCGAAGGACATGTTGAGGTCTGTCACTTCGAAGCCCTGGCCTGTGGTTACATCTCCAACGATTAGCCGGTATTCACGATTCTTCAGCTGAGCCATCAGGTGGGTGCTCCATCGTCATACATGTATTGGAGCGTGTAGTAGGTGGCGAGCTGATCAACCTTCGTGGTGGTGTCAGGTAGTCTTTGAAGATCGACGGATGTGATAGGCATCAGGTAGAACGCACCAGACAAACCAAGATGGCCCAAGGCGTAATCTAGGATCATTGGGTACATCGGCACCAGCCGCACACCATCCACAACCTTCACGCCTGTTGAGGTCTTAATGTCCATGTGCCAGGAGCCGTAGTGATCGCTGAACGTGAATGTCAGCGTGAACAAGCTACCTTCCAGCGCAACCAATTGTTCATAGTGGGCCACTGTGTCCAGTGGAATCTGTTGGGTGATAATGCTCATTTCTGTGCTGATCCTCTTTTCACTGCTGCCTCAGCATCGCTCTGGGCTTTCTCTTTAGCAGTTAGTGTCTCGTTCTCTTGTTGCTGGGCAGTGATGAAGCCGTCTGTCTTCGCACTATCCTTGGTGCTCACTTTCCCTTTAGCTTTCTTCTTCGCTACCTTGTTCTTCATCAGCTCTTGAGGAATCTTGGTAGTTGAAACGTCCGCATACCGAACACGCTCGAATGTCATGTCAGGATACATAGCGTCTCCGCTATCTGGATCGATGTTGTCACTGAGCGATGTCATGATGAGGTTCTCATGAACTACATAGCTATTGTCTGGGCGATACTCAATGATCTTCACAAGGTCACGACTCTTGTGCATCGTCTTCAGGGTGGTAGCCACTTGTGTGGCAGGGAAGATCATCTCTCGCGGAGTGAGAGTTACAGTCGGTGTGTTGCTGCCTAGGAACTGAGTGATGCTCGCTGGCAATAGACCAGCTAGGGCAGGAGGCCCCATCGTGATAGTTGGGCTGTCGTACACTGGATTGAAGTTGGAGAAGGCCTTGTAGCGAATCTCTTCGTCTAGCTCTTCATCTGATAGGCTGCCAAACCGCACTTTTGGTCTATCAAGGTTGAAGTCAGCATTGGTGACAACTCCGCGTACACGGAATTTATCGTTTGTCTCAATAACGTGGTCACTGATGTTCACGCCAGTTTCTACAGCGTGAGATGTCACTGTTGATTGGTATTGCTGATCAAACTGAAGGACTGCGTCCATCCAGATCAGATCGTTATTTTTGCTCATGATGGCAAGCATGGTTGTTCCTTATCTTGGCTTAAATAAGGGCGAGACAGACCGTAGGCTTATGCCGAAACATTGCCTGTAAGGCCCCTAGGAGCGTCTATGTGAGGTGATGAGAGTGGAGGCTATACAACCCCACAAGGTGGCAATTTATGCCAGATGATTAGCGAGGAGTTTTATCGGTCGTCAGTCGAGCTAGAATGTCTGCCTCATACTGTCTACGCTGGGCTTCGCCGATGTCCCGAACAGTTTGCTCAACTACACTTTTGTCAAATGTCTCGACATTAGGGAAGGCGAGGTTGAATGTGCTTCCTGCTACAGTGACAGTGTTGTTTGTGCTGCTGGTGATGTTCTGGAGCTGTTTCTCAGCTGTGGTGCTGGCCCCGTTCATACCCTCAACCATCGTCTTTAGCTTCTTCGGATCAAAGCCAAACTTGTAATCACCAGAGTTCGTAGGTGCCAGATAGCTCAAGGCGTTCTGATCAATCGGACTCTTGCCCAGCTGTTGATCTTCCACAGACTGAGGCACGATCCCGAACAGGCGTTGCCAGAATCGATCAACGGGGTCTACCGCTACTTCCCCTGTTTCCTTTGGCTTGTTGAATGCGGCAGGATCAATCCCACCATTTCCACCAAGACCAGCATCAGGAGCATTTGCCATGCCCTCAGGGGTAGATTTCTTGGGGTCCAGGGCATCAGCGATACGCTGAGTCATGGTGGCTGCTACCGATGTCAGGGCCGTATCAAACTCCATCACCCGAGTACGCAGAGGCTCCATCGCTGCTGTGAGGTTGCGGTGGGCTTCGATGTTCGAGTTGACCGACTGAACAAGCTTCTCGTTGTCGTTGATGCTCGCAGCTTGCAGGAACTGATCATTCTGAAGACGCTGAGCGTTCGCCTGGATGGACTTCGCTTGTGTCTCGATGACCTTTTGGTTTTCAGCGAAGTACAGCTCTAGAGCCCGGTTGAAGTCGGCAGCTTTCAGGTTGCCTTTCGTCGTGCTATCGATGACAGCAGCTTGCCGCTTTGCAGGATCACCAGTGAACTTGTTACGTTCTGCCCAAGCTCGCTCGATGTATCCACGAAGGATCGGCGCGGCTTCGGAGAAGGTGTTCAGGTCTTCCCGGTCGGCGTAACCCTTGGTTCTCACCTGAGTGAGCTGGAGGTTGGCGCGGCGTGATTCGTCCTGAGTCATACCGGCACCACGGAAAGCCGCCGCCTGTGTTTCGTACAGCTGCATCGCTTGCTCAAGGCTGCGACCCTGGCCGCGTTGCTTCAGGAGGCCGTTACGATAGTCCTTGGCGGTGTCTAGGCTGATCTCAGTGCCGTACTTCTGGCTGAAATCCACAAAGCGTTGTTGGATGTACCCCTCTTTGCCTTGGTCTTGGCTGGCAGCAGCAGCAAGCACGTTCTTGAACTGCTGGGCATCGTCAGCACCTTGTTGGCGTTGCTCGATCCGTTGGCCTGCCATGGACAGTAACTGTTGGATACCAGCCACCAAACCACCAGCAGCCAATCCAGCCATAGGCAACCCTGAGCGACCCAAGGCCCCGAGCATGGAGAATCCACCGTTACCACCTTCAGCCTTGCGAGCTGCAAGCTCTGCTTGTTTAGCCTGCCAAACCGTATGACGCTCTTGGGCGAAGCGGAAGCGTTCCCGCTGGCGTTCCTGTCCAGACTCAGCACGGGCAGCCCGCTCACGGCGATCCTGCATCTTGTTGGCGTGGTTCACCTCACGGCGGCGCTCTGCCTGTTTCTGTGAGTCCAGGGCCAGCTGAGCACGTTGGAGGAGGGTCTGTTGTTGGTATGTCTTGGCGGCGGCTTGAGCGGCCTTCTGTTGGGCTGCTACAAGCATTTGCTCCAGGCGTGCCTGTATGGTCTTGGCTGCTGTCAGCTGTGCTTGATACTTGGCAGACGCTGCCTGTGTGTTGATCTCCTGGCGACTGGCTAGGGCTAGCTTGGCCTGTAGGACAGCCTGTTGCTGTAGCTGGCGTGTCTTGGCCGTGCTAAGGGCTACATCTTCCCGTTGGTTTGCGAAGCTCAGCTTGCTCTGGGCCAGCTCAGCTTGGAACGTGCTACGGCGTGCCTGCTGCGTCAGCTTCTCCAGACGTAGCTGTTGGGCTACAACGCGATCAAGGGTCTTGGTGTTCTGTGGAGCTGGAGCCCCTGGGGCTGTGATACCAATCGACTTACGAATCTTGGCCTCAAGGTCCCGCATCTGCTTATCGAGCGCTTTGGTGTCCAGCTGGATAGCAATCTTGATCGGCTTCTCAGCGAGTCTGCCGAATTGGCGAAGCTTCAGTTCTGTCTTCTTGAGATGTGCGAATAGTTGTTCTAGCGGAGTGGTGTTTACCCGAAACTCTACGCCACCAATCAAATTGGCTACTTGTTTATCGGCCATTATCTGTCAATTCCTGTATGTGTCATTTCGTTGCCGACAGAAGTAGCCGACTCTTGGGACGGCGTCCCTTGTCAAGACGACGCGTTGCTGTGAGTGGTGCAGCAATCTTGAACATGTAATCAAGATCAGTGAATTCCGTGATCATCTCGGAATCGATAACTTCATGTAGTCGATAGCTAAGATGACGCCGATGACTCTCAGGTATAGTGATGATGAATACTGTCCCGGCTACAACGGAGATTCGTAGTGCATGAACAGGGCAGTCGTTACGTTCGAAATTGCGAAGCAGCTGTGTAACATCGGCATCTGTGTTTGGCTGGATGATGAATCCATAACCGACGCCTTCAGCTGTGATGATTTGCTCAAGGCGTTGTAGAATTTGAGGGTCATACGAATCAAACGGGATGATCTTACCGTTGTAGTTTCGAATCTGTACGGCTTTCATGCTATCGGGGTCTCCGTAGGGAAAAGGGGAGACGCCCAATCAGAGCGTCTTAGGAACTTCGTTCGAAGTTTGTAGGTTGGTAATCTCTGCAACTTCGTGGCGTGTATTGGGATCAGCCAATACTTCACGAATGTACTCTTCAACCTTCTTTTCGCCTTGTGGCTGTTTGAGAAGGTCGCGTAGCTTGTCAGCAAATGTCATTGTGCTTCCTCTGTGAATAGATCGATCAAGGCTTCGAAAGCCTCACGAGTGTTTGTGTGTTTGCTCAGGATGGTGAGACCGCTGTTCTCCACAGCTTCCGTTAGGAACGTATGTGGTAGGCGAGGGCAGGTGGTTACATCGTCAGGGATAGCCCCGTGTGCGATGGCTACCACTGCAACGCCATCACGCTTGAGAACATTGAAGGAAGTGGAGCGGCGTCTGTCAGCTGCGAACAGGACGTTCTCAATCAAGATGTCAGGGTTGTCCCGGCAGATGTAGAAAGCGTCTTGTCCCGAACTGTTCTCTAGAGCTTTCGAAAGGAAGACGATGGTCTTGGACACTTCAGAGCGGAATGGATGTTTCTTCAGGAGGGCGACGGTCCGACTTTTTAGCTGGGCTGGAAGGTTGGGGAGCCAATCGAATTGGAAGTCACGGATGGCGTACAAAACATCTGAGTATTCTGTGTGGTATCCCAGGGCATCAATCGTCATAAATGTTATCTCTGTCCCTTCGCACATCGAAGGCGTGCCATGCTGTTTGAGGCTCAGGGGCTCTGTACCCTTGGGCTACAAGCTCGTTGCTAAACTGGCGGAAATTTTCGGCTGTTGTAGAAACGTAGCCTTTTTCAATCAATCCTTGTACGTCGTCATAGAGGACATAGCTGACAATCAACTTGTCTATCACCAGACTGTAAGGGCGACTGTTGGTGATTGGTGCGAAGTAACGAGCGGGGGAGCCATTAGCCCATCCCCAGCCCATCGCATTGCATGTCTCAATTGCCGAGAGGAAGTCATCCTGTGTACGGCATACGACTACCACTTGTTGTTGTGCGAAATTCATTTGACACTCTCCGCCCTTGTTGCTGGTGATAGGGCCATTAGAGTTGATCCTGCATTGCCTGTAGGAAGTACCGCACTCGATCCCCATTCTTAACTAGGTCCATGGAAGCGAGTGTGGACGCTAGAGCCTGCAAAATCTCGGGATCGGCTCCTGTGATGTCGCCAGGCTCTGTGCTGTGATAAAGGGCCTTTTGTACATCTGTGTCTTTGGCTTTCTCAGCTACTCGACGATCCAATACTTTCTGAGCTTGGTCTAGGTCTGCCTGTAGGCCGGCATACTCAGCGTCGTATTTCAGGCGGATCAGATGGATTGTCATGTCTTTCTCACGTGGAATACTCATGCCGCTTCTCCTTTTTCTGGGAAGTCGATTGCATCGATGATCTTTGCCTCAAGCTGAATGAAGGTTTCCAGCTCCCCGGCAATGCCGGGGCTGTATTGCACACCAAATCCGATAGAATCTTGCAGGGCACGCAGCTCAATGTCTGTTAGCTTGAGAACTACAGTTGTCAGGCCGTCTGCTGTAATGGTAGTCACAGTTGTTGCTCCAGTGCTTTCTTCAGTTGTTGCTTCAGTGCTTCAGCCAGACGCTTCTGTGCGGCTTGAAACCGTAGTTCAGCTATTTCTAAAGATGTTTGACGGAGCTTTTCTTCAAGCTCCCTTTTCTGTTCTGCCAACTCTTGCTTGACTTGCCAGCTCCATAGCTCTTCCTCTATTTCAGCATTCATGGCACGAATCTTAAGGAGTACTTCGCTGTAGTAATCGAACATCTCAGGCCGTGAGCGACGATCTTCACGAAGGGCTCCACTGATCCATAGTAGGTCTTGAGCGCTGAGTTTGATGTCACCTTCATAGATCATGGATTGGGCTTTAGCGATGTAGGCTTCTTGGTTGTGCATTTGTCTTTCTCCTCAAACAGTCTTGGATTTGGTAGTGGTTTTCTTGGCGACTGTAGTTGGAGCGGGCTGTGTGTTAGCAGCTTCCAGTTCAGCGGCAATCTCTCGCAGCAATACATCAGCAAGCTCAGCTTCAGCTTGTTCACGCTCACGGCGGACAGCCTCTTGGTGCTCAGCCACTCGACGGGCCAGCTCGCTTTCCATAAAGGTAGCTTGAGCGGCTGCAACGTCTGCTGCGTATTGTTCGCGGGCTTCAGCCTCGGCAGCGTCAGCCAGCTCGTTCAAACGAGCTTCTGGAACGTTGAGGGTGCAATGGCTGCTTGCCTGGACACCGTCACGATGGCGGATAGGGAAGGCGTAGTTGACTGTGTATCCTTCATCGAGCTTGGCTTTCAGAGCTGGCTCAAACAGGTCGCCAATGTGGACGTTCAGGGGCTCACGGCTTAGATGGCTCAGACGGGCCGTTGCACGTGCCATCTCAATACGGGCTTGCAACACAGCCTCATCGAAGATGTGATTGGCCTTGAGCGGGCTTACCTTCTCTGGACGCACATAGACAGGAACTTCTCTTTCAGGGCGTGTCACTGTTTGTGAACTGATGACGTGGCCTTGTTCGCTAACTTGTTCGACGCGATCTTGAGGGTAGTAGGTTGTGCGGGTCTGTTGGGTAGTCATGATCTTTTTCCTTATGCGTAAATTGGTTGTTTGTACATCGCGACCAACATTCTTACGTGGTCTGTGGGGATGTGGGCGTCTATGCCCATAGTGTTTCTGATTCGGTGATAAGCTTCGTAGAACTCTTGGTCCACTTCGATGATGGTCATGTTGGCAACCTCTTTAACTTCTTCATCAGCCGTCTCAAGACATCTTTGAAGCTTTAGTCGCTCTTTCTGGATGTCTTCAGAGGGCTGGCAGTACATTACCAATCGAGTTTCGAAGTGTTGGTCAGCGTCTTCGTCGTAGAGGTCTAAGCTTGATAGGAGGGCTACATACGTTAGTCGCTGCGTTTCCATTCTCTGTCTCTTCGTTGCTGTCTGAATTGCTTTGTCTGTTTGCGATACTGACGCTTTTCCTGTTCGTATTCAGCATCGTGTTTATCTCTGTTGTCTGCCTTGGCTACTAAAAGCATTTCAATTCCTTCAACATGCCGATTGCATAGAAAATGCAGAATGCAGTTACCATTGCAGGTCTTCCTCAGCGATGATCTTTGGTTCAACGTAGACATTTCTGATAGCGCCGTAGGGCACTAGCACCAAGCCTGCATCGGCTAGACGCTCGATCTTGTTGAACTCTTGCTCAGTGACTTCTATAACTCGAATCATCAAGCCATCGGCTTTGATGTTCAGCCTCATAGCCTCATCAGGAGAGAGTTTCTTCGGGCTGATGATCCCGCCACCTAGCATGAAGAACTGATCTTCAGGTACAAGCGTGAATACCGTGTGGTAATAGTGTTGTGTTTGTTGCATCGTCTTTTCCTCAAATGATTTATTGGGTAAAGCACGATGTCTTATCCGTTCAAGGTGAACGAATTTACAACCTCAAGGCATAGAAAAACCCCATCCGAGGATGAGGTTATCTACTGTCTTTTTGAGGAAAGAGACATCGCATCCGAACACCGGGGATCAATCCGCTGTTCAAGAATGGGGGAGGCAGATCAAAGTTGGAGTTTACTTTGGAACTGTCACAACCTCGTTGCGAGGTGTGAGGCTCTTTAACGACTTTGCCTGTGTCGGTGCAGATGGCGTCTGCGGAAATAGGGAGCACTTTAGTCTGAAGAATCCACTAATCAGACCCTGGCGGCTCAAACCAGATGCAGCGGGACATGGAAGACCGCTGAATTCGAATAGGGCCAACACAACTAAGGAGGTAGCGTGTTGACTGACACAGCCCAATGAAGGAATGGCATCGTCTGTGTCCTCGTGAGGGTCAGGAATGGCAACAAACCTTTCTCAACTCACAAAGCTAATTCTACATGATGTTTGCCATTTTGTCAATAGATGCATGCGTCAAATGGTAACTATTTTTCCATCTATTAATTTGTTTTATTCACATGGTGTGATCGGGGGCGTGGGATGTCAGAGATGGTCTCGGATTTGCGCTATTCCGAGTTTGAAAGCCGCGTATAATGCGGCTTCCAGGGGTGCGAAAGTGTACTGGTGGTAGGTAGGTATAGGTTGACACTTTTAAGCCCCTGCGAAGCCCTTGTAGGGGCTTCTAGACGAAGTTGTATGCGAGGTGTTGGATGGCCTCCAACTTCTGTTGTGGGCTGGCACCGCCGTGGTAAATGTCGAACGTGACGAGGCCGGTTTCATGGCCGACGATGTCGGCGACTGTTGGTCCCGGTACATCAGCACGAAGCATCCTAGTGATAGCCGACATTCTCAACGAATGGAATACATGTCTCCCAGTGAACCCCATAGAAGTCTTGAGACGACCAAATGCCTTGCTAAATGAATCAGAGCGGATGCCGTATTTGTTGTGTCCGTTGGAAGCTATCAAATAGCCGTCTGTAGTGGCTTGTGAGAGGCGTTCTATCACAGGGAGTAGGGCAGGGTGGACTGGCACTTGCCGTATGCCAGCGGCTGTCTTGCTGTCACTGATGTCGAGACAGAGAATACCCTCAACAGTGATGATGCTCTCTGTTCGTAGTTGGCAAGCCTCTTCAATTCTCAAACCTGTTCTTGCAGCAATCTGAATCAGATCGGCCAACACATCCAGACCTTCAGAGCGAGCCTGAGCATACACACGTTCCACATCTTCCCTAGAGAATGGCAGTCGCTTGGATTCGACCTTTGCTCTGCCTCGCAACACAGGCATCTCATGGTCAACAAATGGATTGGCTACCCCTGAAAAGTCTTTCTGCCACAGCGCGTCGTTCTTTGTAATCCACTTCCAGAACGTGGACCCCGCAAGCAGGTATTGAATTTGAGTTTTGCTGCTGAGGCCCAGGCTCTTTAACCACGCTCCGACAACCTCATGTGTCAACGCAGCCCCCTCTGTTTGGAGGTAAGCCGAGAGCTTCCGAAGCTTGGATTGCTGACCATCGATTGTCTTGGCAGGTAATCCAGCTGCCTCACGGAAGGCTTTGAAAGCTTCCAGGCGCTTTGGTGTGAGTGGACTTACTGGTTTGTAGCTGCTCGGATCGAGACGTAGATTGGTTGCCTCCTGCGTCTCTGAGGCTGTCAGATGGTATTGCTTCTGAGCACTCTCAACGGCGAATCGCTGAGTGATGTCATCGGCTACCATCACAGCATCGGCATGGGACGTTGGAATGTAGTCGAAGCTTTCCCGAAGGTGCTTGACCGTGGCAGTCATGCCCAGAGCTTCCAGCTCAGCCAGGAGGGTAGCTTTCTCAGACTCCAGCTCAGCTACCGTCATCGTCGATTCCCTGACGGGATTCCGCATAGCCTTTACCAAAGCAGCATCTACATGTTCCCGATGGGCCCGAGCATCTGCAGCAACCGTTGATTGCCAACCTACTTTCGCAGCACTACTACCTTCCCTGGCGAGTCTGATCTCAGCCTTCCAGCGGGCCAAGACTGGTAGCCGACGCTCCAGAGCTACAGCCCTGTCTGCTGTCCTCAAGGTCTGGATGAGCTTGGTTCGGCCACCGAACGCAGCACGCACATCGGCGGGAACGTTGAGCCTGACATACCACGTAGATTCGTTAGCCTTCCTAACTAAGTGCGTTGACATACCATCTACCCCTGATGACCACCCAATGTGTCCACTGATTGTGACCACTATTGGCTCTGAGAGCTAGCAATACCAGTGCTTACAGGGTTTCAGAGGTCAAATGAGAGAATCCCTATCTCTCCGCCATATCCAGAAAAGCCCTCTAAATCAATGGTTTAGGGGGCTTTTTGCTTTCTAGGTCTACCCAGCATTCCTACCCAAGATTTCTACTGAGATTTATCATTCCCATCGGCATCGGCATCGGAGCCGAGAAGGGGATATTCGGAGCCAGACGGTAACTCTTCCGCACGTGCTTGGGTGCGCCAGGCAATCTCAGTGATCTCCTTAATGCGGTCTACGATGGGCTTTGCATTCTCACCCAGCTTGCCTATTGCAACACCTGCATCGCCCACCAAACCCCAAAGCCGATCCATGTCAGAGACTTTCTTGTGAATTTCTCTCTGAACTGCTTCAAGACGCTTTAAGAGTCGCTGTTGATGTTCAGGATCAAAGTCTTTTGCAGCAGATATCTGTACTCTGAGTTCATTGATAAGTGTTTGAATTCGTGTCAGATCACCTTCTGAGAACTCATAGTAAAAGCCCTTACCGAGTTTTTCGGTAAGTCTAGACTTCAAGCTTTTGAAATTTCTTGCAGTTTGGTCGTTTTTGAGGTTTTGGTTCGCTTCATATATGTATGTGATAAGATCGACCGGTTTTGCTGAATTCAATTCTTTAGCTGGCCGAGTAGGGGGAGTGGCACGAAAATCTCCACTTTCAATAATTACCTCTAAAAGCGCTGAAACTTCTAGTATTTTCTCTGTGAGTTGCTCGCTCCATCCATCTGATCCATTCGGAAGGTCCCTTGCAAGCTTATCCCATGCCTTTTGAAAGGTGCCTTCTGGGTCGTTATGGAAATTCTCCAAAATTTCATCGTCTACAATCAAAGCCATAATTGTCTCCTTGTAAAAAATACTTCTATCACAAGTATGAGGCTTTGTGAAGTGCTTTGATCTTGCAGAGGTCTCAGCTTGATCTATACTCAGTTATTATTCTATGAGGTAAGCTAAGGATCAGTATGCTTCGTCTGGAAAAGCCGCTTACACTAGCTTGGTTCAAGCGAAATCGTGCTTCCATTCAGCTGTAGCAGTTGGGTTGTTATAGAGTTTCTAATATAGTGAATAAAAAGTTTATCTAACTCATTCGAAGAAAGGCATGGAGGCTCGATTGGCTAGTTATGTTGCTTCTAAATTTATACCTTCTGTCTATCTCGATAAGGCTTTGATTAAAAGTCTAGAGGTGTTGTTCAAAAGCTTCGCACAAAAATACTATGCTGACTCTGGAGAAGAAGCTTCCAAGGTCGATATGCAGCTTAGCATATTTGATAAAGCTGGAATGGAGCGCCTTGTAAGTATAGATGAGTATCAGTATCCAAGATTTACCAATGATACGCGCTCTATAAGTCTGGGATTCGAGGCGGTGAGTCCATCTAGATCATTTTCTATAAATATCAAATTTGGGCCCGCGCGATCCAGTTCAAGAATTTCAGTTGTGGTTTCAATGGTTCACGCCAAAGCGATAGCTCAAGGAATAATAAGTGACGTGGTTGAGCTTTTGAAGCAGCATTCTAATTTAAATTTTATTTTTCATTATCAGCTTGTCTGGGCTTTTCAGTGTCTTTTGGGATCAATTGCATTGTTTAATGCCGGCAGGTATTGGAACAATTGGGAGGATGTCGAACTACTCGTGCCGGCTGCTGCTTCTGCTCTATTAGGTGTTTTGATGGCAGTCAACAAATATACTACACTCGACACCCGCCGTAACAGTAGCATTGAGAAGTATCAACGTAGCTTAATCTTCGCTTTAGGTGGTACGGTTGTTTTTGGGGGGATAGGGAAGTTGCTTTGGGGATAAAGTAGGGAGGATATGAAAAGAGCAATTTCAAAGTTCTTGGTGGTCGACTTTGCAAGTTTTAAAAGCTCTGATTCTATTAGTCTGAATGAATCATCATCTCTGTATAGGCTACTTAATAAATCGTAGTCCTCCTTTTTGATCCTAATCTTACGTCTGTTTTTCAAAAACTTTGCTAGCGTTTTCATATTCCTCTTATTGATTGTTATTGTTCTGGTTGCCGGAGTTCTTATAGCCCTGGAAGCCATTCATTATTACAGCAGGGCGGCGTTCAAGACTTTCAACGCGTTGTTCAAGAATCCGCAAGCTTCTACCAGTGTTGATTTGGTACTGGTCCAAACTTTCATTCAGATTATTAATCTTGTTTTCCAGCCTGCTTTGCATAGCGGTAAGATTACGCTATGTCTCAATCGTTAGCTCATTGATACTTTGTTTGAATTCCCGTTGCCAAGTAGTGCTCTGGCTCATTGACCAGCAGATAGCACCAATCAAGGCCACGTTGGTGAAAGTAGTGATGTGCTGAAAGGTGATCTTCATAGCAGCTCCTCAACCAAGCGGGACATTACAAAGCTTGAGCCAATACGAGCAGCTTTTTCGTTTTTAAGAAGGGAGCTGATGAAGCTACCAATACTCTTGTTGGGATACTGCTTGTGAAAGATTGCTACCAGCTTTTCAGGGAGTTGAATTGAACTTCGTTTGCCATGAACGACGTAATTTACGAATATACGCATGTGATACCTCGGGATTGCCAAAATAGGATGATTTCAAGCAGTGTTTATGCGGGTTGTAGAGGCGCAAAAAGGGATGCCCTGTAGGGGTCATAGGGGTAAGCTAAAACAGCCCTTACAAACCGCTCTACGACGTTATACGGATAGTCTTGCTTTAGCTTTAGAAATAGCGGTGCGAGAGCGAGGGATGTAGTTCGCTTCCTGATACTCTCCAACACCACCAAGAGCCTCATGGAAACTCGGCGATATCTTCGCCAGCTCACCAGCATCAACAGCTTGTGAGGAAGGGAGCTTATCTTTCAGTGCATAGTATTTTTCGAGGACAGCATCAGATACTTTGACGAGCTTGTGAGTGGTGCTGTTCTTGGGTTTGAAGCTGGTGGTTATAGCGCCAGTGATAAGATTTGATGATTTATGGATGATTAGATAATTCATTGTTTTTATATCTCAGAAAGTAGAACGCCCCAATCAAGGGGCGCTGTATAGTGATTGTATTAATAGGTATTGGTGAACGCTATCGTCCGATCTGGGGATACTGAATCATGGTGTCTGACCAGGAGTTTTCTTGCATCCGGCGAGAGACCTCCATCATTCGAGATTCCAACTCATTGCTAAGCTGGTTGACGTCCATGTTTGTAGCATCAATTTGGAATGCACCAGGCTCGAAGGTAATTTGATTGTCATAGCTGCGACTATCAGTGCTGGCGTAAGACTGAGTCATCTGCTGCATGATCTGATCAGTGTCTGGAGTGTGAACAATCGGATTTTCGCCGAAATGCACTGGCGGTGTCCAAGGCAATGCCGCTGGCATTTTAAATTCAGAGTAGGGGCTCTGATAATTGAAGTTCGATGAAGAGTAGGGTTTGAAGTCTGGGACAATGCGGCGTCCCGCTTCTCCTTGCTGTGGACCAAGAATGAAGCGCTTTAACCAGTCGGCTCCGTCGCCCATACCAAGCCAATTATTATCAACAGCAGTACCAATCAGGTTGTTCTTAGCAAGGCGTTTACCTGCCCACCAAGCTACATTCTCACCGGCATCAATAGCAGCATCGGTTTTCTTATCTTCTGGTAGCTTTTGATACTTGTTGTACCAGTCTGCAAGACCAGTCAGGGAGTTGGTGAATTCCGTCATTTTTTGAACGAATGGAATTTCCACCAGCTTAATGAATTGCTCTTGAAGCGGGATGGTTGCGTTGTACAGGTTCTTCTCAGCCTCAATCCTGTCCCGGATGGCGTCAGTAAGAGGGCCTTCAGACCGCTCAAGATTTTCCATCCATCTGACGTTATCAAGACGAGCAGCAGCGCCTTCGATACTGTTCGCAAGCTCCTCAACACGAGGGGCAGCATTGCGGGCGGAGAGGTCATAACCCTTGAGTACGTCCTGCACCAGCACCAAGCGCTTGCCCAGATCAGACATAAACTTAGCAGTACCTTCGGAATCCGTTCCTTTGAAGCCAACACGTTGCAGGTACGCCTTCTGGATGTAAGATTTGATCGCGGGGTTAGAATCTGCAAGTTGTTGATTTAGTTCCTCACCACGCAAATATCCGAGGCCCAAGACCTGCTGCAAGGCATAGGCTTGGCGCTCGATAGACTGTTGATCACCACCATTGCCACGCGTCGAAACGGCCATGTCTTGGTACAGACTGATGGCTTGACGAGCCTTCATCCCTGACTGCATCGCCTGCTTCTCGAACTTGGTGTAGGCCGCTACCTGATCCTCTGCTTTGGTGCCCGTGTAATCAGCGATATTCCGTAAGGCCACCGCATTGTTCCAGCGACGTTCAGCCTCGCCACCTACCGCGGCACCAAGCTGAAGACGTTGCATCTGGTACGTACCGACACGCCGTTGAATCTCATCCATCTGATTCTGGAGGCCCTGGACAGCTTCGTAGCCGACGTAACCTGCGACACCCGCTACACCGGCCCTGGAAGCCCCTACAAGGCCCGCGACACCACCGGTGCCGCCACCGGCCTCACCTGTTGCAACCTGACGAGCTACAGCCCTCGCAGACTGGCTTGTAGAGGACCGGTCTATGACAGCTTTTAACTTTATGCTGTTAGCACTGTACTGGGCACGTTGAATGGCAGATTGAAGACTTCGGTTCAATTGAACGTTGTCGATTACAAACTTTTCCATCCTGAATTCTGTCAGTTTGGAAATCTGGTTTAGCGACCTTTGAATTTGCTTTTGAAGCTGTAGCGAGTTGAACTGTAGCTTTGGATTGATGGCAATCCCTTTGCCGAATTCACTTTTCAGTTTGAGCATTGAATTGCGGATACGGTCAAGGGCAGCTTCAGCTTGTTTGAACTGCGTCTTGTTGACAGAAATTCCCAAGCGGGCAAAGTAATCAGCTATAGGTTGAGATGACATTGAATACTCCTTAAGTGCCGTCCTTGGCATATGATTATTTTATTTAACAGCGTTGTAAGCAGCTTTGAAGTTGCGGTCATTTAACATTTGTTCCAGGGTTACATCTTTGCTGCCGTATTGTTGAGCGAGCTTATACGAGAGCATCGTCAGGCCGTCGGCTTCCACCAGAGTCACACCAAAACTCTTGAGAATGGGGGAGACATCCATACTGATAGTAGTGATGGTGACACGGCCATCAGAGCTAACAAGAAATGCATCCACCATTGGTGGCATCGCTTTAGCTTTTGTGATACCAGCTTGCTCCATCAGCTTCTTTGTTTTGGCGAGAGTCTCAGGATTGGATTTAAGCTCCAGACCTTGAGTAGGTTTGGTTACCTTTACCACATATTGAGCAGGTTTCATTTTCAGAATCTTCTCTTTGATACTCATTGTTCTTGTTCCTCTAGGTCTTTAAGCATCTGCTCATATTGCTGTATAGCTTTCTTCTGAGCATCGGCGTCTTTCTTAGCCCGTTGCGCTTGTAGCTTCTCTGCTTCTTTAACAGCATCCTCTGCCAGTAGATCAGCCTTTAGCTTTTGTTGTAGTGCCTTGGCATTTACTTCTACCGCTGCGACATAAGTATCTTGAATCATCTGTTCAATGAACTTCTTGTCTTCCGCTTGTAGACTCGCAGGCTTCAAGAAATTTATACCGTAGCTACCATGCCCAGAGCTTGTAGAGCGTTCAGTATCAAGCAGGGTATAGCCTTCAGAGGCAAGGTGTAGAACGCCCTGTGAAAAGGTGTTGAGAGTAGTAGCGTTTAGCTTTACTTTGCTATGAGTAAAGGCTGGGTTGCTATAGAGTGCAATCGCAGCATCCATCAACTGACGACACTCTTTGCTGTCATATTTGAAAGATTCAGTTTTTACGGGGAAGGTAAACTGGCTACGAAATGAATTAAGGGTTTGGTATGACATCGTTCTATTACTCCAATATTAAGTTTAGTTTTGTTCGGACAAAAACCGTCCATTATCTGAACTGGATTGTTCAAATTCGTTTAGATTAGGTTGGGGTGATATTTAGAAGGGAAGAAAGCTTTCTTCTTGTTGTTCTAAAGTTGCAGCGTTATCAGGCAGCGGAATGAGGTCTTTACCGCTCATCACATAGCGCTGTTTACTACTGTTATGAAGCACTTGTCCTGTCCGGCAATCCTCGATGTAAAACCCGTTATCTTCAAACCAATCAAAAAGCTGATCACTAATTTCGCGACCATTCCGATTCCATCGACTTAGCGGCATCGATGATAGGTCGATCTTGATATCTGAGACTTCTACTTTCGCTGGTGCTGCTGCGGTTTCAACCTCAGTTGACTCCCAGTCCTCATAACTGCTGCTCTCTGCTTCAATAGAAAATTGAATACCTTCGTAATCTTCACAAGGGATCGATTCGTTAACCCAGTCTTTGCCCGCAGCCTCGGACTCAACGAATACGTCAGGCTGAGTATTGATATTGCTTTCCTCTGATCGCTGCACTACGGGGCTTGCAGGGGCCTTCTGAGCGATGTTTTCACGCTGCACCAATATAAGGTCTTTGATAATTTTATAGCTGTTAGATTTATGACCGCCAACACGGATCTGATGAATTTCCAGATACCCAGCAATGCTCAGTTCTTTGAACAGTCGAATCACTGTCCGCTCGCTTACATCACAGGCGATAGCAATATCTGCCTGATTGTCAAAGTAGTCTTTATTGCTGTCTTTGAAGAACTTATAGCGGTCGAGCACGTAATGCCAAACTAGCTTCTGTTCTGCTGAGAACCGTTTAGCTTCACCTGTCTTTGGGTTTACCCAAGCAGTTGCAGATAGGATAGCTTTATAGGCAGGTAGGTAGGGGCAGAGTTCTTTTTCAGATTTGGCGAATAGTTGAGTCTTGTTCATTTGTGTCCTCATTGAGACGAAGTTGTTTGTATAATTTGTTGACTAGCTTATTGGCGCAATGACTAGGTGAATCGGTTTCGAATACTTCCATCAGCTTAATTAGTTGGGCTGTAGCTTTGGGGCTCAACCTTACTCTGATACTGTCATTCATCGTTTCTATTCCTCATTATCAAATCTAAAAGCCATGTGACACCAAGTCACCTGGGTATCTATTTCTCTATGGCTCTATCGAGCTTCAGCACAACAATAATGTATAAAGGCTTAAGAACCCCAATACCACAGCAGGCACGAAGCATGAGTGAGCACAGAAAGAATATTAAGATTAAAAAGAACGTCCTTTGCTTTTGGTCTTTCTCTGTATCAGGATCTGCGTGTGAAGGTCGGTAGACCGTAGCTAGGCAGTCCTGAACTTCTTAGTATTTAAAACATGACTTTTTTTCTCCTCTCTTTGGTATTCTTATATCTTTATTATTTAATCATTATTACTATAGTGACTTGGTGTCACATGGTTTCTGGACATGAAGTCACATGGCTACTGACCCCAAGTCACTTGGCTGTCATTCCTTTTCTTCTCTTTGTTTAAGCAATTCGAATCCTTTTGCTGGACCTTCTCCTGGTAAAGCTTTCTGTCTCCAGCGATGGAATGCTACGTGGCATTTGGAAGGGCAGAGTTTCTTACTACTCCTGCTGGTATACATTTCCGCCTTACACCAGCAGCACTGCTTGATAATGATCATTGTGTTTCCTATTTTTGTATTGTAAGAATAAGGATTGATAGGCAATAAAAACCCTCACTGTTAATGACAACCAGCAAGGGTGTATTTAGTAAAAAAGCACAGGGGACAAAGCACCGCACTGTGCAAGGCTGTTTTAACAGCGGAGGAGTATAGGTGTCAGTCTCTATGCTCTGTGGGAACACATGACTGACCACTCACACGGATTCATTATCCTGTAAAGCTGTATATCACTTGCTGAAAGAGCCTGGTAAGGGGCATGAGGACAAGCAATAGGAACATCTTCAAGATAAGCGAGCGGGATGAGTCAGAACATCCACGGGTTATTTACAACGGCAATAACCAAGCCTGATTAGCAGACACAGAAAAACACCCAATCAAGGATGTTCTATTAGTGGTGTCTATTCTTTAAGTATAAGGCAGGGAGGTCAATCTTGAATACTGCAAATAACTTAAATATCTGTAAGCATTTGGCTATATGTTAGAGGGCTTTGATTTTATCTCTTTCCCTTCACTCTATTATACTGCCAAAGTTGCTATTTTGCAACTAATAAAATGCATATCTAAAACCTGTCGGGCCGATAACTTTTCCCTTCCCTATAACATTATTATAACGTGGATTTTCTGTATTGTATATAGTTAGCTGCATAGCATAATGTTAGTGTTTATATAGCAACCCAGTAATAGCAAGGGTTGTAGCCGTTTGTCCTTACATATCAATCCGACAGACGGCAGTGTATTGTTGGTTGAAACCATTCTCCGCTAAAATAACTAATGTTAAGTATCCGATAGTCGGTATGCATAGATAGGGTAAATATCGTCGAGGGCGACCCGGCATCAAGCAAGCGAACGGGGTAGAGGAATAGAAAGCTATACTTTGTGGAAATATCGAGCCTAAGCCACCTGTAAGCCTCTTGGTGCAACGCTCAGGGGTAAGATGTAGCGCAGTAGCCAGAAACGAGAAAGCCCCATAAAGGGGCTTGTGGCTCGTTACTGGGCGAGTGTTAGAAAGATAGATTCAACGCTACCATTGCTCGGCTGACCTGGATAGGACTCCATTCACCACCCCGACTGGTCTTTACCTGAGTTTTATTCAAACAGTCTGCGATTGACTGGAGAGTGACCAGGCCCTTGTATAGGCAAGCTTGGATATGCGGTTCTACCGTCGCATGGAAAGCTGACACCCGGTTACTGATGGCCTCTTGAGCTTTCAACCGGCTGTCGGCAGTACGTCCGCGAACTAATTTGTCATTACGGTTAGCGACCTTCTCAGCTGCATCCGCATTACCTTCCTCGGCACGGGCCTTCAGGCGTGCCAGGGCATCTTTGGTACGTACAGAAATGAAGTCGCGCTCTTGTTCTGCGAGAGCCGCATAGATGTGAAGTTGGAATTTATCAGCAGCGGGCATGGTGGCAACCTTGAAGTCCACCACCTTCATCAGCTGAGCAATGTCTGCAACGTCACGGGACAAGCGATCAAGCTTCGCCACCACCAGCGTATAGCCTTCCTTCCGGCAAAGCTCCAGGGCTGCCCTAAGCCCTTTCCGGTCCAAGGGAGCAATCGTGCCTGACAGATGATCTTCGAAGGTCGCGACTACCTGCCAGTCTGCTGAAGCCTGGGCAATACGGATGTATTCCTTTTGAGCTTCTAGGCCCAGTCCACTCTTGCCTTGAGCTTTGGTGCTTACGCGATAGTAGGCCACGACGTTCATTTTACATTCCTTGGATACTGCCATAGGTCCAATTTAACAAACCTTGGACGAACGACGAAGGAATGAAATGTAAGCGTTTGTAGATCGGTTGGTGGTGCTCAGAGGAGGTGGTGCGCCTTTGCCAGCGCTTTCTCCAGTGCTGCAACACACGCTTTCTCATCCGCGTACGACTCGAAGCGGTGGTGTAGGTCGGCTTTGGATTTCGCCAAGCGCTCCTTCCTCTCAGCCAGCTCCTTCTCCAGCAGGCCAATCCCTTTACCGCTTTGATCGCAAGCTTTCGCTGCATTGCTCATACGTCACTCCTGAATGCTTATCTAGGCGCGCGTAATCAGACATCTGTTCAAGCACCGGTTCGCACGACATTGGCAGATGAATTGTAAATTTTGATAAGCGACGGCAGCGGGCGCCAACGGCGTGTAAAGCGTCTGCAGAAAACGTGATGCCAGCGCTTAGCAAACAAGGGGGAGGGGAACGATAACCGGGCCACAGACGTGCTACAAGGTGCATGGTTACTGGAAGCGCATCTGGTAGATACCTACAGCACTGTATGTTTATCTGGGGTTATTACTCGTTTTTTGATCAGTTATTGAAGTCGAAGGACAGCAAGCCAATTGCTTGAGCTTTCTGCTGAAGGCTCGGACCCTTGCTATAGATGTCGAAGCTGATGTGCCCGAACTCATGGCCGAGGATCGCTGGGATAGTGAGAGCGTCCGCCCCGGCTTGGTGAAGCTCAGTGGCAGTTGTCTTTCTAACGCTATGGAACACGTAGCCCTCATCAAACCCTTCCGCGACTTTCAGACGACCGAAACGCTTACTGAGCATGTCCAGACGGTTACCGTATTTGTTATTCCCACCAGCGAATAGGTAGCCATCGGGACCAGCATCACTCACGAGCTTTTCGTACAGAGGCACTAGGTTGGGGTGGATCGGTACGGTACGGACTCCAGCTTTGGTCTTGGCCTGCTGCACCTCGAACGCTACAGGCACCTCTCCTTCGTAGATCGTATGCTCTGCCTTGAGACGTCCCATCTCCTCAAGTCTGCAACCAGTGAACGCCGCCATTTGAATCAGATCGGCTAGCGCCTGGTCACCCTTGTCTATCGCCGCTCGGTGTAGTCGCTCGATCTCAACCTTGGAGAAAGCGTTGTAGCTTTCGCCTTGAGCAGCCTTGTTGCGCGGTAGCTCATGCCCTTCAAAGGGACAGGGCAGAGCTGCATACCGCTTCCTGAAGTCTTGGTCGTAGCGTACCGCCCAAGTCCAGAATTTCTTGCCGGACCACAGGTACTGCCTACGGGTTTTGGCTGAGTCGCTGATGTCTTTCAGGAATTCGTGGATCGTATCGAATTCAAGCGGCAGGCCTTTCTCAGTCAGGTAGCTACTGATTCGCCTGACACGAGACACGAGCTGATCAACCGTCTTCGCATTGTCGGACTGGGTAAGAAGGTGATCCTTGAACCTGTCGAGCTTCGCAGTGCCAATGGGACTCTTGGGCTTGTAGCTCTCAGGAGTCGAGAGGATTTCATTTGCTTCCTCTCTCTCATCAGAAGACAGACTGTAGGCGTCGGCTACGATTGAGGCCACCACAGGCTGCCAAGCTTCTTGAAGGGTATTCAGGTAATCGACGTCTGACACCTCCTGATTCTTCATGCCTTTGAGAACGTTCAAGAGGTTCATGAAAGCGTCGGGATCGGCGTGCTCAGCCAGCAGCATTAGGCGCTGGTGCATCTTCTCTTCAGAGAAAGCTGACTCGTTAGGGGGAAGGGGTTTGCGTCTGGCCGCGTGGACAAAGTAGGTGTCCATACCAGCGTTGACGTCTTTGGAGAATTCAGCGACTTGCTCTCGCCACTTCTCTGATTGACCTGTTTTTACCTGACGGACGTCCTGAATCTGACTCTTCCACTGAGCTAGCACTGCCAACCTCAAGCGCATGGCCTCAGCTCTGCTACCAGTCTTCAGGCTCTTGCTCAGAATCTTCCGATTGCCGAAAGCGGTCTGTACGTCTTCTGGTAGGTCTAGGCGAACGTGGTAGGTGCCGCCTTTCAAAACGAGGTTGTCTGCCATGGGTAGGACTCAGGATTCTATCCAGCTATTCTACCCAAAAATTCTACCCAATCTGTAGCGGAAGCCCAGTAACCACGGTAGTTAAAGGGATTTCGGCATTGATTTGTAGAGTCCCTATCTCTCCGCCATATCCAGAAGCCCCGAGCGTGCCAGGCACCTCGGGGTTTTTTATTGCCTGACGTTTGGCTAGCGAGCCTTGCCCCTGACCTGGTTCGCAAGGCAGCAGCTTGGCTCCGCCGCTGCACCAACCAGGCGTTGGCCGGAGAATTCCTGCAGGCGCTGGTAACGGTCCAGCCAGAAGCCCAGTTCCAAGACCAGGGTCTTGCGCTCCAGCGGAGAGAGCGCGGCTGGCCCCTGGCGGATGACCTTCTCGGCATGGTCGATGGCGGCCCGTTGCTCAGGCGTACGGGCAGGGCAGTTTCTGATGGCGTAATGAAGCGCTTCGTTGAAGTCGCTATCCAGACCAGACATAAAAAGTCCTTGAGTCGATAAGGGATTCTTCGAGTAGCTTTGCCTTTATCACTATCGAAAGGACGAGCGCTCTGGAGCGCCTCTTCAACTGCTCGTCGGCAACGCGGTCTGGCGTCGGCAGCATGACGTCAGGACCTGCCAAGTCCTTGTTAACGCGAGCCTTTGAATCGGTCCAGGCGCCGATGTTGGCTGAATACTAGTCCGCTGCAGAGAACTTGAGCAGGCCACATCGAGTTGCCTGATAGGCGGTACGAAAAGCTGTACCTGTCTTGTATCCGGCTCTGGAGTGGGGTTTTGCCGTGATCTGGAACAGCTGATCCGGCAAGTGCCGCCGCTTGCATCTTGTATGGAAATTGGACGAAGCCGCGACTTTTTCGGCAGCCAAGCGCAATGGCGTCGACGAAACTGCGCGCCGTCGAGCGGTAGTGCCCGGCGCCTGGGAATGGCTGGACGCCTCAGGCAAATGGAGCGATGCTGAAAACGTACGCTACAGCGCGTGCGATCCCAAGGGGCGAGCGGCAAACGGCAGACCTTGGAAGGTGACTTCGGCGCATAACAATAAAAGAGGAGTCGAGCGATGTTCTACAAGGTCAGCGTGTATTCACGGCCTGAAGATCGTGGGCTGCTGGTGTGGCGGTGGAAGAAGCAGTTTCTCGGTGAGTGGGTGGAGTCGCGTCAGGAGTTCGAAGACTGCGATCACTGCGTTCATCATGCCCTGCAGGATGCCAAGGGGCAGAGCGTTCACCTCGAAACCGATCGCTGCACCCTCTATCGTTACCGCTTCGAAAGCATGCTTCACCAGTATGGGAGTTGCTATTGCCTGAGCGGCGGGCGCTCGGCCGAAGCGGTACTGGATCTGATCGCCCAGATCGAAGAACGCCACAACGTCATCGTGCTGCGCGATGGCCAACCGTTCTTCGCCCATTACCGGGCGGATCTGCAGGCGGAAGGCACGCTGGCACCGGAGCTCTGGCAGGGGGTGGAATGGCGTGGGCTGGACGGGCGCTTCGAGTACGTGCGCAATCGCCATTCGCCCTGGTCGCGGTAGCTACGCCAGCTACCGGCCGAGTCAGAAGGGCAGCAACTCCTGGCGCATGATGCTGATGTCGGCAGGGGCCTGAATGCCCACCTGCACGCGATCGCCCTGAACCTTGAGAATGCGGATATTGATGCCGCCGTTGAACAGCAGATCCAGCACCTGCTCTTCATCGGCTCCCGGTTTCAGGGATAGATTGATGATTTCGTCGGTGCGACGGGTCAAGACCAGATAAGACATGAGCATCCCTGCCCTGATTTCAGGGCGGCGATGATAACCAGTTCCGCCTCCGGTGAGAATCAGTAGGCAGATTGTTGGGTTCCGCCGGCTATCTGGCGCGCTGTACGGAGCGACACCGACGCCCCAGTTGCCAGCGCCGTCCAACGAACCCCAGAGCGCCTGCGAGGATCACCAGCAGGTTGATGGCATTGGTCGGACCGCTGCCGTGATAACCCGCGAGCAAGGCGACCAGGGTGGTCAGCGCCCAGACGGAAATGGCGGCGGCGACGGCAGCAGCCATTTCGTTGAAGTCGGAGTGCCCCGCCGGTTTCGGGCAGGGGTGCGGATCGCTTTCGTAGTCTTCTGGCATGGGAAGCTCCGGCTGCTGTTCTTGTTGGAGAGTATCGCCGTGAGTCTTATCGACTGCTGATGAACAGTCTGGATGGGATCGATAGCGCGATCAGCGATTTTTTCCGCCGAACGGACGAGAGGTAGCGGCTAGAGCCCCGGATGGTCAGCGCAAGTGGCCCTGGCGCCGTTTCGTCTCCGGACAGCTCGTCTGACGGCGGACAACTGCCGCGGACAGGCCCGGTCACTGCAGTGTTCGACGTGACTAGCCTGGAGACCACCATGAGCGACGACAAGATCACTCTCACGACCCGCCAGGGTCATCCGGTACGGGACAACCAAAGCCTGCGCAGCGTGGGCGAGCGGGGCCCCGCCACGCTGGAAAACTACCAGTTCATCGAGAAGATCACCCATTTCGATCGGGAGCGGGTGCCCGAGCGGGTGGTGCATGCCCGGGGCACCGCCGCCCATGGCTGGTTCGAGGCCTATGGCACCATCGGCGACGAGCCCGCCAGCCGCTATACCTGCGCCAAGGTGCTGACCAAAACCGGGGTGAAGACGCCAGTCTTTCTGAGATTTTCCACCGTCATCGGGGCCAAGGAGTCGCCCGAGACCGCGCGCGATCCGCGGGGCTTCGCGATCAAGTTCTATACCGAGGACGGCAACTGGGATCTGGTGGGCAACAACCTGAAGGTGTTCTTCATTCGCGACGCCATCAAGTTTCCCGACATGATCCATGCTTTCAAGCCCGACCCCATCACCAATCGCCAGGAGCCCTGGCGCTTCTACGATTTCGTCCAGCATCACCCGGAAGCCCTGCACATGGTGACCTGGGTGAAGAGCCCCTGGGGCATCCCGGCGGACTATCGGCACATGCAGGGGTCCAGCGTGAACACCTACAAGCTGGTCAACGACCAGGGCGTGGCGGTGCTATGCAAGTTTTCCTTCGAGCCCAAGCAGGGCATCAGGAATCTCACCAGCGAGCAGGCAGCCGAGATCCAGAAGTACGACGTGGGCCACGCCAGTCGGGATCTCTACGATGCCATCGAGCGCGGCGATCATCCCGAGTGGGAGATGTGCGTGCAGATCATGACGGACGAGGCACACGACGAATTGCCCTTCGATCCCCTGGACGACACCAAGCGCTGGCCGGAGGACCAATTTCCCCTGCTGCCGGTGGGCCGGCTCGTGCTGGATCGCAATCCCTCGAACGTCTTCGCCGAAACCGAGCAGGCCGCCTTCGGCACGGGGGTGCTGGTGGAGGGCATCGACTTTTCCGACGACAAGATGCTGCAAGGGCGGACCCTGTCCTATTCCGATACCCAGCGCTATCGGGTCGGCGCCAACTATCTGCAATTGCCGATCAATGCCCCCAAATGCCCCTACGCCACCAATCAGCGCGATGGTCAGATGGCGCTGCAGGTGGATCGCAGCGGGAGCAATCCCCACGTCAATTACGAGCCCAGCTCCCAGGGTGGCCTGCGCGAGGCGCCGCGGCCGCAGCACGAGTATCGTCAGTGGATCGAGGGCCATCTGGGGCGCTATCAATCTCGCAAGACGGCTGCCGATTACCAGCAGACCGGCGCGCGCTATCGCAGCTTCGAAGATTGGGAACGGGACGATCTCATCGCCAATCTGGTTGCCGACATGCAGGCCTGTCCCGAAGACATCCAGCTGCGGATGGTCTGGCACTTCTGGCATTGCGACCCGGACTATGGCACCCAGGTGGCCCAGGGCGCCGGCATCGACCTGGAAAGGGCCAAGGCGCTACCGAATCTGCCGGGCCATCCTGCGCCCAACGAGGACGTAGCGGAAGCCACCTACCAGGGTGGGGAACGGGAAAGCCGTTGAGGGGGCGCCATCGCCTGCGGCTGAAACCGAGGCGGCCCGGCGGACAGGCGCCGCCGGGGTCCGGCCCGCTCAATTCAGCGTTCTATCGCTTTCTAACCGCGCCCAGCAGCGGTCGAAGTCGGCCTGCCAGTCCGGCAGGGCGCTTGGCAGGACCGCCTCGACCTTGCTGCAGTCGAGACAGGAGTAAAGCGGTCGCGTCGCCGGCGTGGGGTAATGTTCGGTCGTGGTGGGATAGAGACGCGCGCGCAGCTCGCCGCGTTGATCCAGGCGTTCGGCAATGGCGGCGGCGAAGCCGTACCAGGAGGTCTGACCCGCATTGGTCAGGTGATAGAGGCCACCGACGTCGTCGTGCGTCAGCAGTCGTTCGACCAGTTGGCGAGTGGCCGTGGCGATGGTAGGGGCCCAGGTGGGGGCGCCGAGCTGATCCTCCACCACATGCAATTCGTCGCGCTCGGCCAGCAGTTGGCGCATGGTGTTGAAGAAGCATTGGCCGTCATGGGAGTAGACCCAGGAGGTGCGCAACACCAGGGCGCGACCCCCTGCCGCCAGCACCCCTTGCTCGCCCGCCAGCTTGGAGCGGCCATAGACACTGAGAGGCGCTGGGATGCAGCTCTCGGTGTAAGGCTGGCGGCGTCTGCCATCGAAGACATAGTCGGATGAGTAGTGCACGAAAGGGATATCCCGTTCGCGCGCCAGCTCGGCCAGAATCTGCGGCGCCCGGGCATTGATGGCCTCGGCACGCTCGACGTCTTCTTCGGCCTGATCCACCGCGGTATAGGCGGCGGCGTTGAGAATGAGGTCGGGTGCCAGCTGGTCGAAGGCCGCGCGCAGTTGCTCAGTCTGGGCGAGGTCGAGGTCCGTCTGACCCAGTACGGTCAATTGATGGGTGCTGCCGAACTCGCGCTGCAAGGCGCGCGAAACTTGGCCGGAACGGCCAGTGATCACAATATTCATGAAAGCATGCCTGAACGTCTTCAGCGGAAGACGTACGTCCTGTCGGTCGATTCCTGAA
This sequence comes from Pseudomonas sp. MS15a(2019), assembly GCF_013277805.1. NCBI lineage: Bacteria > Pseudomonadati > Pseudomonadota > Gammaproteobacteria > Pseudomonadales > Pseudomonadaceae > Pseudomonas > Pseudomonas sp. MS15a(2019). The sequence goes on from NZ_VBTN01000001.1 coordinate 418,508, forward strand.
AAGCCCTGGGCTTTTCCCACACGAGTCAACGTCTGCCGCGCGAGGCGACAAAACGAGGATTCCGGTCATCTTTCCTGGGAAAGATGGCAGCCGCTGGCTATGGCGGAGTGGGCATCGACAGGATGGACAGGATGGTCATGCTGGGACTCGAAAAGGGTACGCGGCTAGGACTGCCGTCTGTCGGCAGAGTTCAGCGGGGTACCATGGACAGTGGCAGCAGCTTGCCAAGCTGGAGTCCTGACGTCGAGGCAGTCAACAGCGCGGTATGGAGAACCTGTTCAAGTTCGCGGATGTTTCCCGGCCAGGGATAGGCGATCAACGCAGCCTGGTCCTGGGTCGTCAGCTCAGGCGCCCTGCGGTCGAGGCGGTCTGCGTGCTGCTGGAGGAAATACCGGGCCAGCGGTAGCAGATCGGCCGGGCGCTCGCGGAGTGGCGGGACGGCCACCAGACCTGGCGCAAGCAGCGCCCAGAGGCGAGCAGAGAAGTTACCCGCCTGAACCGCCTGTGCCAGGTCGACGCTGGAGCCGGCGATCAGGCGGACATCCACGGCTGTGCGTAAGCTACTGCCCAGGCGCAGGATGCTCCCGTCCAGCAGGACCTCCACCAGCTCTTCCTGCAACGCGCCAGGCAGGTCGGCGATTTCGTCGAGATAGAGGCTGCCCTCGTGAGCGGTGCCGAACCAGCCCAGGCGGCTGCCAGAGGTGCCGGCATAGGCCCGGGGGACATAGCCAAACAATTCGGCAGCGCCATGTCGGCGACTGAGCGAGGCGCAATTCAGGCTGCTGAACAGGCCGCTTCGGCCGCTGCGTTCGTGCAACCGACGCGCCAGTAGCTCGCGCCCGGTTCCCCATTCGCCTGACAGTACGACAGGGCCTGGCAAGGGTGCCCACTCGTCCAGTTGTTCGAGCAGCTGTCGGGAGCGGGGATCGGCGAAAGCCAGTGCCTTGGCGCGGATGGTCAGGGTACTTTGCTGATCCGCAGGGACGATCAGCAGATCGGACGAGAGCGTAGGCATGGTGAGGTCGTAGGCAGTCAAAGCATCATCCTACGTGGTAGTTGTTATGCCAAAAAATAAGCTTTAGATGTGCCTTTAGCTCGTTTGGTTATCTATACGGATCGGGTATGAATTGATCGCAGCCCTGGGAGTCCGGGTAGTGACCTGAAGGTCTGCTGAAGACCGGCAATTGCCTCTTCCAACAAGGCTGCATTGCGTGACCGCTGCCACTATCGCTAGGGTGGAGCCACGGGCCTATTCCTGTTGCCCCTGAAGAAGAGGAATCGAGGTCAGATGGCTTCCCTGCGTGCTCCCTGTCCACCTGGTGTCTGCACCTGCGAGCGTGACGCCATTCTGGCGGACCCCGCCGGTGATGCCCGAGCGCTGTTGCTCAATCGCCAGGAAGAGCAGCGGCTACTGGAACGGCTGGAAAACATCGCCAGCGTAGCTGAGCTGGAGCGACTGCAGCAGCGCCTGCAGGAACAGCTTGGCATCCGCCTGGAGATCGGGCCGGGACCCGGAGAGGTACGCAGCGCCCGTGGCATGCTGATCGAATTGCAGCCGCGACCGGGACTGTGCCGCAAGCTCCATCAGTCGATACCGGCGGCGGTGCGCCGTGGTCTTAACCAGCGTCCGGAAGTCCTCTTCGCGCTGCTCAATGCCAACGATCTGCTGCGCGACGCCTGAGCGCGCTCAGGCAGGGGCCTTGAAGCGAATCCAGGTGGGGGCGTGGTCGCTGGTCTTTTCCAGGCCGCGTACCCAGCGATGCACGCCCGCTTCCTGCAAGGAATCCTGCAGTGCCGGACTCAGCAACAGATGATCGATGCGCAGGCCGGCGTTGCGCTGCCAGCGTTGGCGAAAATAGTCCCAGTAGGTGTAGATCGCCTCGTCCGGATGGCAGGCCCGGAGGGCATCCAGCCAGCCTTGACGCAATAGGCGTTCGAAACAGGCACGGCTCTCGGGTTGCAGCAGGGCGTCCTTGTGCCAGGACTTCGGATCGTAGATGTCATGGTCGGTCGGCACCACGTTGTAGTCCCCGGCCAGCACTACCGGATGACCACTCTCCAACAGACTCTGAGCGTGGTCGATGAAGCGCTCGAACCAGGCCAGTTTGTAGTCGAATTTAGGACCAGGCCAGGGGTTGCCGTTGGGCAGATAGAGGCTGGCGACGACCACGCCCTTGACCGCCGCTTCCAGATAGCGGCGTTGCGGATCGTCGGCCAGTCCCGGCAGGCCGCGCCGAATCTCCAGGGGCTGGTCGCCCCGCGCCAGGATAGCGACCCCATTCCAGGACGGCTGTCCATCCCATAGCGCACCGTAGCCCGCCGCTTCCAGCTCCGCCTGGGGAAAGTCGGCGGACTTGGCCTTCAGTTCCTGCAGGCAGACGATGTCGGGCTGCTCCCGCTCCAGCCACTGCAAGAGGATGGGCAGCCGAGCGCGGATGCCATTGACGTTATAGGTGGCAAGGGTGAGGGCGGTCATGGGTCGCTCCTGAGTCGGTTATAGCCATGACCCGGGGTTGATGTAGCCAGTTCCTCTTGCACCATTATGTGATCAGCTTCGCATTAATTTGTGACTTACTTTTTTTGGCACCTTAGGGAACTTTTTGGCGGTTGTTCCAATATGGCGGAAGTAAATTTGACGGCGGGCGGGAGTGTGATGCTGGGAAAACAGAGGTGAATGGATTCACTCGTCTGATTCGATGAGCGGAAATTTTAAAAAATTTAATAAAAACAAAGGCTTTTATTATTCTGCCGTGATGTCTAAATAGTGGCCATCATAATTGCTGATGAAGTTGGCATGTGGCTTGTATAGGTCAACCTGCCTGGAGGCAACGTCGTGCCAAATTTCCTGCGCGCGACTCTTCTCTCACTTCATATCGGCCAGTGTTCAGGGAGCGCGCTGTCGATTTAGCGCAGTTGGTGATGATGAATCCATCCTTCCTGAAGTTTTCCCGCAGGGCAGCCCGGGTGCTGCCCTTCGTTGCCGCCCTGACCCTGGCTGCCGGTGCCAAGGCCGATCAGGTCAATCTGGTGGGCCTCAATCTGTCCGGTGCCGGTTTCGCCGGACAGGTACTACCGGGTGTCAACGGTACCCACTACATCTTTCCCGTCGAAGCCTACTTCAAGCAGTGGAGCGGCAAGGGCATCAAGCTGATTCGCTTCCCGATCATCTGGGAGCGCCTGCAACCCGTGCTGGGCGGTCCGTTGGACCCGACCTATGCGGCGCTGGTGGACCAGACCTTCGCCAATGCGCAGAAGTACGGCATGCGCATCATCCTCGATCTGCACAATTACACCTTCTATCGCGGATCGGTGATCGGCAGCGCGGCGGTTCCCTACGACCGCTATCAGGAGATCATGACCCGGATCGCGCAGCGCTGGAGCAGCCAATCCTCGCTCTATGCCTACGACATCATGAACGAGCCCCACGACTCCATGGCCCAGTGGCCGATCGCCGCCCAGTACGGCATCAACGGGGTCCGTGCGGTCGACAAGACCAAGCCCATCATGATCGAGGGCAATGGCTGGTCGGAGGCGACCCGCTGGCCGCTGTGGAACGACTCCCTGCTGGCGCTCAAGGATCCGTCCGATAACCTGATCTTCCAGGCGCATTCCTATTTCGACGAGAGCGCCGGCGGCAACTACACCGGGATTGATGTCGGCAAGCTGAGCCAGGATTACGGCGTGGAGCGTGTTCGGCCGTTCGTCGAGTGGCTGAAGAAGAACAGGAAGAAGGGCATGATCGGTGAGTTCGGCGTGCCGGATAACGATCCCCGTTGGCTGCCGTTGATGGACCGGATGCTGGCCTATCTCAAGCAGAACTGCATTCCCGCCACCTACTGGGCCGCCGGCCCGGGCTGGGGCAACTATTTCCTGTCGGTGGAGCCGATCAATGGCGTCGACCGGCCGCAGTGGCCGACCCTGCGCAAGTACATCGATGACAGCAGCTGCACCGCCATCGGTCCCTTCGCCAGCAGTACCGGCAGCACCCCGGCCAGCGGCACCGGGGCCACGGGTGGCGGCACTGGTGCCACCGGCGGCAGCGGTGGCTCCACCAGCGGCAATACCGGCTCGAACAGCGGTGGCAGCTCGGGCACCGGCGCCTCCGCGGGCACCGGCAACACCGGCGGCTCGACCACGACCGGGGTAACCACCTCGATCAACGATTTCACCAACGAGGACTGGCTGCACGGCGTCTATCGCAAGGCGGCCGGCTTCTCCATTCCGGCGTCGGCGGCCAACGTGGGCGCCTTCAAGGTGGGCGCGCAGATCACGCCGGCCGATGGCAAGAGCTACAAGGTGACCTATGCCCAGGTCGTCGGCAGCAACATGAGTGTCTTCATCGAGAGTCCGCAGCTCGATGGCAATGCCTACGGCTATCCCAAGACCCTGAAGACCGGGACCACCACCTCCGGCACGTCGACGACGGTGCCCGGGACCACGACGGGCTCGACGGGCAGCACCGGCAGTACCGGCAGTACCGGCAGCGCCAGTTCGGGCAGCAGTTCGGGCGGTGCGGCGCCGGCCGTGACGACGCCAGTGGCCGAGGTGAAGCCTGCGACCGGCAGCGGCAGCACGGGCTCCTCGGGTGCCACTACGCCCGCCACCGGTTCGACGGCCACACCCACGGCATCGACCGGCACGCCCGCCAACAGCGCCAAGCTCAATCTGGTGGGGCTGAATTTCTCGGGTGCCGCCTTTGCACCTCAGACGCTGCCCGGGGTTCTCAACGTCAACTACATCATGCCGGGCGAGGCCAACTTCCAGCAGTGGAGCGCCAAGGGCGTGCGGCTGATCCGCTTCCCGGTGATCTGGGAGCGCTTGCAGACCCGCTTCTTCGGTAGCCTGGAAGGGGCCTACACCCAGCAGGTCACCCAGGTGCTGGAGCTGGCCAAGAAATACAACATGAAGGTGATCCTGGCCCTGGACAACGGCGGCCGCTACAAGGGCACCCTGATCGGCACCGGTACCGTCACCAACTTCAACTACTGGGATCTGATGTACCGCCTGGCCTACCAGTGGGGCAACCATGCCGCGCTCTATGGCTATGACATCATGGGCAAGCCCAATGGCGCCGACAGCAGCTGGCCGGTGACGGCCCAGTCCGGCATCGACGGCGTCCGCACCATGGACCGCACCCACCCGGTGATCGTCCAGGGCAATGCCTGGGGTAGCGCGGCCAACTGGCCCGGGGTGAGCAATGCCTTGCTCAATCTGAAGGATCCGGCCAACAACATCGTCTACGCGGCCAACGTCTACCTCGACGAGGACGGCAGTGGCACCTATGCCACCCAGAATCCGAGCACCGTCGATCCGCAGATCGGGGTCAATCGGGTCAAGCCCTTCGTCGAATGGCTCAAGCGCAACGGCAAGCGGGGCATGATTGCCGAGTTCGGCGTACCCGCAGGCGACAGCCGCTGGCTGACCGCCACCGACAATATGCTGGCCTATCTGCAGCAGAACTGCATGCCGCTGACCTACTGGGCGGCCGGTCCGGGCTGGGGCGCTTCCGCGCTGGCGGTGGAGCCGGTCAATGGCGTGGAGCGGCCGCAGTGGCCGACCCTGAAGAAATACGTCGACGCCAGCAACAGCTGCACGGCGGTAGGCCCGCGCTAGTTTTCGCTGCGGCTGTCCTGAAGGCGGCGAACCTCCCGGGGTTCGTCGCCTTTTTTCTTGACCGCTCGGTAAGGAAAGACCCGGCTTTCATGCCTGGCCAGGACGCATTCGCGAGACGAAACGGCTCTGTGGCGGCGGTTTGAGGGACGACGAACGGCTATAGCTTGACTTGTCAGGGCACGGTTAGAGTCCATTTGACACCCCAAGCACAAGGAGTAGGTGCCATGACGCAAACCACCCAGGAGCGGCTGCAGACTCTCGAAGAGCAGATCCGCAGTCATCGACAGGACCTTGCCCGGAGCCGGCAGAGCTTTCAGGAGCAATTCGTCATCTACACCCGCCAGTTCGCCCGGCTGAGCGTGCTCGAAGCCCAGCTCGAGCTGGTGCGCCGCAATACCAAGACGCCGAGCTAGAGTCGGCCAGCCCTCAATCGTCTCGCGTCAGGACTTCTAGCAATTCGATTTCAAAGGTCAGGTTGGCATGTGGCTTGATCAGCGCACCAACCTGGCGTTCACCATAGGCGAGGGCGGCCGGCACCTCCAGGCGCCGCTTGCCGCCGACCCGCATGCCCATCAGGCCCTGATCCCAGCCCTTGATCACCCGGCCAGTGCCGATGACGCACTGGAAGGGCCGTCCCTTGGCGCGGGAGGAATCGAACAGGGTGCCGTCGTCCAGCCAGCCCTCGTAGTGGGTGGTGATCAGGGCGCCCTTGACCACCGCCTTGCCGTCGCCTACCACCAGATCCTCGATCCGCAATTCGTCACTCATCGCCATGCTCCAGGCAAAAGCCGGATTCTAGCCTGGGCGCGGCGTCCTGGCGGGGCGACTCACTCCGGTACGTCACCGAACAGGCCGGCCTGGTAGTCGCGGATCGCCTGACGGATCTCCTCGGCGCTGTTCATGACGAAGGGGCCGTGGGCGACGATGGGTTCGGCAAAGGGTGCCGCATGCCCATAGAGCAGTACCGCACCGTCGCGACTGGCGACTTCGACCTGGTCGCCATCATCGGCGAATTCGAACAGCTGCCACGGCGCTTCGTCCTGGCCGGCGATCTGCACGGTGCCGCGCACGCCATAGCAGAACACCGAGTTGCCGGCCGGGGCGGGCAGGGCGACGCGGCCACCCGGGGCGATCTCGACGGTCATCAGGGTGATGGGGGTCGGGGTGGCCACGGCACCCTGGATACCCTCATGGCTACCCGATGCCAGGTGCAGGCGTACCCGGCCGCTATCGACCTCGATCAGGGGCAGGTCCGCGGCGGAAACGCCGTGGTAGGCCGGCGGGGTGAACTTGAGGCGGGCGGGGAGATTGACCCACAGCTGGAGGATCTCCAGGTCGCCGCCGTCGCGCTTGAAGGCGGCGGGCGAGAGTTCGGCATGCACCAGGCCGCTGCCCGCGGTCATCCACTGGATGCCCCCGGCTTCGATGACGCTCTCATGGCCGCCGCTATCACGATGGGCCAGCGAACCGGAGAGGATGAAGGTCACCGTCTCGAAGCCGCGATGGGGATGAGGACCAAAGGGCAGACCGGCATTGTGCGGCGGATAGACCTGGGGACCGTGGTGATTGAGGAACAGGAAGGGGTCCAGATGCGGCAGGCCGGGGCCGGGTAGCGGCCGCCGGGTCTGGAGGTCGCCGATGTCGTCACGCCGGGCGGGATGGCGGTGCAGCAGGGTACGGGCGGTCATGCGGAGGCCTCGCGGAACAAAACCCCAGTGTAAGGCGCCCCGTGGCCTGTCGGTACCCCGCCGGGTACGCCCCCCCTTCAGATGGAGAAGCGGACCTCGCGTTCCGGCCGAGGCGCGAGCGGTCGGCGGTGATTGACCACCAGTTCGCCGATACGGATCAGGTGGGCACGGGTGACGTTGCGGCTCAGCCCCAGCAGGCGGGCGGTGTGGACCTGGTTGCGATGGCAGAAGCGGTAGGCGGCGCGGACCAGGGCATCTTCGACGCGCTCGTGCAGGGCCTCCGGTTGCTCTTCGAACAACTGGGCGAAGGCGTTGGTCAGGAGGCTGTCCACCGGCGCCGCCTCAGTCGGGCGCGGCGCCGCCGGGACCAGGCTGGGACGCTGGACGAACGACAGGTCACCGGCATCCAGCAGGCCCTGGGGCTTGAGCAGCAGGGCGTGCTGCAGGGTGTTTTCCAGTTCGCGGATATTGCCCGGCCAGGGGTGCTCCAGCAGACGTCGCTCCGCCGCCGGGGTCAGGGCGACCGGCGCCTGGGCATAGGCGTGGAGGAAGTGGCGGGCCAGCGGCAGGATATCGCCCTGGCGCTGGCGCAGCGGCAACAGCGGCAGGCTGACCACATTGAGGCGGTACCAGAGGTCTTCGCGAAAGGTGCCTTCGGCCACCGCCCGCTCCAGCGGGACGTTGGTGGCGGCGATGATCCGCACGTTCAGCGGCACGCTGCGGCGAGAGCCGAGTCGCACCACCTCGCGCTCCTGCAGGACGCGCAGCAGCTTTACCTGCACCGACAGCGGCAGGTCGCCGATCTCGTCGAGAAACAGGGTGCCGCCGTTGGCCTCCTCGAACCAGCCGGCGCGCGCGGCCAGGGCGCCGGTGAAGGCGCCCTTTTCATGACCGAACAACTCCGCCTCGACCAGGCTCTCGGCGAAGGCGCCGCAGTTGACGGCGACGAAGGGGCCGGCATGGCGGTGACTGAGCGCATGGATATGCCGGGCGATCAGTTCCTTGCCGGTACCGGTTTCGCCGATCACCAGCACACTGGCGTCGCTCGGGGCGATCTTTTCCAGGTGGGCGAGCAGGTCGCGCGACTTGGGATCGGCGAACACCTGGGCCGTTGCCCGGTAGCGGGGCACCTCGGGTGTGCGCGTCAGGGTCAGCAGGGTCATCGCGGGCTCCTCAGGAGTAGAAACTGGGGGTGGGCAGGGTGTCGTTGAGGGCCCAGTCGCCCAGCTCGTGCAGCTTGTAATCGACCGGATCGTGCAGGGTCTGGGTGCGCAGGTTGCGCCAGTAGCGATCCAGGCGCAGGGCACCGGCGGTGGCGCGGGCCCCGCCGACCTCGAACAGGCGGCTGGCGATATCGAGGCCGTGACGACTGGCGGCGACCTTGGCCGTGGCGATGGCGATGGCCAGTTCGCCCCGTGCCGCGGCGGTCAGTGCCGGGCCCTGCTGCCAGGCCTGGGCGAAGGCGCCGTTGGCGCGCTCCACCAGCAGCCGGCTGCTTTCCAGGGCCACCCAGAATTCTCCGTAGTGGCGCAGGATGTAGGGGTCTTCGCTGGCGCTGGCGGCGGGGGACTTGAACCAGGGACGTGCCAGGGTGGTGGTGTAGCGGCGCGCCTCGGCGAAGGCGCCTTCGGCCAGGCCGAGAAAGATGTTGGCGAAGATCAGCTGGGCCAGCAGCGGGCGCAGGCAGGCGAAGGGGGTGCTCAGCGGGCCGGGGTCGAGCAGCCATTCCTGGTGTTCGACCCGTACCCCGTCGAAGCGCGCGCTGCCGCTGTCGGTCTGGCGCTGGCCGTTGTTGTCCCAGTCGTCGAACAGCTGGATGCCGGTACGGCCGGTGGGTACCACGGCGATCAGCAGGCGTCCGCTGTCATCGTTTTCCAGCGCGGAAAGCAGCAACAGATCCGAATCCAGGGCGCCACTGCAAAAACTCTTCTGGCCATCCACCCGCCAGGCATCGCCGCTGCGGCGGGCGAGGGTACGGCGATCCAGGGGATTGAGGGCATTGCCCCAGAACAGGCCATCGCGCGCGGTGCCCTCCAGCCAGGGTCGCCACTGCGCAGGCTGACCGAACAGCTGGGCGGTGGCCAGCAGCAGGTGATGGAAACCGAAGACGTGGGCCAGCGAGCTGTCGACCCGGGCCAGTCGCCGCACCGCCTCCAGCGTCTGATCCCAGGAGGCGCCGAGGCCGCCCAGTTCCGTGGGAATGCTCAGGGCCAGGAGGCCGCTCTGGCGCAGGGCATTGCGCTCGGCCTTGGGCGTGCCGCCCTGACGATCGCGTTCCGCCGCGGTGGCGGCGAAGCGCTCCAGCAGGGGAGTGAGGGGGTCCAGCAGGGAATCGGACATGGAAGACTCTTGCGGTGGAGAGAGCAGACAGGCGTTAGAACGTAATGCCGGCCAAACCCTGAGTTGAAATATTTTTTTGTTATTAGTTAATGGCCCGCCGCCATCCATCTTTCATTCCGGACGTCTGGTCATTGTCCTGCTGTCGGCATTAAAGGCCTGACTAATCCCGGTCGATACAGCGGTAACTTAATCTCCCAAGCAGGGGCGTGTCATGTTCAACAAAGGCCTAAAACAAGAACTGCAGCGCCTCCGCGAGCAGGTGGACTCCTTCAAGCGGCTGAAGGCCGAGCTCGACGTGGAAATGCTGGGCTTGGAATTGGATGGCCGCGGGTGTATCTCCGCGGTGAACGCCAACTTCGAAAAGGAGATGGGCGTGCGCGCTGCGGATTTGCTGGGACGCCCCCTGGCGGAGCTCATTCCGGCGCACGTCCGCAACCAGGAATACAGCCGCCGACTGCAGCAGGCCCTGAGCCGCGGTGAGCCCTACAGCGGTGCCCTGCATCTTTTGCGTGGCGACGGTCAGGAAGCCTGGTTGCGCGGCATCCTGCACCCCTTCCATGACAGCCAGGGCCAGGTGACGCGCTTCCGACTGTTCTGCAACAACCTGACGCGAACCATCGAGACCTCGCGCGAGCACGAAAGCCTGCTCAAGGCGCTGCGCCGTTCCACGGCGGTCATCGAGTTCAACCTCCAGGGCGAGGTGCTCGATGCCAACGACAGATTCCTGCAGGCCATGGGTTATTCCCTGGCGCAGATCAAGGGCAAGCACCACCGGCTGTTCTGCGAGCCGGCCGAGGCCAATTCCGAGGCCTACGAGCAATTCTGGGCGCGCCTGCGTCGCGGCGAATTCGTCGTGGATCGCTTCAAGCGCCTGGATGCCCAGGGCCGCGATGTCTGGCTGGAAGCCTCCTACAACCCGGTGATCGATGCCCATGACCGGCTGTACAAGGTGGTCAAGTTCGCCACCGTGATCACCGATCAGGTCCAGCAGGAACAGGCGGTGTCCGAAGCCGCCAGCGTGGCCTTCGAGACTTCCCGGCATACCGATGACACCGCCCGTAAAGGCGCGGCAGTGGCGCAGCAGACGGTGGACGTCATGCGTGCCCTGGCTACCCAGATGCAGGAGGCGGTGAAGGGCATCGAGGCGCTGGATAACCAGTCCCAGGTGATCGGCACCATTATCAAGACCATCAGCGGCATCGCCGAGCAGACCAACCTGCTGGCACTCAACGCGGCCATCGAAGCGGCCCGGGCCGGCGAGCAGGGCCGCGGCTTCGCCGTGGTGGCCGACGAGGTCAGGCAACTGGCCTCGCGCACCAGCAAGGCGACCGAGGAGATCGTCGGGGTGGTGCAGCAGAACCAGCAACTGGCCGGCGAAGCGGTGACAGTGATCGAGAATGGCCGGCGCCAGGCCGAGCAGGGTCTGGAACTGGCCGGGCAGGCCGGGCAGGTGATCGTGGAGATCCAGGACGGCGCCCAGCGGGTGGTTGGGGCCGTGGGACGCTTCGCCCGCCAGCTGTCGAACTGATCCAGCACGCTGAATGCACAACGGCAACCTTGGGGTTGCCGTTGTGCATTCAGGTGGTCACTCGACGTCAGCCCTGCTTGCTGCCGCCGCCGATCTGCCAGACGAAGGGCGGTTCGCTGCCCTCGATCTCCCAGACGCCGACGATGCGCTCCTTGTAGATCAGCGGATTGTGCGAGGCGGCGGTGCGGGCGTTGCGCCAATGGCGATCGAGTCCCTTGCGGGTGCTGGTGGCCGAGGCGCCCAGGGCATTGAACAGATCGCTGGTGGCGCGCAGCACCAGCTCGGCGACCGCCGATTGCGCCTGGGCCGATTCCAGTTCCGCCGCCACGTTGGCGTCGTGCTCGGCGGCGGCATCCCCGGCATAGCGGGCCTCGAAGGCGGCCTGGGCCGCAACGGCGGCTGCCAGGGTCGCCGCCTCGGCGGCATAGACGAAGGCCGAGGCCTTGCCGACCACCTGTTGCACCTGAGGGTCGGCACTGGCCGCGCTGGCATTGCCGTGGCTGTATACCCGGGTACGACCGCGCACTTCACCGGCGAATTCGCGCACGGCCGCCTGGCCGCTGCCGGTGATCACCGCCAGCAGCACCAACTGGTAGAAGGCGGTCTGGTACTTGAAGCGGGTAGCGAAGTCGATGAGGTTGTCGGGTTCCACGACGACATCCTCGAACACCGAGGTGCCGCTGGCCGTGGTGCGCTGGCCGAAGCCGTCCCAGTCGTCGGACTGACGCACGCCCGGTTGGTCGGTGCGAATGGCGGCGATGACGTCCCCGCCGGTGTCGTCACGCTGGGCGTAGACGTCGATCCAGTCGGCGAACAGGCTGCCGGTGCTGTAGTACTTGGTGCCGTTGAGACGCCACTCGCCGTCCTTACGGCTGACCCGGGTGATGACCTCGCCAAGCTTGACCGTGCCGATCTCTGTCCAGGCGTTGCCCACCAGGTCGCCGGCGACAAAGCGCTCGAACCAGACCTGCTGGGAGGTGCTGGCATGGGCGTTGAGGCGGTCCTCGACAAAGGCGAAGTGGCCGCGCAGGGCCTGGGGCAAATTGCTGTCGGCAGCCGCCAGCTCGATCAGCAGTTGGACCAGTTGCGGCAGGCTGGCGCCGGCGCCACCGAATGCCACGGGCACCCGCACGGCACCGAGGCCGGCCTCCTTGAGCCAGGCGATGGGGGCATAGGGCAGGTTGCGGTTGCGTTCGCGCTCCAGGGCACCCTCGGCGATGCGGGTAAAGATCGGGCGGAAGCGGGCAGCCAGTTGTTCGTAGTCCGGGCTTTCCGTGCGGGCAGGCGGCAGGTGGCTAATGGGCAGATTCATGGTGGTCCTCGGCGGATGTAGGGGCGACGCCAGAGGCTTTGCAAGAGCGTTGCCAGGGCGAAAAAGCCCGCGTTCTCGGCGTTTGCCGGGCCTGGCCTGCCTGGCCGGCAGCAGGAGTGCCCGGCCGCTGTTGCTCGGGCGACAGCGGGGCAGCCACGCTAGACTGGTCTTTTGCCTGGAGCCTCCATGGACCTCTTGTTTCTCGGCACCTCGGCCGGGGTGCCGACCCGGCGGCGCAATGTCTCGGCCCTTGCCATGATCGAGGACCAGGGCAAGGGCTGGTTTCTCGTCGATTGTGGCGAGGCCACCCAGCACCAGCTGCTGCGCACGCCGCTGTCGGCGGCGGACCTGCGTGCCATCTGCATCACCCATGTGCACGGCGACCACTGCTATGGCCTGCCGGGGCTGCTGGCCAGCGCCGCCATGACCGGACGCAGCCAGCCGCTGGTGCTGATCGCGCCCCAGGCGGTACAGGACTGGCTGGCCGCTACCCAGGCCCTGACCGCGCTGCACCTGCCCTTCGAGTTGCAGTTCCATGCCCTGGAAGGTTTCACCGGGCTTGCCGTGGGCGCCTGGGATATCGACGCCTTCGCGCTTTCCCATCGGGTGCCCAGCCACGCCTTTCGCTTCCGCGAGACCCGCCGACCGCAACGGCTGGATCCGGCAGCCCTGGCGGCTGCCCAGGTACCGCGCGGCCCACTCTGGGGAAGATTGCATGGAGGCGAGGATGTGCCGCACGAGGGCCGCTTGCTGCGCAGCGCCGACTTCCTGCAGGCGGCCCATGGGGAGCGGCGGCTGGTGGTGGCGGGGGACAATGACGATCCTGCGCTGCTGGCGGAGGCCTGCCGGGGCGCTCAGGTGCTGGTCCATGAAGCCACCTACGCCCAGGCGCAGATCGACAAGACCGGGCAGAGCTGGGGCCACAGCAGTGCGGCCGGGGTCGCTCGCTTTGCCGAGGCGCAGGGGCTACCCGCCTTGCTGCTCACCCATTTCAGTCCGCGCTACCAGGCCGCTGTGGGGCGTTCGCCCTCCATCGAGGAGCTGCGCCAGGAGGCGGCGGCTTGCTATAGCGGCGACCTGCACCTGGCGGAGGATTTCTCGCGCTTTCGCCTGGATCGTCAGGGACGACTGAAAACCCTGGGCCAGAGCGGAGGGGCAGGGGATGACGACCCGTATCAGGTGAGAGGCTGAAATTTTTCGGCCTTGTCTGACCTGTTCTCCTTGGGCATAGTGCGAACGTTTATCATTTCAGGATTGTCCTGATCTCTCGTACCTCGTCCCTAGGAGAAGCAAATGGCGGTGTCTTTCAACAAGGTCTCGACGCTGGGCGCCATGGCGCTACTGTCCCTGGCAGTGGCCGCCTGTTCCAATCGCCCGGAGGCACCGACGCCACCGCCACCCGCGCCGGCTCCCGTGGCTGCGCAACCAGCCGCGCCCCAGGCGCCCGCCGAGCTCAAGCGCATCGAGCTGGGTTACGGCGTCTATGAACTGGCCTACAGTCCGGCCAAGCAGTCGGTCTATGCTGCGACCGCCCAACTGACCAAGGGCGTCACCGGCGGGGTGATCTATCAGCTGGACCCGGCGACCCTGGCCATCACCGGGCAGATCCACACCGATCTGAAGAATTTCGCCCTGACCACCGACGCCAGTGGTGAGACGCTGTTCGTCACCAACTCCCTGGATGGTGGTCTGAGCCGCATCGACCTGCGCACCGGCAAGGTGGAGAAGCGCCTGAAATTCAACGAGATGGGCCGCGACGGCCATCCGGTCAATCCGCGCCAGGTCATCCTGCATGACGGTCTGCTGTATGTCGGCGGCGTTGGCGATCCGGGCGTGATCTGGGTGGTGGACGCCAAGACCCTGACCCTCAAGGCGCGCATTCCCAATGCCGGCAAGTGGGTGACCGGCCTGCTGTACTCCGAGGATACCGGGCGTCTCTATGCGGCCAATGGCAGCGGGGAAGTGCTGGTGATCAATCCGCGTACCCGCAAGATCGAGCACCGCTGGACCCCGGGCGATGGCGGCAAGTACCTGCTGCTGAATCTGGCCGAGGATCGCGCGAACCACCAGTTGTTCGTCACCGACAATTCCGAAGCCAAGACCGTGCTGGTCTTCGATATCCGCAGCGGCAAGGTGATCAAGCGCCTGCCGGTGGGCGATGCCCTGGCCATCAAGCTCAATACCACGCGTAACGAGCTGTACATCACTCAGCGCGAGACCGGTCGGCTGCTGATCTTGGACGCCACCACCTACGCCGAGAAGAAGGCCTACGACCTCAAGCCCAATCCCAACAGCCTGCTGGTGAGTCCGGATGGCCAGACGCTGTATGCGACGGTGAAGACGCCCTTCGACAAGGAATACATGAACACCGCGCCGGAAAGCGTGGTGCGCATCGACCTGACCGCGGTGAAGTAAACCGCGCCTGCGGGCTGCCGTGGCGTCCTGCCGCGGTGGCCCTGGGCTTCCCAAGCCCGCCGGGTTGCTCTTGAATGGTGATCCCTCGCCAAGGAGCTACCGGTTTGTCCGCTACCGATCTCAGTTTGCTTCCACTGCTGGACGCCTCCTACCACTACTGGCTCGGCCAACCGCTGCCGCGGCCTGCCGGCCTGTCTCAGGCCGACGTTCTGACGTGGCTGCACGAAAGGGCGCCCTATGCCCTGCTGGCCCACGGCACCGAAAGCGATCCGCTGTTCTGCTATGCCAACTACCAGGCCTTGTGCCGCTTCGGCTATCCCCGCGCCGAGTTTCTCGGCATGCCGTCGCGCTTCAGCGCCTCGCCCAAGGACCGAGACGAGCGTCAGCGCCTGATGGAGGCGGTGGGGCGCCAGGGTTATGCCAGTGGCTATGAAGGCTGGCGGGTCGATCGAGACGGTGAGGCCTTCCAGATCCATGCCGGCGTGGTTTGGAATCTGCTCGATGTCGACGGACAGCGGTTAGGGCAGGCGGCGTTGTTCTGGCCGGATCCGCAGCGGGTTGGTCAGCTGGAGTGAGAGGGAGATCGTTGGGCTTCGCTGCGCTCAACCCAACCTACGATGACTCTTTGGCCATAATGCTTGTAGGTCGATTGAGACGGCTCCATCGTCGAAGCCCAACAGGATCCGCACTAAGCTAGGCTCTGTTGGGCTTCGCTAACGCTCAACCCAACCTACGGTGTTCCTTTTGCAGCGAGGACCGTAGGTTGGGCTGAGACAGCTTCATCGTCGAAGCCCAACAGGGTATGCATCGAGGCTGGGCTCTGTCGGGCTTCGCTGCGCTCAACCCAACCTACGCGGTGAGCTGGACCGCGCCCTCTCCCTTGGGGAGAGGGCTGGGGTAAGGGGGCAAAACCCTCACTCGTTCTCGACGATCAGCACCACCAGGTCCTTGGGCCCATGGGCGCCATAGGCGAGCACCTGCTCGATGTCGGCGGTCTTGGATGGTCCGGAGATCAGGAGGGCGTTGGTCGGCATGCCATCCTGCCAGCGGTGTTGTTGCTGCAACTCATAGAAGTTGTCGACCACGGTGCTGGCCCTGAGCAGGGCGATATGCAACGGCGGCACCAGGCTCATCAGCCGCGGTTCCTGGCGATCCGGCCAGAGCACCAGGCTGCCGGTGGAGGCCAGGGCGCCGAGGGTGCCGGTGAGGCTCGCCGGGGTGTCGTTGAACAGTTCGGCCTTCCACTCTTCCACGGGGCGGTCATAGGCCTTCCAGCGCGGCTGGTCTTGGTCCTGCCAGCGCTCCACCAGGCGCGCGCCATGCGGCGTGCCGGGGGCGATCAACAGCTGATCCAGACCTCGTTCGGCGAGGACGCGCTCCACCTGCGCCGGCCAGTCCGCCGTGGTGGTCAGGTGCGTCTCGGTATGCACCATTTCCATCAGGGTCCGCAGACGGGCGACGCGCTCCGTGGGTGGGTAGCGCCAGGGCTCGGTCACCAGGGCTTCGTCGAAGTTGTCGGCCAGGGGCTGGGTACCCTGCAGACTGCCACGCAGCTTGGCGAGGATGTTGTCGCGGGCGCTCATGGGCGGTTCTCCAGGTGTTCGCGGGCCAGTTCGTGGAGCGAGCGCTTCGCTGGCTTGGGCGCGCTGTGGTGCTCGGTCCAGGGCCCGAGTTGGCCCGGGGTGAAGCGGCCGAAGCGGGTGGCCAGGTAGCTGAAGCCGCGATAGAGCAGCGGCGAGGTGAAGAGGCTCTGCCAGGCATGCCAGGTCCAGCGCTCGCGGGCGGAAAACTTGCTGCCCTGGCCGCGCAGAAGCTGCGGCTCTGCCGCGGGCGCCTTGACGTTTTCCTCGCGCAGTCGGCGCAGCAGGGCGGGAATCGGGATCTTCACCGGGCAGACTTCACCACAGGCGCCGCACAACGACGAGGCGCTGGGATGATCGGGCGCCCGTTCCAGGCCGACCAGATGCGGGGTGATGATGGCGCCGATGGGGCCGGGATAGACCTCGCCATAGGCGTGGCCGCCGATGCGGGTATAGACCGGGCAGTGGTTCATGCAGGCGCCGCAGCGGATGCAGTTGAGGGTCTGGCGCAATTCGCTGTCGGCGAAGGCCTGGCTGCGGCCGTTGTCCAGCAGCACCAGGTGCACCTCGTGCGGCCCGTCCAATTCCTCGGCCTTGCGCGGCCCGGAGATCATGTTGACGTAGGTGGTGATGGGCTGACCCAGCGCCGAGCGGGTCAGCAGCGACAGCAGAGGCACCACGTCTCTGAGGTTTTCCACCACCTTCTCGATGCCGGTCACGGCGATATGTACGGGCGGCACCGTGGTCGACATTCGCCCGTTGCCCTCGTTTTCCACCAGCAACAGGGTGCCGGTCTCGGCCACGGCGAAGTTGACCCCGGAGATGCCGATGTCGGCCTCGAAGAATTTTTGCCGCAACACCCGCCGGCCGGTCTGGATGAGTTCATCGACGTCGGTGGTGTAGGGCTCGGCCAGGTGCTCGTGGAAGAGGGTGCCCACCTGCTGCCGGTTGAGGTGGATGGCCGGCATGATGATGTGTGACGGCTTCTCGCCGGCGAGCTGGATGATGTACTCGCCCATGTCCGACTCCAGGCAGTCGATGCCCTGGGCGCCGAGGACGTGGTTCATGTCCATCTCTTCGCTGACCATGGACTTGCCCTTGATCAGCAGTTTGGCCGCATGGCGCTCGGCGATCCCCTGGACGATGGCGTTGGCCTCGGCCGTGGTCTCGGCCCAGTGCACCTGGACGCCATTGCGTCTGAGATTGGCTTCCAGCCGCTCCAGCAGATCCGGCAGCTTGGACAGCGCCCGGGCCCGGATGCGATTGCCCAACTCGCGCAGGCGCTCGCGCTCGTCGGCGTCGCTCATGCTGGCCAGCCGCTTGGTCATCAGCGAATCCATGGCCGTGCGGAAGTTGCGCCTGAGCTGGTCGTCGCCCAGGGCCTGACGCGCACGCGTCTTGAAGGGCGGCGCCTCGCTGATGTCGGTAAGGGGAATCTTCAGCATCTCGTTCACGCTGCACCTCCGATACGGCGCCAGAGAAAGCTCGCCAGGTGTTCGCCACGCAAGGCGGCGCGTTGCTTTTCCAAGGCACCGTTGATGTTCATCAGGCAACCGCAGTCGGCGGTGAGCACCTGGGCGGCACCGCTGTCCTGCAGGGCACGGGTCTTGTCCGCCACCATGGCACCGGAGATGTCCGGCATGCGTACCGAGAAGGTGCCGCCAAAACCGCAGCATTCGCTCTCGTGATCATGGTCGACGCGCTCCACGGCCGCCAACTGGCTGAGCAGAGCGCGGCCGTGCAGGTGGGTCTGCATCTCGCGCCGAGCGCTGCAGGAGGTGTGCAGGGCCACCTTGGTCGGGGCGCCGCGGTCCTGGTAGTCGACCTGGCAGACGTTGAGCAGGAATTCCGCCAGTTCATAGGTGCGTTCAGCGAGATCCTGTACTTGGCGCAAGGTCTCGGGCTCATCGGCGAACAGCTCGGCATAGTGATGGCGCAGCATGCCGGCGCAGGAGCCGGAGGGCACCACCACGGGCCAGGGTTCGGCGAAGAGCGCCAGCTGGGCGCGGGCTACGGCACGGGCTTCCTCGGTATAGCCCGAGGTGTAGGCCGGCTGGCCGCAGCAACTCTGCGCCTGGGGAAAATGCACGCGGATACCCTCGCGCTCCAGCAGGCGAATGCTGTCCAGGCCGGCTTCGGGATAGAAGAGGTCGACCACGCAGGTGCCGAACAGATAGACCTGGGTCGGTTTCTGCTGCGGATAGGTCCGTGGCGGCGTCAGGGGCGGCGCGGTACGGGTGGCGTTGGGGGCGGCGTTGTAGAAAAGATCGTTCATCAGGCGTCACTCCGGGTTAGCCCGGTAATAAGAGGACCGGCGATGGCCTGAGCCGCCGCCGGGAAACGTGCTATCAGTGCACCAGCATCCCGGTGAACACATAGGCCTGCGCCAGGGTGATGAAGCCGACCAGGACGGCGAAGCCGATACTGTGGCGCACGGTGAAGCGGAACAGGTCGGACTCCTTGCCCACCATCCCGGTGGCAGCGCAAGCCACGGCGATGGACTGCGGCGAGATCATCTTGCCGGTCACGCCGCCGGAGCTGTTGGCGGCCACCAGCAGGGTGTCGGAAACGCCGATCTGGTGCGCGGTGGTCGCCTGCAGCGAGCCGAACAGGGCGTTGGAGGAGGTATCCGAGCCGGTCAGGAACACCCCCAGCCAGCCCAACAGCGGCGAGAAGAAGGGGAACAGCGCGCCGGTGCCGGCCAGCAACAGGGCGAGGGTGGTGGACATGCCCGAATAGTTGACGACGAAGGCAAAGGCCAGCACCAGCCCGATGGACAGGATCGGCTTGCGCAGTTCCACCAGGGTTTCCTTGAACACACCCAGGGCGGTCGAGGGCTTGATGCGGAAGATGGCCATGGAGATCAGGGCGGAAATCAGGATGGCCGTGCCCGAGGCCGACAGCAGGTCGAGCTTGTAGACCGCCGGCATGGGCGTCGGGGTGGCCACGATCGGCAGTGTCTTGATCACCAGCTTGTCCAGATAGGGCACTGGGACGTTGATCACCAGGGCATAGAGAGCGCCGCCGGTGGCGAACAGTGCCTTGAAGGCCTTGGTGGTCCAGAGGGTGACGATCACGGTCAGGATCAGGAAGGGTGACCAGGCCTTGATCACGGTGCCCAGCGAATGCTCCGGTGGCAGGCGACCGCCTTGGCCGAAGCCTGCACCACCGCCTAGCGCAGCTGCGCCGCCGCCGCTCACCACGGTGTTGGCACCGGCAGTGGCCTGCTGCGGTTGGCTCAGCTTGAGGTAGCCGGTGAGGGCGATCATGGCAGCCAGAGACGAGGTGATGTCAGGCAGTTCTGGGCCGAGGAAGTTGGAGGTCAGGTACTGGACCACCGCGAAGGTGCCACCGCAGATCAGCGCCGGTTTCCAGGTTTCCCGCAGGCCACGCATGCCATCCATCATGAACATCAGCCACAGCGGTATCAGCAACGCCAACAGTGGCAGCTGGCGACCGGTCATGGCGCCGATCTTGAAGGCGTCGATGCCGGTCACCTGACCGGCGACGATGGTCGGGATGCCCAGGGCGCCAAAGGCCACCGGTGCGGTGTTGGCGATCAGGCAGAGACCGGCCGCCTTCAGCGGGTTGTGGCCCAGGCCTACCAGCAGCGCGGCGGTAATGGCCACGGGCGCGCCAAAGCCGGCGGCTCCTTCGAGGAAGGCGCCGAAGCAGAAGCCGATCAGCAGCACCTGCAGGCGCTGGTCGTCGGTAATGGACAGCACCGAGCTGCGGATGATGTCGAACTGGCCGCACTTGACCGTCAGCTTGTAGAGGAACACCGCCGTGACGATGATCCAGGCGATGGGCCAGAGGCCGTAGAGGAAACCGTAGCCGGCCGAGGCCAGCGCCTTGTCCACCGGCATGCGGTAGACGAGCAGCGCGATGGCCAGGGCGAGCGCCAAGGTCAGGGCGCCCGCGACGTGGCCCTTGAGTCTCAGGCCGGCGAGGGCGACAAAAAAGAACAGAATGGGCAAGGCGGCGACGAAGGCCGAAAGGCCCAGGCTGCCAAGGGGGAGATAGATCTGTTGCCAGGTTTCCATCGGGTGCTCCTTGATTGTTTTTGTAGGGAGGCGGCAGGACGGGGTTGCACAAGATCGCGACCTGTGGCAAAAATTGGTAAGACCAATTTACAAGGGCGACTTCACGCACGTTAAGCGGGGTCTTTGCCTCTGTCAAACCCCTTGATGTGCGACTTTCGTCGGCCCATCCCTTCCACCCGGCGGACGGCCGCTGCTGTCCGCGGCATTTTTCGAGGTTTTTCATGGGGTTCGAACCGGTCAAGCAACGTCGTCTGTCGGACGACATCGTCAAGAATCTTGAGGCGCTGATCGCCGAGGGTTCCCTGCGACCTGGCGAGCGCCTACCAGCCGAGCGGGTGCTGGCCGAGCGCTTCGGGGTGTCGCGACCGTCCCTGCGTGAGGCCATCCAGAAACTGGTAGCGCGGGGACTGCTGCTCAGCCGCCAGGGCGGCGGTACCTATGTCACCGAGGCGCTCAACAGTGCCTTCACCGATCCGCTGCTGCCGCTGTTGGAAAGCCGCGAGGAAACCCGGCGCGACCTGCTGGAATTTCGCCATACCCTGGAAAGCGCCTGCGCCTACTACGCTGCGCAACGGGCCACCGAGCCTGATCTGGCGCGACTGACCCTAGCCTGGGAACGACTGGAAGATTGCTATCGGCGGCGGGAGACCCTGGCTCGGGAAGAGGAGGGTGAAGCCGATGCGGCTTTTCACCTGGCCATCGCCGAGGCCAGTCACAACGCCGTCTACCTGCACAGCATTCGCAGCCTGTTCGAACTGCTGCGGCATCACATGGTGACCAATATCGGCGGCATGCAGGCCCAGCGTGGCGAAACCCGCGAGCGCTTGCTGGAACAGCACCGGACGCTCTACCAAGCCATTGTCGCGGGTGAAGCCGAACGCGCGCGCGAGGCAGCGAGCCTGCATCTGGGCTATGTACGAGAGGTTCTGGAAGAGGCGGGAGCCATGGCAGGCCGTCTAGCACGGGCCAAACGGCGCGACGAACTCTGAAAAAAGCTGGCGGAAAAACTTGTAGTGGCACTAAGCTACTACAATAAGTTATCCGTCCGTGGCTAAAGTTTAGCGTTCCAGAGCTGATAACCCGGTCACACCTTCCCGCCTTCGTTGGCGTCTAGACCGGTATCTTCCTGTGGAACACGCCCCTTCCTCGCCTTCGCTCGTCGACTTTACCTTCACCCCTGCATTGCTGGGTGCCTGCGGCACCGGCGCGATCCTGTACGCGGGCGGTGTCACCGCGACCACCCTGGCCCTGAGCGCCACCCAGGTGGTCCTGGCCATGGGCCTGGGCTTCTGGCAGCTGCGTCGCGCTCAGGCACGGCAGGTCGAGCGGTCTGCCGGCCAGGCCATCCACCAGAGCCCGGTCAGCGGCCGGGACGAAGCTCTCGAAGCCCTCTGTGTAGCCGTGCTGCCAGTGTGGTCCGAGCAGATCGAAGCCGCGCGCGTCCATACCGAGCAGGAAATCGTCAGTCTGACCAGTCGCTTCGCCGAGCTGGCGGACCGTATCCACAGTGTCGCTGGCAACGATCACGGCAGTGGCGATCGCCTGGTCAGCCTGATGGCCAGCAGCCAAAACCAGTTGGACGGCATCCTGCAGTCGCTGCGTGAGGCGCTGTCGAGCAAGGGGGCGTTGCTCACCGAGGTCAACGGCTTGGCCGGCCTGACCGAGCAACTCAAGAGCATGGCCAAGGACGTCGGCGACGTGGCCCGCCAGACCAACCTGCTGGCCCTCAACGCCGCCATCGAAGCCGCGCGTGCCGGTGAAGCCGGGCGCGGTTTCGCCGTGGTCGCCGACGAGGTCCGCAAGCTGTCCACGTTGTCCGGCGACACCGGGCAGAAGATCGGCGAAACCGTGGAAACGGTGAATGGCGCCATTGCCCGCACCCTGGAGCTGTCGCAACGCCACGCCGAGCGCGACACCGGCACCCTGAACCAGTCCGGCGAGACCATCGAACAGGTCATCGGTAGCTTTGGCGGCACCACCCGCGACGTGGTCGAGCGCAGCGATGCCCTGGCCGACAACGCCGCGGCCGTGGGCGGCGCCATCGCCGAGGTGCTGGTCGCCCTGCAGTTCCAGGATCGCGTCAGCCAGATGCTCGGCCACATCCGCGACGACCAGGCCCGCCTCGAGCGCCTGGTGATCGAGCGTCGCGCCCTGGCCGCCAGCGGCCAGCCGCTGCCGCCCCTCGACACCAAGGGCTGGCTCGCCGAGCTGGCCCGTACCTACACCATGGCCGAGCAGGTCGCCGTGCACCACGGCAAGCGACCGGCCGCCGCCGCTGCCGAATCCGATATCACCTTCTTCTAAGGAAAGCTGCCATGAGCAACAAGACCATTCTGATCGTCGACGACTCCATCTCCATCCGCCAGGTGGTGTCCATGACGCTGAAAAGCGCGGGCTACGACGTCATCGAGGGCTGTGACGGTCGCGATGCCCTGACCAAGCTGGACGGTCGCAAGGTGCACCTGATCATCAGCGACGTGAACATGCCCAACATGGACGGCATCACCTTCGTCACCGCGGCCAAGAAGCTGCCCGCGTACAAGTTCACTCCGGTGATCATGCTCACCACCGAATCCGATGCCGCCAAGAAGGCCGCCGGTCAGGCCGCTGGGGCCAAGGCCTGGATGGTCAAGCCGTTCCAGCCCGCACAGATGCTGGCAGCGGTTTCCAAGCTGATCATGCCCTGATAGCCCCGGAGGCTACCCATGAACGACGTCATTCGTACCCGGTTGCCCTTCTCCGGGCCGCTGACCATCTACACCGCGGCGGACAGCAAGCCGCTGCTGATGGAGCCCCTGGCCGCCGGGGGCACCGTGGCGTTGGAGCTGGCCGAGGTCGATGAATTCGATTCGGCCGGGCTGCAGTTGCTGCTGCTGGCCCACCGGGAGGCGCAACGGTTGGGGGGTAGTCTCGAGCTGGTCGATCCCAGCCCCGCCGTCACCGAACTGCTGGAGCTGGCAGGTCTCGCCGACTTCTTTACCGCGGCTGCCGCGGAAGGTGTTGCCGCATGAACATGGACGAGATCCTCAAGACGTTCATCGCCGAGAGCGAGGAGCTGTTGCAGCAGATGGAGGCCGCCCTGCTGCAGATTGAGCAGGCGCCGGATGACGCCGAGCTGATCAACGCCATCTTTCGCGCCGCCCATACCATCAAGGGTTCGGCGGGGCTGTTCGGCCTGGACCATGTGGTGGCCTTCACCCATGTCGCCGAAAGCGTGCTCGATCGCATCCGCAGTGGTGAAATGGCCTTCGACGAGACGCTGTCGGCACTGTTCCTGGAGGTTTGCGACCACCTCAATGGCCTGATTGCCCGGGTGTCGTCCGGCAGCGAGCCGGAGGCCGACTTCCAGGCCGTGGGCGCCGCTCTGGTGCAGCGCCTGGAGCATTATCTGCAGCCGAGCGCCCAGGCGGCCCAGCCGACCGCCGTGGCGCGCGCCCTGGTGACACCGGTGGATGGCGTGGCCGCCGGCCACTGGCACCTGTCGCTGCGCTTCGGCCCGGACATGCTGCGCAATGGCATGGATCCGCTGGCCTTCGTGCGCTACCTCAATACCTTCGGCCGCATCGTCAACATCGTTACCCTGTTCGATGCCATTCCGACCGCCGCCGAGATGGATCCGGAAACCTGCTACCTGGGCTTCGAGGTCGCCTTCGACAGCGACGCCGACAAGGAAACCATCGAGGCGGCCTTCGAATTCGTCCGCGAAGACAGCCAGATCCGCATCCTGCCGCCGCACAGCCGCAGCAGCGACTATTGCCAGCTGATCGACGACCTGCCCGAGGAAGACCTGCGCCTGGGCGAAATCCTGGTGCGCTGCGGCACCCTGACCGCCACCGAGCTGGACGAGGTGCTGCGCCGCCAGGCAGATCCGGCGGTGCCGCGCAAGCCCATCGGCGAGGTCTTGGTCGAGGCCCAACTGGTCAATCCGCCGGTGGTGGACGCGGCCTTGAACAAGCAGCGCAAGATCAAGGAACAGCGGGCGCCAGCCAGCGAAGGCCAACTGATCCGTATCGACGCCACCAAGCTCGACCAGCTCATCGACCTCATTGGCGAACTCATCATCGCCGGTGCCGGCACCCAGCTGATCGCTCAGCAGAGCGGCCTGACCACCCTGGTGGAATCCACCGGGGTGCTGTCGCGCCTGGTCGAGGAGGTGCGGGATACCGCCCTGACCCTGCGCATGGTGCAGATCGGCACCACCTTTAACCGCTTCCAGCGCGTGGTGCGCGACGTCTCCAAGGAAATCGGCAAGGACATCGCCCTGCGCATCAGCGGCGGCGATACCGAGCTGGACAAGACCGTGGTGGAAAAGATCGGCGATCCGCTGACCCACCTGATCCGCAACGCCATGGACCATGGCATCGAATCCGCCGAATTGCGCCTGGCCCGCGGCAAGCCGACCCAGGGCACCGTGGGCCTCAACGCCTATCACGAGTCGAGCAGCATCGTCATCGAGGTCACCGATGACGGTGGCGGCCTGTCGCGCGAGCGCATCCTGCGCAAGGCGACCGAGCGCGGTCTGATCAGCGAAGGCCAGGTGCTGGGCGACAAGGAGGTGTTCAACCTGATCTTCGAACCGGGTTTCTCTACCGCCGAGCAGATCAGCAACCTGTCGGGTCGCGGCGTCGGCATGGACGTGGTGAAAAAGAACATCACCGCCCTGCGCGGCAGCGTCGACCTCACCAGCGAGGAGGGCCGGGGCACCACGGTAACGATCCGCCTGCCGCTGACCCTGGCGATCATCGACGGCTTCCTCATCGGCGTTGGCAAGGCCGCCTACGTGGTGCCCCTGGAAGCGGTGGAGGAGTGCATCGAATTGACCGAGGCGGCCAGCGTCCAGGCCAGTGGCAACGACTATCTCGACCTGCGTGGCGAGGTGCTGCCGGTGCTGCGCCTGCGCCAGCTGTTCGCCATCGAGGAAGCGCCGCCGCGGCGCCAGAACGTGGTGGTGGTGCGCTACGCCGGCCAGCGCGCCGGTCTGGTGGTCGATCAGCTGCTCGGTGAATTCCAGACCGTGATCAAGCCTCTCGGTCCGTTGTTCGACCACAACCGCAGCCTGGGCGGCTTCACCATCCTCGGCAGCGGCGCCGTGGCGCTGATCCTCAGCGTGCCCGGGTTGATCGGCGAGGCTTCGTCCACCACCGTCTCCGCCCACGCCGCCGTACCGGCCTGAGCGACAAGGAATAAGAATACATGACCGTTACCAAACGCATGTCCCTGCTGGTGCTCTCCGCGCTGCTGGGCATCATCCTGCTCGCGGGTATCGCCTACCAGCAGTTGAGCCAGGTGTACGACCGCGCCAATTACGGCAACGACAACACCGTACCGTCGATCCTGGGCATCGATGCCATCGATGCCCATTCGGCCGACATCATCACCGGCATCTACCGCCACCTGGCCGCGGACGGCGACGTCGCCACGCGCGAGGCCGAGAAGGAACTGACCGAGGCCCAGCAACTGACCGAAAAGGCGCTCAAGGACTATGAGCCGCTGATCTCCGACGAAGCCGATCGGCGCATGCTGCAGGACGATCGCCAGGCCATCGTGGCCCTGAACGATCTGGTGGCAACGGTGTTGCCTCTGTCGCGAGCGAGCCAGGACGAGGACGTCAAACGCATCCTCGGCGAGCAGCGCAAGGTGATCGACCATGTCGGCGATGCCCTCGATGCGCACCGCAGTTACAACCAGAAGCTCGGCAGCGAGCAGGCGCAGGTCGCCGGCCGTACCATGAGCCAGGCCACCGTCCTCTCCATCGGCATCGCCTTGGTGACCCTGCTGGCCGTCGGCCTGCTCGGTTTCTTCATTACCCGCAACCTGCTGCGCCAACTGGGCGGCGAGCCGGCCGAGGTGGCCAAGGTCGCCAACCGCACGGCCGCAGGCGACCTGCCCGACGATCTGCAGCTACGCGCTGGCGACGATTCCAGCCTGATGGCCGCCATGCAGCGCATGGTGCTGACCCTGCGCGGCCTGGTGCAGGAGATGACCACCATGGCCGTCGAGCATGATCGCGGCGAGACGGACGCGCGCCTGCCGCAGGAGCGATTCCAGGGGGCCTTCCGCAACGTCGCCGAAGGGGTCAATGCGATGGTCGCCGGTCACCTGGAGGATTCCCACAAGGCCATGGCCTGCGTGAAGAGCTTTGGCGAAGGCGATCTGGCGGCCGAGCTGGAACGTTTCCCCGGCAAGAAGGCGGTGATCAACGACAACCTCGAACAGGTGCGCGGCAACATCCAGCGCCTGGTCGCGGAAATGGTGCAGCTGTCCGAGGCCCATGATCGCGGCGCGACGGACGCCCGCATTCCGGTGGAGCGTTTCCAGGGTACCTTCCGCAGCATGGCCGAAGGCGTCAATGCCATGGTCGCCGGGCACCTGGAGGATTCGCGCAAGGCCATGGCCTGTGTGAAGAGCTTTGGTGAAGGCGATCTTTCGGTGCCGCTGGAACGCTTCCCTGGGCAGAAGGCAGTGATCAACGACAACCTCGAGCAGGTCCGCGGCAACATCCAGCGCCTGGTCGAAGACGCCGCCCAGCTGAGCCAGGCGGCCATGGCCGGGCGCCTCGATAGCCGTGCCGACGCCAGTGCCCACCAGGGCGACTTCCGCCGTATCGTCGCCGGCATCAACGGCACCCTGGACGCCATCGTCGCCCCGGTCAACGAGGCCATGGGCGTGATGGCCGGTCTGGCCCAGGGTGACCTGAGCCGTACCGTCCAGGGCGCCTACCAGGGCCAGCTGCTAGAGTTGAAGAATTCCATCAACGGCACCGTCGGCAAGCTGAACCAGATCATCGGCGACGTACGGCTGTCGGCCGATGCCCTGGCCAGTGCCTCGGAAGAGATCTCCGCCACCGCCCAGAGCATGAGCCAGGCCAGTACCGAACAGGCCGCTTCGGTGGAAGAGACCAGTGCCAGCGTCGAGCAGATGTCGGCCTCCATCGCCCAGAACACCGAGAATGCCCGGGTCACCGACGGCATGGCCGGCAAGGCCGCGCGAGAGGCGGGCGAGGGTGGTGAAGCGGTACGTGATACCACGGTGGCGATGAAGACCATCGCCGACAAGATCGGCATCGTCGACGCCATCGCCTACCAGACCAATCTGCTGGCGCTCAACGCGGCCATCGAAGCGGCCCGCGCCGGCGAGCACGGCAAGGGCTTCGCGGTGGTGGCGGCCGAGGTGCGCAAGCTGGCCGAACGCAGTCAGGTCGCGGCCCAGGAGATCGGCGACGTGGCCAAGAACAGCGTGGCCCTGGCCGAGCGCGCCGGCACCCTGCTGGACCAGATCGTGCCCTCCATCGGCAAGACCTCGGAGCTGGTGCAGGAGATCGCCGCGGCCAGCGAAGAGCAGAGCAGCGGGGTGAGTCAGATCAACGGCGCCATGCTGCAACTAAACCAACTGACCCAGCAGAACGCCTCGGCCTCGGAGGAGCTGGCGGCCACTGCCGAGGAAATGAGCGGCCAGGCCGAGCAACTGCAGCGGCTGATGGGCTTCTTCCACACCGGCGAAGGCCGCGTCGTGCAGGACCTGGATCGAGCGCTGGAAGCCACACGGCCAAGGACGGCGCGGGTCCCCGGCAAGCTCTTGCGCAACGGCACCGCGGGTGGCGTACCTGAAGGCTACGCCCCCTTCGATTCCTGACCCCTTATCCTATGGCCACCTGCGGGTGGCCTTTTTGAGACTACCGACATGACTGTCATCAAGAAAATGCTGCTGCTGGTGCTGTCCGCGCTATTGGGCATCATGGTGCTGGCCGGCACCGGCCAATATGAAATCGACCAGGTGTTCCAGGCCGCCAACTATGGCAACGACAATACCGTGCCCAGTTTGAAGGCGCTCGGCGAGATCAACGATAGCCGCTCCGATTACGTGGTAGGCATCTATCGTCACGTGCTAGCGACCAGCAGCGAAGCCATGACCACCGCCGAGCAGGACCTGGCCGCGGCCAAGGAGCGCATCGGCCAGAACCTCGGCAAGTACGATGCGTTGGTTTCGGATGATCGCGATCGCACACTGCTGGCAACCGATCAGGCCGCCTTCAATGCCCTGTTCAGCCTGGGCGAGCAGGTCATTGCCCTGTCGCGGCAGAATCGCAACGACGACGCCCAGAACCTGATGCGCAGCCGTACCGACGTGATGCTCGCCATCAACAAGGCCCTCGACGAGCACGTCAGTTACAACCAGACCCTGGCGCAGCAGGGCGTGCAAGTCGCCCAGAAGACCAAGGTCGAGGCCACCTGGCTGGCCCTGTCCATCGCCCTGGCGACCCTGCTGGCCGTTGCCCTGCTGGGTTTCTTCATCACCCGCAATCTGCTGCGTCAGCTGGGTGGTGAGCCCTCCGTGGTCGCCACCTTAGCCGGCCGCGTGGCTGCAGGCGATCTGCCCGACGACATCAAGCTGCGGGGCGACGACAAGACCAGCCTGATGGCGGCCATGCAGAACATGGTTACCACCCTGCGCGGGCTGATCACCGAAATGACCAGCATGTCGACTGCCCATGACCGTGGCGAAACCGTGGTCCGCATTCCGGCGGACCGTTTCCAAGGTGCCTATCGCAGCATGGCCGAAGGCGTCAACGGCATGGTTGCCGGTCATCTCAGCGATTCCGCCAAGGCCATGGCTTGCGTCAAGAGCTTTGGCGAAGGCGATCTGTCGGTGCCGCTGGAGCGCTTCCCCGGCCAGAAGGCGGTGATCAACGACAACCTCGAGCAGGTGCGCGGCAATATCCAGCGTCTGGTCGAGGACGCCAACCAGCTGAGCCAGGCGGCCATGGCCGGTCGTCTCGACAATCGTGCCGATGCCAGTGCCCACCAGGGTGACTTCCGGCGCATCGTCGCCGGCATCAACGGTACCTTGGATGCCATCGTCGCCCCGGTCAATGAAGCCATGGCGGTGATGTCCGGGCTGGCCGAAGGCGATCTGAGTCGCACCGTTCAGGGTGATTACCAGGGCCAGTTGCACGAGCTGAAGACGTCCATCAACGGCACCGTCGGCAAGCTGAACCAGATCATCGGCGAGGTCCGGTTGTCGGCCGATGCCCTGGCCAGTGCCTCAGAAGAGATTTCCGCCACCGCTCAAAGCATGAGCCAGGCCAGTACCGAGCAAGCTGCCTCGGTGGAAGAGACCAGTGCCAGCGTCGAGCAGATGTCGGCCTCCATCGCCCAGAACACCGAGAATGCCCGGGTCACCGACGGCATGGCCGGCAAGGCCGCGCGGGAAGCGGGCGAGGGTGGTGAAGCGGTGCGTGACACCACGGTGGCGATGAAGACCATCGCCGACAAGATCGGCATCGTCGACGCCATCGCCTACCAGACCAATCTGCTGGCGCTCAACGCGGCCATCGAAGCGGCCCGCGCCGGCGAGCACGGCAAGGGCTTCGCGGTGGTGGCGGCCGAGGTGCGCAAGCTGGCCGAGCGCAGCCAGGTCGCGGCCCAGGAGATCGGCGACGTGGCCAAGAACAGCGTGGCCCTGGCCGAGCGTGCCGGCACCCTGCTGGACCAGATCGTGCCCTCCATCGGCAAGACCTCGGATCTGGTGCAGGAGATCGCCGCGGCCAGCGAAGAGCAGAGCAGTGGGGTAAGTCAGATCAACGGGGCTATGCTGCAGTTGAATCAGCTGACTCAGCAGAACGCCTCGGCCTCGGAAGAGCTGGCGGCCACTGCCGAGGAAATGAGCGGCCAGGCCGAGCAACTGCAGCGGCTGATGGGCTTCTTCCACACCGGTGAAGGCCGTGCGGTACAGGACCTGGAACGGGCCATGGAGCGGGCTCGGCCAGCCGCTCCGCGCAGTCCGCAAGTCGCCGTCCGTTCCCAGTCCGCCGCCGGTGGTCGCTTGCCGGAAGGCTACGTACGTTTCTCGGAGTAACCCATGAACGCCCTGACGATCTCCGATCTAGAGCAAGACACCCTGGGTCACCAGCACCTGACCTTTGTCGTGCAGGAAGAGACCTATGCGGTGGATACCCTGGCCGTGCGCGAGATTCTCGAGTTCGGCCAGCTCACCCAGGTTCCGCGGATGCCGGCGTGCATCCGCGGCGTCATCAACCTGCGCGGGGCGGTGGTGCCGGTGATCGATCTGGAGGCAAGCTTCGGCGGTAGTCCGACCCAGGTCGGGCCACGGACCTGCGTCGTCATCCTGGAGGTGCCCACGGGCGATGACCTGCAGGTGCTTGGCGTGGTCGTCGATGCGGTCAGCGAGGTGCTGGAGATCGCCCCCGGCGACATCCGCCCGGCGCCCAGCTTCGGTAGTCGCCTGCGCCCGGACTTCATCGCCGGCATGGTCAAGTCGGGCAGCGGCTTCGTCGTCGTCCTCGATGTCCCGCGGGTGCTGGATATCGAAGAACTGGCCGGCCTGGCCGCGCGTAGTACCAGCTGAGCGCCGCTGGACCCCTGATGCAAAGACTCAGAAAAGACAGGAAAAAGGAAGCGCAACATGCAGTTGATGTTCTCGCTACGGACTCGAGTGGTGTGGTCGGTACTGGGCATGGCCGTAGCCCTGCTTCTGGTAGTGGGGGCGGCCTGTTATCAGCTGAAAGCTTTGGGTGGCCCAGATGTCGGTTCGGCCCAGTGGCTGGTGGGCGTGCTGGGCCTGGCTGCCCTGGGCGTAGTGGTCCTCGGTGGCCGGTTCATCATGCACACCTTGCAGCGTCAGCTTGGCGCCGATCCGCGGGTTGCCGCCCAGGTGGTGGCGCAGCTCGCGCGTGGTGAGTTTCCACGCCAGTTGCCGTTGCGCGAAGGGGATACCCAGAGCCTGTTGGCGCAACTGGCCGGGCTGGTGGCGACCCTGCGCGAAGTGGATGCCGAGTGGGGACGCATCAACACGGAGCAGGCGCGAGGTCAGCTCGACGGTCGCTCCAATGCCAGGGCGTTTCCGGGTTGCTATCGCGATTGGTTGGAGCAGTACGCTGGCACGCTGCAACTGCAGCAGGACGAGCAAAGACGTGCCATGGCCTGCGTCAGCGCGATCGCCGCTGGCGATTTCACGGCGAAGCTCGATCCCTATCCCGGGCAGAAGGGCTTCATCAACGCCAGTGTCGAGGAACTGCGCGGCAGTCTGCAGACCCTGCAGGGCGAATTGCAGCGGATGTCCCACGAGCATGCCATCGGCGATATCGAGGTCTGCATCGAAGCCCAGGGCCTGCAGGGCGCCTTTGCCGAGATGGCCAGCGGTATCAACGCGCTGGTCGACAGTCACATCCAGGTCAAGAAGAAGGCCATGGCCTGCGTCAAGGCCTTTGGCGAGGGCGACCTGACGGCGCCGCTGGAGGCCTTCCCGGGCAAGAAAGCCTTCATCAACGCCCACATCGAGCAGCTGCGGGGCAATCTGCAGGGATTGATGGCGGAGATGCAGCGGATGTCCCAGGAGCATGATGCCGGCGACATCGACGTCAGTATCGACGCCGAACGCTTCCAGGGCTCCTATCGCGAAATCGCCGCTGGCATCAATGCCATGGTCGCCGGTCATATCGCGGTGAAGAAGAAGGCCATGGCCTGCATCAAGGCCTTCGGCGAAGGCGATCTCTCGGCGCCGCTGGAGCGCTTCCCCGGCAAGAAGGCCTTCATCAACGACAACGTCGAACAGGTTCGGATCAATATCCAGCGTCTGATCGATGACGCCCAACACCTCAGCGAGGCGGCCATGGCCGGTCGCCTCGATACACGCGCCGATGTCAGCCTGCATCAGGGCGATTTCCGTCGAATCGTCGCCGGCATCAACGGTACCTTGGACGCCATTGTCGCCCCGGTGAACGAGGCCATGGGCGTGATGGCCAGGCTAGCGGAGGGGGATCTGAGTCGTACCGTTCAGGGCGACTACCAGGGCCAGTTGCTGGAGCTGAAGAATTCCATCAACGGCACCGTCGACAAGCTCAACCAGATCATCGGAGAGGTGCGGTTGTCGGCCGATGCCCTGGCGAGTGCCTCGGAGGAGATCTCCGCCACCGCTCAGAGCATGAGCCAGGCCAGCACCGAGCAGGCGGCATCCGTGGAAGAAGCCAGTGCCAGCATCGAAGAGATGTCGGCGTCCATCGCGCAGAATTCGGAACATGCGAAGGTTACCGACGGCATGGCCGGTAAGGCGGCCCAGGAGGCGCAAGAGGGTGGTGCTGCGGTCCGTGATACCACCGTGGCGATGAAGACTATCGCCGACCGGATCGGTATTGTCGACGACATCGCCTACCAGACCAATCTGCTGGCGCTCAACGCGGCCATCGAGGCGGCGCGGGCCGGGGAGCACGGTCGTGGCTTCGCGGTGGTGGCCGCCGAGGTGCGCAAGTTGGCCGAGCGCAGCCAGGTGGCGGCCCAGGAAATCGGTGCCGTGGCCAAGAATAGCGTGGCTCTGGCTGAACGCGCCGGCACCCTGCTGGACCAGATCGTCCCTTCCATCACCAAGACCTCGAGCCTGGTACAGGAGATCGCCGCGGCCAGCGACGAGCAGAGCGGCGGGGCAGGGCAGATCAACGCCGCCATGCTGCAACTCAATCAGATCACCCAGCAGAATGCCTCGGCATCGGAAGAGCTGGCGGCCACGGCCGAAGAGATGAGCGGCCAGGCCGAACAGCTGCAACGACTCATGAACTTCTTCCATACCGGCGAAGGGCGCGCCCCGCGCGACCTGGATCGCGCGCTGGAACACGTCCGGCCGTCGTTGCCGAGGTCCCATCATCCGCTGGGGTCCAGTCGTGGCGAGGCGCCAATCGCCCGCTTTCCAGAAGGTTTCACACGCTTCGGTGAATAGCGCCTAGGCGCCATGCCGTGGCCTGGCTGAACAGCCATCGGCTGGCGCCGCTGCGCCGGCTGACGCGCCCCTTGAAGGTAATGCCACCGATTGATCGGCTGGCTAGGTCGCCGTGCTAACCGAATGGACGGCTGCGGACCAGGGGTAACGCTTCGTTTCCTTGGGGAAAGGAAGTGGCACACACGCCAGCCAGGCTAGGCCTTGGTATTGCTGAGTCGCGCTGCCAAGGCCCTGTCGAGCAACGGATGAGGCGCATTCCAGAGCGGACACGCGGTAAGTGCTAGATAGCAGAACGGTTAAAGAAGGCCAGGGCTAGGCCGAAGAACTGGACAGTAACCATTAGGAAGTCATTCCATGCTGAACAAGATGCGTGTTTCGACCAAATTGATGCTGGGCTTCGGCGCCGCCATCCTCATGCTGCTGCTGACCATCGGCGTGGCGCTGCTGAACATGGGGACGATGAGGGAAGCCGCTGACTCCATGTCGCAGTATCGCTTTCCCATGACGGTGCAGGCCAACACCCTGGCCCGCAACACCCTGGATTCCGGCCGCCAGATGCGTAACCTGCTGCTGCAGGACGGCGCTGACCAGCGTGCCAAGACCCTCGACGAGATCAAGCGCATTCGGGGCGAGAACGGCGACATCCTCACCGACCTGGGCAAGAAGATCCAGAGCGACGAAGGCAAGCAGAAGCTCAAGGCCGTGCTGGAAAGTCGCCAGCGGCTGCAGGACAAGTACAGCGAATTCTTCCGCCTGCTGGACGTCGACCATGGGCAGGCGCGTGACTATCTGCTCAACGTCTTCGCCCCCAACAACAACGAGCTGGTCACCGCGGTCAATCAGCTCAATGACCTCCAGGCCCAGCGCATGATCGAGTCCGGCGAAGCCGCGACCGCTGCCTATGTGGACGCCCGCAACCTGATGATCGTCCTGGGTGCCGTGGCGTTGCTGATGTCGGTCGCCATGGGCTACCTGATCGCCCGCAGCCTCATCCGCCAGCTGGGCGGCGAGCCGGCCTATGCCGCCGATGTGGTCAGTCGGGTCGCCCGCGGCGATCTGAGCGTCGTGGTGGAGACCCGCGAGGGCGATACCACCAGCATGCTGGCGGCCATCCGCGGCATGACCGAACGCCTCGGGCAGATCATCGGCGAGGTACGCGGCAACGCCGATTCTCTGGCCAGTGCCTCCGAAGAGGTCTCGGCCACCGCCCAGAGCATGAGCCAGGCCAGCACCGAGCAGGCTGCCTCGGTCGAAGAGACCAGCGCCAGCATCGAGCAGATGTCGGCCTCCATCGCCCAGAACACCGAGAACGCCCGGGTCACCGACGGCATGGCCGGCAAGGCCGCGCGGGAAGCGGGCGAGGGTGGCGAGGCGGTGCGCGATACCCTGGTGGCGATGAAGACCATCGCCGACAAGATCGGCATCGTCGACGCCATCGCCTACCAGACCAACTTGCTGGCGCTCAACGCCGCCATCGAAGCGGCCCGCGCCGGCGAGCACGGCAAGGGCTTCGCGGTGGTGGCGGCCGAGGTGCGCAAGCTGGCCGAACGCAGCCAGGTGGCCGCCCAGGAGATCGGTGAGGTCGCCAAGAACAGCGTCGCCCTGGCCGAGCGTGCCGGTACTCTGCTCAGCGAGATGGTCCCCTCGATCAACAAGACCTCGGATCTGGTGCAGGAGATCACCGCCGCTTCCGAAGAGCAGAGCGCCGGGGTCGATCAGATCAACAGCGCCATGCTGCAACTGAGCCAGCTCACCCAGCAGAACGCCTCGGCGTCGGAAGAGCTGGCGGCCACCTCCGAGGAGATGAGCGGCCAGGCCGAGCAACTGCAGCAACTGATGGAATTCTTCACCCTGGGCAATGCCCTGCCGGGCGCCAACGCGGGCCTGTCCCCGAATACCGGCTCGAGCCAGGGCAAGACCAAGCGCAAGGCATCCGCCTTCCGCTCCGCACCCCTGACCGTTACCACCCGGGGTAAGGCGCCTGTCGGCTTCGCCCACTTCGAGGAGAGTGTCTGATGAGTAGTGCAGATCTGCCCCGGCAGTTTCTTACCTTCCAGCTGGGAGGTGACATGTACGCGGTGGGTACCGGCTGCGTGCGCGAGATCATCGAGTACGGCGCGGTGACCAGCGTACCCATGCTGCCGCCATCGATCCGTGGGGTGATCAACCTGCGCGGCGCCGCGGTACCGGTGATGGACCTCGGCGTGCGATTTCATGGCCAGCCCACCGAGGTGAGCCGGCGCAGCTGCATCGTGGTGCTGGAGGTGCAGGGCGGGCAGCGCACCCAGGTGCTGGGGGTGGTGGTGGATGCCGTCAGCGAGGTGCTGGAAATCGGTGCGGATGCCATCGAGCCGGCGCCGGATTTCGGCGCCCGGGTGCGCACCGATTTCATCCTCGGCATGGCCAAGCAAGGCGACGGCTTCGTCATCCTGCTCAACATCGAGCGCGTGCTCGGTGAGGACGACTACCAGCAGCTCGCTGCCATTCCGGCTGCCTGAGCATGAGCGTGTCCGAGGCCCTCGCGCTCACCGATGCCGAGTTCCAGCAATTCCGCTCCCTCATCTTCAAGGTCGCGGGCATCAGCATGTCCGATGCCAAGAAGCCGCTGGTGGGCGGACGGCTGGCCAAGCGCATCCGCCTGCGCCAGCTGCCCAGCTACGGTGCCTACTTCCGCCTGATCCAGCAGGATCGGGGGGAATTCCAGATGGCGGTGGATCTGCTCACTACCAACGAGACCTATTTTTTCCGCGAGCCGAAGCATTTCGACTTCCTGCGCAACCAGGTGCTGCCGAACTGGAAGGGCAGCCAGCCGTTTCGCCTGTGGAGCGGTGCCTGTTCCTCCGGCGAAGAGCCCTACACCCTGGCCATGACCCTGGCCGAAGGTCTCGGTGACAAGCCCTGGGAGATGCTCGCCTCTGACCTCAGCACGCGCGTGCTGGAGAAGGCCCGCCTGGGTCAGTATCCGTTGGAGGAGGCCGAGGGCATTCCCGCGGCGCTGCTGCGGCGTTACTGCTTCAAGGGCGTGGGTAACAACGCCGGCATCTTCCTGGTCGATCCGGCACTGGCGGCGCGCATCTCCTTCATGCAGATCAACCTCAATACCCGGTTGCCGGAGGTGGGCAAATTCGACGTCATCTTTCTGCGTAACGTGATGATCTATTTCGATCTGCCCACCAAGCGCCAGGTCGTCGAACGGCTGGTCCGCCATCTGCGTCCGGGTGGCTATTTCTTCATCAGCCATTCGGAAACCCTCAATGGCGTGACCGAGGCCTTGCGCATGGTGTCGCCTTCCATCTATCAGCGGCCGATCTGAGCACCGTGGCGGTGGGCGAACGCTTCCTCACCCCCGGCGACTGGTATTTCGGTCGTGGCGATCTGCAACTGCGGACGGTACTGGGCTCTTGCGTGTCCTTCGTCTTCTGGCACCCGGGTGATCGGTTGGGGGGCATGACCCACTCCCTGCTGCCCAGTCGGCTGGGTGGCGCCAAGACCACCCGGCGCGACGGCCATTACATCGACGATGCCCTCTATCTGATCCTCAGGGCCATGGCGCGCCATGGCAGCGATCCACGCGGGTATCGCATTCACCTCTATGGCGGTGGCTCCATGTTCCCCGGAGTGCCGAGCACGCCGGCGGCGTCCATCGGGCAGCGCAACGTGGAGGCCGCGCGCGCCTTGCTGGCCGCCTATGGTCTAAGGTGCGACAAGACCCATGTCGAAGGCATCGGGCACCGCAAGTTGATCCTCGATCTGCGCACGGGCGCCGTCTCTCTCCAGCAGGCGACCCTGAGCGCAAATCCCTCCTCTCCGGACTACCCCTAATGAATAAGATCAAGGTTCTCATCGTCGACGATTCAGCCGTGGTGCGTCAGGTGCTGGCACAGAGCCTGGCCCTGGATCCGGGCATCGAGGTGGTCGGCGTAGCGGCCGATCCGGTGTTCGCCATGGACAAGATGCGCAAGCAATGGCCGGACGTCCTGGTGCTGGACGTGGAGATGCCGCGCATGGACGGCATCACCTTTCTCAAAAAGCTGATGTCCGAGCGGCCGACCCCGGTGGTGATCTGCTCCACTCTCACCGAGAAGGGCGCTGCCACCACCCTGCAGGCCATGGCGGCTGGTGCGGTTAGCATCGTCACCAAGCCCCAGGCCAATCTCAAACAATTCCTCCAGGGCTCGACCGAGGACCTGGTGCATGCCATCAAGGCGGCAGCCCGCGCCAATCTCAAGCGCCTGGCGCCGCGGGCGGCGCCCGTGGTGGCAGCGCCCAAGCTCAGCGCCGATGTCATCCTACCCGCCGGTGGCACGGCCATGGCCCGGACCACCGAGCGGCTGGTGGCACTGGGCACCTCCACCGGGGGTACCCAGGCGCTGGAAGCCGTGCTCACCTCCCTGCCGCGGGTCTGTCCCGGCATCGTCGTCGTGCAGCATATGCCCGAGCGTTTCACCGCCGCCTTCGCCGAGCGCCTGGATCGCCTCTGCGACCTTGAGGTCCGCGAAGCGCGGCACGGTGATCGCGTCACCCCGGGACGGGTGCTCATCGCCCCGGGTGGCCGGCACATGTTGCTCAAGCGCAGTGGTGCCCAGTACCACGTGGACGTGGTCGATGGCCCGCCGGTGAGCCGCCACCGACCTTCGGTGGACGTACTGTTCCGCTCGGTGGCGCGGGCGGCCGGCAGCAACGCCCTCGGCATCATCATGACCGGCATGGGCGACGACGGCGCCCGTGGCCTCAAGGAACTACGCGAAGCCGGCGGCCGTACCCTCGGCCAGGACGAAGACAGCTGCGTGGTCTACGGCATGCCCAAGGAGGCCATGAAACTCGGCGCCGTGGAGCAGGAAATCGGTCTCAACCAGATCGCCGCCGCCATCCTCAAAGGCGGCGCCTAGACGAACTTGCGGGGCAGCCCGGACTCCAAGCGCGAGCACGCGAGGAGAGCCCCATGTTCGACATCTGCCAATGGATCAATGAACCCGAGACCTGGCTGGCCGAGCCCGAGCGGCTCCGGGTCATCACCGATCGCCACAGTGACTTCTGGCGTCAGACCCACGACGGCGCCGAGCGCCACAGCGGCCACTTCTTCGGCGCCCGGGTCACCAGTGGTTTCACCGCGCAGGTGCGGGTCGCGGCGCGCTGCAAGAACCAGGGTGACCATGCCGGGCTGATGGTGCGGATCGACGAGCAGCAGTGGCTGCGCGCTGGCATCGGCTACTTCGACGACACGCCGCAACTGCTCAGCGTCCTGACCCAGGGCCGTTCGGATCTGGCCGTGGGCGCACCGCTGGGCGAGCGGGAAGAGGTGTGGCTGAGGGTCACCCTGACCCAGGGTAGCCTGCGGGTGCAGGCCTCGCTGGACGGTCAGCGCTGGCCGCTGCTGCGCCTGGTCAGCTTGCCAGCCGCCGCGGAATACCGGGTCGGCCCGGTCTGTGGCACCCCGGAGCGGGGCGGCATGGAAGTGGCGTTCAGCGAGTTCAGTCTGCAAGCCCCGCTGCAGCGCGGCCTGACCGATCTGAGTTGAGGTGGTGTTGCTAAACTATGTTTTACGATCTAGCGAGCTAGAGCCAAACAAGGCGAAAACGCCTGAGGAAGCGGAGTTTACAAATAGTAAATGAGCATTCCGAAGGCGTTTTTAACGCAGTTAGGCCGACGCGCAGCAGATCGTGGCTGAACATCAGCCGACGGTGACGGGGGGCAGTTCTACCTGCTGCACCTGCACCGCCTTGCGCGGCGCGACCACCTTGGCGACGCCGTCGACGACCTTGTCACCGTGTTGGTTGAACACGCGGGTGGCCAGGTTCACGCGAAACTTCGGCAGCTTTTCCAGCACCTCGATTTCCACCGTCAGGGTATCGCCCAGCTTGACCGGCTTTTCGAAAGTCATGGTCTGGTCGACATAAAGAGTGCCTGGGCCCGGCAGGTTGCACGCCACCGCGGCGCTGATCAGGGCGCCACTAAGCATGCCGTGGGCGATGGGCTCGCGAAACAGCGTCTTGGCGGCGAAGTCGGCATCCAGGTGCAACGGGTTGCAGTCCCCGGAGAGGGCGGCGAACAGCAGCACGTCGCGCTGCTCGATGGTGCGGGTCACGGTCACCTTCTGGCCGATCTCGAGGGCTTCATAAGGGATGTTTTCGGTCAGGCTCATGAGGCGCTCCGGCAGCTGTGACAAGGCGGCAGACGCCGCGAAGCCGGGCATTCTACCCAGGCTGGTCGTCTGAGGCTAATCGACGCCCGGAAAAGCCGGTAGAGAAGGTGACCATAAATGACTTTATGGTCATTAGGTGACGTTAAGGGCGGATATTGATGCTGTTGCGGGCAGGGCAAAGCTGCTAGGCTCGCAGGGCCGGTTCAGCGCTGATCACGGCACGCCAACGAACAATAACCATAGAGCGGGAGCGGGCTGCATGATGCCGAATTTCTGGAGTGACAAATATCCCGAGGGCATCCAGACAGACATAGACCTGGACCGTTATCGCAACGTCCTGGCGGTATTCCGCGAGGCCTGCCAGACCTACGCCGAGCGCCCGGCGTTCAGCAATCTCGGGCGGACGCTGAGCTACCGCGAACTCTATGAGCTGTCCGGTCAGTTCGCTGCCTACCTGCAGAAGCACACCGACCTGCAACCCGGCGATCGCATCGCCGTGCAGATGCCCAATGTGCTGCAGTACCCGGTGGTGGTGTTTGGCGCCATGCGCGCCGGCCTGGTGGTGGTCAACACCAACCCGCTGTACACCGCCCGTGAGATGCAGCACCAGTTCAAGGATTCCGGCGCCCGGGCGCTGGTGTGCCTGGCCAACATGGCGCACCTGGCCGAACAGGTGCTGCCGCAGACCGACATCCGGCACGTCATCATCACCGAGGTCGGCGACCTGCTGCCGACCTTCAAGCGCCTGCTGGTGAACGCCGTGGTCCGCCACGTCAAGAAGATGGTGCCGGCCTATCGCATTCCCCATTCCATCCGCTTCGTCGATGCCATGACCAAGGGCGAGCACGTCGATTTCGTCGACGCCGACCCGGCGGCGGAGGATGTCGCCGTGCTGCAGTACACCGGCGGCACCACCGGCATCGCCAAGGGCGCCATGCTGACCCACCGCAATCTCGTGGCCAACATGCTGCAGTGCCAGGTGCTGATGACCAAGTACCTGGGCGGCGGTGCCCAGGTCATGATCGCGCCGCTGCCGCTCTACCACATCTATGCCTTCACCATTCACTGCATGGCCATGCTGATCCAGGGTAACCACAACGTCCTGATCACCAATCCCCGCGACCTGCCCGCGCTGGTCAAGGAACTCAGGCAGTGGCGCTTCAACGGCTTCGTTGGTCTCAACACCCTGTTCGCCGCCCTGTGCAACAGCGAGGAGTTCCGCCAGCTGGATTTCTCCCAGCTCAAGGTGACCTTTTCCGGTGGCATGGCGCTGCAGCAGTCCGTGGCCTTGCGCTGGGAAGAGGTCACCGGCTGCGGCATCTGCGAAGGCTACGGCATGACCGAGACCAGTCCCGTGGTGAGCTTCAATCCGCTGGAGCGTCGCCGGCTGGGCACCATTGGCGTACCGGTACCAGGTACCGACTGCAAGGTGGTGGATGCCGATGGCGTGGCCCTGGGCTTCGACACCCCCGGTGAACTGTGCGTCAAGGGGCCTCAGGTGATGAAG
Organism: Pseudomonas sp. MS15a(2019); assembly: GCF_013277805.1. Classification (NCBI taxonomy): domain Bacteria; kingdom Pseudomonadati; phylum Pseudomonadota; class Gammaproteobacteria; order Pseudomonadales; family Pseudomonadaceae; genus Pseudomonas; species Pseudomonas sp. MS15a(2019). Next base: position 459,402 of record NZ_VBTN01000001.1, read on the forward strand.
GGCTACTGGCTGCGCCCCGAGGCCACCGCCGAAGTCCTGGACGCCGAAGGCTGGCTGCGTACCGGCGACATCGCCGTCATCGAACCCGATGGCTATCTGCGCATCGTCGATCGCAAGAAGGACATGATCCTGGTGTCCGGTTTCAACGTCTATCCCAACGAACTGGAAGAGGTGCTCTCCCAGTTACCCGGGGTGCTGCAGTGCGCGGCCATCGGCATCCCCGACGAGGTGGCAGGGGAGAAGATCAAGGTGTTCGTGGTGCCCAAGCCGGGTGCATCCCTGACCACCGAGCAGGTGCTCAAGCACATGCACGACAACGTCACCGGCTACAAGCGCCCCAAGCTGGTGGAATTCCGCGACAGCCTGCCGACCACCAACGTCGGCAAGATCCTGCGCCGCGAACTGCGTGACGCCGAACTCAAGAAGGCGTAACAGGGCTTCACCATGTCCCCCGCGCCGCTACCTCTCGTCGACTGGTAGCGGTGTCGCCGGTCTCCAAGCATGGTTTTCGCAAGAGGTTCGGGTATAAACCGCAGGCGGCATTTTGCCGTCATCTCTTCGACCTCTCTCCTTGAGGACACACCATGCGAATTTGCGTACGCCAGGCCTTGCTGGGCCTCTTCCTGCTGGGCTCCAGCATGCTCGGCCAGGTCCAGGCGGGTGAACCCATCCGCGTCCTGTTCGTGGGCAACAGCTATACCTTCGTCAACGATCTACCGGCGATGGTCCGTCAAATGTCCGTCGAGGCCGGTCAACCCCGCCCGCTGGACGTCAAGCATGTGACCTTCAGCGGCGCCAGCCTTGAGGAACACTGGAAGCGCCACGACGTGCAGGACGAGCTGGCCAAGGCCAACTACGACTACGTGGTGATCCAGGATCACAGCATGATGCCGGTGAAGAATCCGGACCTCACCCGTCGGTACGTCCGCCTGATCGCCGATCTGGCGCGCAAGGACGGCGCCCAGCCGATCCTTTACCTGACCTGGGCACGGCAGAACAACCCGACCATGCAGGCGCAGCTGGACAGCGTCTACACCCCCCTGGCCAAGGAAACCGGCGCGCTGCTGGCCCCGGTGGGCCAGGCCTGGCAGAAGGCCCTGGCCGATCAGCCGCAGCCGGGGCTGTTCCTGCCCGACGGCAGCCACCCGTCCTTTACTGGCACCTACCTGACCGCTTCGGTGTTCTATGCGCTGATCTACGGCACCCGTCCGCCGCTGCCGGCCGCCGGCGAGAAGATCAAGTTCGATCATGCCGATCCGGCCGATCTGCAGCAGGATGCCTGGAAGGCGCTGCAATCCCTCGACATGGCGCTGCGCACGCCGCCGGCCGGGTTGAACATGGCCAGTGTCCAGGCCAAGCGCTGAGAGACTGCTCAAAGACTGCTGCGCGTCGGCCAAACGGCGTTGAAAGTGGCTTCGGAATGCTCATCTACTAATTGTAGACTCCGCTTCCTCAGCCACTTTCGCCTTGTTTGTCTCTAGCTCGCTAGCCTTTGAACAGCCTCTGACCCCGTGTTGCCTTTGCGCGACCAGGCGTCGCGCAAAGGCAGGCAACCCGGCGGTTTTCCGCCCGCCGTTCTTGTAAAGCCCCGCCAGACCCCCCAACTCTTTTACACTTACCGGTCCAAACGACCGCCGTCGAAAGAGTTTCATGACCGATACCCCCTCCGTTGCCCGTCTTGCCGCCAACCTGGATCAGGCCTTCAACGCCGATCGCCATCGCCTGAGACGCCAGCTCCAGGCCTTGCAGAAACAGCCCGATCCAGTCCGCGAGGCCCAGTGGCTGGAACGCTTTCAGGCCTCCTGCGCCAAGGTCGAGGCGCGGCGTGCCAGCGTGCCGCGCATCCGTTACGACGATGCCCTGCCGATCGCGGCCAAGCGCGAGGAAATCAAGCGCGCCATCGAAGGCCATCAGGTGGTGGTGATCGCCGGTGAGACCGGTTCGGGCAAGACCACCCAGTTGCCCAAGATCTGTCTGGAATTGGGCAGGGGTGTACAAGGGCTGATCGGCCACACCCAGCCCCGCCGGCTGGCGGCGCGCAGCGTGGGCGCCCGGGTGGCGGAAGAACTGGGTTCGCCGCTGGGCGAACTGGTCGGCTATCAGGTGCGGTTCGAGGATCAGAGCACCGACGCCACCCTGATCAAGCTGATGACCGACGGCATCCTGCTGGCCGAAACCCAGCACGACCGCTTTCTTGAACGCTACGACACCATCATCGTCGACGAGGCCCACGAGCGCAGTCTCAACATCGACTTCCTGCTGGGCTTTCTCAAGACCCTGCTGCCGCGCCGACCCGATCTCAAGCTGATCATCACCTCGGCCACCATCGACCTGGAGCGCTTCTCCCAGCATTTCGACGGTGCCCCCATCGTCGAGGTGTCCGGGCGGACCTATCCGGTCGAGACCTGGTACCGTCCCCTCAGCGCCGAAGTGGACGAAGACGGCGAGCGGCTGGTGGACGACCTCTCGGTGGACCAGGGCATCCTCCAGGCCCTGGACGAGATCGAGGCCCACGAGCGCAGCGTTGGCCAGCGCCCGGGCGATGTGCTGGTGTTTCTGCCCGGCGAGCGTGAGATCCGCGATTGCGCCGAGGTGCTGCGCAAGGCCCAGCTGAAATTCACCGAGGTCTTGCCGCTCTATGCGCGGCTGACCCCGGCCGAGCAGCAGAAGATCTTCCAGCCGCGTCCCGGACGCAAGATCGTGCTGGCCACCAACGTCGCCGAGACGTCGCTGACCGTGCCGGGCATTCGCTACGTGATCGACAGCGGCACCGCGCGCATCAGTCGCTACAGCTATAGAGCCAAGGTCCAGCGGTTGCCTATCGAAGCCGTCTCCCAGGCCAGCGCCAACCAGCGCAAGGGCCGCTGCGGACGGGTCGAGCCGGGCATCTGCATTCGCCTCTACAGCGAAGAAGACTTCCTGGGACGGCCGACCTTTACCGATCCGGAGATCCTGCGCACCAACCTGGCGGCGGTGATCCTGCAGATGCTGCATCTGCGCCTGGGTCGCATCGAAGACTTCCCCTTCATCGAGCCGCCGGATGGCAAGGCCATCAAGGACGGCTTCACCCTGTTGCAGGAGCTCTCGGCGGTCGATGTCGAAGGCCGCCTGCTACCCCTGGGCCGGCAGCTGGCGCGCCTGCCCGTCGATCCGCGCCTGGGCCGCATGCTGCTGGAGGCGACGGAGCAGGGCAGTCTCGCCGAGGTGCTGATCGTCACCAGTGCCCTGTCGGTGCAGGACCCGCGCGAGCGCCCGGCCGATCGCCAGACCCAGGCCGATCAAGCCCACGCCCAGTGGAAGGACCCGGATTCGGATTTTGCCGCCCTGGTCAATCTCTGGCACGGCTTCGAGGAGCAGCGCCAGGCGCTGGGCTCCAATGCCCTGCGCAGCTGGTGCCGCAAGCACTTCCTCAACTACCTGCGGCTGCGCGAATGGCGCGATGCCCATCGCCAGCTGACCCTGCTCTGCCGCGAGCTGGGGCTCCAGGCGCGCAAGACCGAAAGTCCGGCGCCGGCACCCGCGGAGGTCGGCAACAGACCTGCGCCCACCACCGACAAGCACGTCAACGCCAAGGCTCAGCAACAGGCCGAGGCCAGCGAGGCGGCGGTGCGTGCCCGCGGCTATGCGGCGCTGCACAAGGCCATTCTCGCCGGTCTGCTCAGCCAGATCGGCCAGAAGAGCGAGGATGGCGACTACCTGGGCGCGCGTCAGCGACGCTTCTGGATCCATCCCAGCAGCGTCATCGGCCGCAAGAAGCCCACCTGGATCATGGCCGCGGAGCTGGTGGAGACCACCAAGCTGTTCGCCCGCATGGTGGCCAAGATCGAACCGGACTGGATCGAGCCGGTGGCGGGGCACCTGGTCAAGAAGACCCACCTCGAACCCCACTGGGAGAAGAAGCGGGGCCAGGTGGTGGCCTATGAGCAGGTCACCCTCTATGGCCTGATCGTGGTCGGTCGTCGCCCGGTGCACTTCGGCCCCGTAGATCCGCCCGCTGCCCGCGAGTTGTTCATCCGCGAAGGCCTGGTACGTGGCGAGATCAACAGTCGCGCCAAGTGCCTGGCCGCCAACCGGGCGCTGCTGGAGCGGCTGGACGAACTGGAAGCCAAGGCCCGCCGCCGCGACATCCTCGCCGACGAGGAAACGCTGTTCGACTACTATGCCGCGCGTCTGCCGGCGGACGTCTACCAGACCGCCACCTTCGACAGCTGGTATCGCCGCGAAAGCGCCAAGCAGCCCGATCTGCTGATCATGCGCGAGGAAGACGTCCTTGCCCGCGAAGCCAGCGAGGTCACCGCCGCCCAGTATCCGGACACCCTGCGCCTGGGCGAGTTGACCCTGCCGCTGTCCTACGAATTCGACCCGACCCATCCGCGTGACGGCGTCACCCTGCGGGTGCCGGCGCCACTGTTGCCACAGCTGCCGCCCCAGCGCCTCGACTGGCTGGTGCCGGGGTTGCTCTATGACCGCTGCGTGGCCCTGGTGCGCAACCTGCCCAAGGCCCTGCGCAAGAACTTCGTGCCGGTGCCGGATTTCGTTCGCGCGGCGCTGGACAAGATCCCCTTCGGCGAGGGCTCGCTGCACGAGGCCCTGGGGCGCGAATTGCAGCGCATGACCGGCGCCCGCATCCCCGACGACGCTTGGCCGGAGGCCGAAGCCGGCCTGGATCCGCACCTGCGCATGAATCTCGAGGTGGTCGATGCCCAGGGCAAGCCGCTGGGCGAGGGCCGCGACCTGGCCGAGGTGACGGCGCGCTTCGCTCAGGAAAGCCAGGCGGCCCTGGCGCTGCCGACGCAGAAGCGCCAGGAGCAGCGCCCGGTGGAGGCCAAGGCCTTCGCCGAGGTGGCGGCCAAGACCCAGCAGCAGGTGGCCGGCCTTTCCATGACGGTCTATCCGGCGCTGGTGGACGAGCAGGGCACCGTACGCGAAGGCCGCTTCGCCACCCAGGCCGAGGCCCGCTACCAGCACCGTCGCGCGTTGCAGCGACTGCTGCTGCAGCAACTGACGGAGCAGGCCAAGTTCCTGCGCGGCAAGTTGCCCGGCCTCACCGAGCTGAGTCTGCTGCACCGCGAATTGGGTCGGCCGGAAGCCCTGGTGGAAGATATCCTGTTGGCCAGCCTGGACGCCGCCATCCTCGCCGACGAAGCCGAGCTGCCCCGCGATGGCGCCGGCCTGGCTTCATTGGCCGAGCGACGCAAGGCGGGCTTGACCGAACAGGCCGAACGGATCGCACGCCTGACCCTGGAGATCCTCAAGCTCTGGCATGGCCTGCAGAAGAAATTCAAGGGCCGCATCGACCTGGCCCAGGCGGTGGCCCTGAACGACATCAAGGCGCAATTGGCCAGCCTGGTCTATCCCGGCTTCGTCCGGGATACGCCGCTGGAGTGGCTCAAGGAATACCCGCGCTACCTCAAGGCCATCGAGCAGCGCTTCGACAAGCTCGGCGGCCAGGTGCAGCGCGATCGCGTCTGGAGCGGCGAGCTGGCCGGACTCTGGGAGCAGTATCGTGCCCGCGCCGCCAAGCACGGCCAGGAAGGCAAGCGCGACGCCAACCTGGAGCTCTATCGCTGGATGCTGGAAGAGTACCGGGTGTCGCTCTGGGCCCAGCAACTGGGCACGCGGATGCCGGTGTCGGACAAGCGGCTGAACAAGCAGTGGAGCCAGGTGGAAGCCTAGCGCGGTCATTCATCGGAGCCACCGCTGGCCCGGGTCGGACGTTGTCTTAGTGACAGCGGGACCCAGGCCAGTTTTCGCGTCCACGGCGCCCTCGAACGCTTTCTGACCGCGGCCCGTCGCGGTTGGGTGATCCGGTTCGAGTGCACGGCGGTGGCAGGCGTCAAGCATCAGATCGAGGCTCTCGGCGTACCGCTCGGACTGGCGCGCCAGGCGTTGATGTCTGGCGCCGGTCTAGCGTGGCAATACCTGGCGCAATGACCCGCCCACATCCGGCAGGTCCATCTCGATGCGCCGCCACCAGGCTTCCGCAAAGCTGTAGCAGGCGAAGGCGATCAGGCCGAGGCCGACCACGGACAGGACCAGTCCGCCGAAGGGCAGATTCTGCAGGCCGTTCAGGGCGTCCTTCATGCCCGGCGGATGCAGCGCCTGGTAGCGCGAGCCGCTGACCACCAGCAGGACGGCAATCTCGACGAAGGCTACCCCACGGGCGATGAGGCCGAAGCGACCGATGGGGCGGATCAGCCGCAGCTGTTCCGGACTGGCTTCGAGATAGCGCTCGAAGCTGGCCTTCCAGCCCTTCACGAAATGGGCGAGACCCACTCCCAAGGGGATCAGTGCGGCGATGTACACCAGCAGGTTGGAATAGCGCCAACTAAGCAGCATCTGCAGAAAGTCATTGGTGTCGCCACCCGAGCCACCGCCCTGGCGCAGGCCGCTGACCAGTAGGCCCAGAGCGAAGAAGGCGAGGGCGCCATAGGTGATGCCGCCTACCAGCAGGCCGGCGCGGATCACCAGGCCCTTGGGCTTGCTGCCATGGTCATCGACATCGCGGATGGCCTGGAGGATGCGCCAGGCCGCGAAGGCGACCAGGCCGATTACCGCCAGGCCGACCAGAAAGTGGCCGAAGGGTTGGGCGAGCAGGGCTTCCAGGCTGTCATGGCTGTCCGCCGGCTGGCCGGAGCCCCGTGCGGCCAGCAACGCCAGCACGCCGATGATGAGATAGACGAGACCGCGGGCGGCATAGCCGCCGCGGGCCAGAAGAGTAAGTCCGGTACGGGTGCGCATCTGTTATGTCCTGTTACATTCTGCCTTGTACTGACCGATGGGCCGCGCGCGGGTTCTGGCGGGCGGACAGGCGCACCAGAGTGCTGGCAGGATGCGGCGTTAGGCCTTAGGCTCGCACCCTTTGCCCGGCGATCGGTTCATGGACAAGGCACGACTGCTCACCCTCATTCTTCAGGCACTGGAAGCCGACCGGGACGTCATCAGCCAACAGCTGACGGCCAGTCACGAAGCGGCTACCCACAGCGAAAGCAAGGCCGAGAACAAGTACGACACTCGTGGTCTGGAGGCGGCCTATCTGGCCGACGGCCAACGCCGCCGCCTGCACGAGATCGAGCTGGCGCTGGCCGCCTACCGGGCGTTGACGCCCGTGGCCATGACCGATGGTATCCGCGTCGGTGCCCTGATCGAGCTGACCACCCCGACGGCCAGCCGCTGGCTGTTCCTTGGCCCGGATGCGGCGGGGCTCAAGGTCAGGCTGGACGGCCAGGAGGTGCTGGTGATCTCGCCCCGCGCGCCCCTGGGGCAGGTTCTGCTCGGTCGGGAGGAGGGTGATGAGGTGGCGGTGACGGTGGAGGGCAAGGTGCACCGCCAGGAGATCGTGGCGGTGCACTGAGCGTCAGGCTGCCCTCAGGGATCACCGTAGGTTGGGTTGAGCGCAGCGAAGCCCAACAGAGTCCAGCCTCGGTGCATGCCCTGTTGGGCTTCGACGATGGAGCCGTTTCAGCCCAACCTACGATCCACGCTGCCAAAGGAACAATGTAGGTTGGGTTGAGCGCAGCGAAGCCCAACAGTGCCTAGCCTCGGTGCGGGTCCTGTTGGGCTTCGACGATGGAGCTGTCTCAGCCCAACCTACAATCCGCGCTGCCAAAGGAACAATGTAGGTTGGGTTGAGCGCAGCGAAGCCCAACAGAGCCCAGGCTTGATACAAGCTCTGTTGGGCTTCGACGATGGAACCGTCTCAGCCCAACCTACGATCCGTGCTCCCAAAGGAACACCGTAGGTTGGGTTGAGCGCAGCGAAGCCCAACAGCGCCCAGGCTCAATGTATGCCCTGTTGGGCTTCGACGATGAAGCTGTCTCAGCCCGACCTACACGCTCTTGCGACCAAAGCCTTAGGCTTCGACGCCCTCCACTGACTTGGTAGCTCGGGGTGGGGTTGCCTCTTCCTTTTCCTGCTTTGGCCGGTGCTGATCCTGTAGTGGTCTACTGATTCCGGACACCCATTTAGGGCGAGAATGCTCGCCATAGAGAGGTGTCTGATGACCAAGCAACGTCGTTCCTTTACGCCCGAGTTCAAACGAGAGGCCGCCTGCCTGGTGCTCGATCAGGGCTACAGCCATATCGAAGCAGCTCGTTCACTGGGAGTGGTTGAGTCGGCCCTGCGCCGTTGGGTAAAACAGCTTCAAGAGGAGCGCGTGGGCGTTACCCCGA